>CAYQRX010000034.1:0-18102 GCA_964419865.1 uncultured Hyphomonas sp. | reverse complement strand
CGGTTGTCCAGTCGCACAGCAGCAAGCCTCCGGTGCGCGTCTCGTTCGAGTTCTTCCCGCCGAAGACCGAGGCGATGAACGTCCGCCTGTGGGAGACGATCCAGCGGCTTGAGCCGATGGCGCCGGAGTTCGTTTCCGTGACCTATGGTGCGGGCGGCTCCACCCGGGAGCGCACGCACGATACCGTGCGCCGTATCGTGGCCGAGACATCACTGCGTCCGGCCGGGCATCTGACCTGCGTTTCGGCACCCCGGGAAGAAGTGCTCGCCGTCGCCGAGAGTTACTGGCAAGCGGGCGTCAAGCATATTGTGGCGCTGCGCGGCGACCCACCCGCGGGCATGGGAGCGAAATTCGAGCCGCACCCGGGTGGCTTCACGGATTCGATTGACCTCATCCGTGGACTGAGGAGGCACCGGCCGGAACTGGGCAAGTGTTTTGAAATCTCTGTTTCCTGTTATCCGGAGTTGCATCCGGAGGCGCGAGGATGGGACGCGGAGATCGCCTTCCTGAAGGCCAAGCAGGATGCTGGCGCGGACAGGGCGATCACGCAATTCTTCTTCGAGCCGGAAGTCTATCTCGAATTCCTCGAAAAGGCTCGCGCAGGCGGTGTGACACTGCCGATCGTGCCGGGTATCATGTTGCAGCCGAACTTCAACGGGCTGAAGCGGATTGCAGGCCTGTGCGGTGCAACGATCCCCGACTGGCTCCATGCGCTTTATGACGGTTTGGACAATGATGAGGAAACGCGCGACCTGGTAACGGCGAATGTCGCGGCCGAACTCTGCCATAAGCTCTATGACCAGGGCGTAGAGGACTTTCACTTCTATACGCTGAACCGAGCGGGGCTGGCGCTGTCGACCTGTCGCCTGCTGGGTCTCAAACCCAAAGCTGCCGAGGCTGCCTGAACCATGAACACCAAGGACCGTTTCAAGGCTCTCGAAGCGCTTGCGCAAAGCCGTATCCTCGTGCTCGACGGCGCGATGGGCACGCAGATCCAGGGCTACAAGCTGACTGAAGAGGACTTCCGCGGGAGCCGTTTCAATGACTGGCCGGTCCCGCTCAAAGGCAACAACGACCTGCTCAACCTCACCCGCCCCGATGTGATTGGTGCCATTCACCGGGCTTATATTGATGCCGGGGCGGACTTTGTCGAGACAAACACTTTTTCAGCGACCACCATCGCCATGGCCGACTACAAGATGGAGGCGCTGGCCGCCGAGATTGCCAGTGAGGGCGCCCGGATCGCGCGCGAGGTGGCCGATGCAGCGGAGGCCGAACTTGGCCGGCCGGTCGGTGTGATGGGTGCCATCGGGCCTACCAACAAGACCCTGTCGCTCAGCCCGAATGTCAACGATCCGGGCTATCGAGATGTGACCTTCGATGAGGTGCGCGCAGCCTATTACGAGCAGGCTGAGGCAATGGCGCCATTCATTGACGTATTCCTGATCGAGACGGTCTTCGACACGTTGAATGCGAAGGCCGCCATCAAGGCACTGCTGGATCTGCGCAGGGAAAAGGGTATCGACCTGCCAATTGTCATTTCGGGCACGATCACGGATGCGTCTGGCCGAACGCTCAGCGGGCAGACGGCGGAAGCCTTCTGGAACTCGGTGCGTCATGCCCGCCCCTGGGCCATCGGGCTGAACTGCGCGCTCGGCGCGGACCTGATGCGCCAGCATGTCGCCGCGATCAGCCGCGTCGCCGACACGCGCGTCATCGCCTATCCGAATGCCGGCTTGCCGAATGCCTTCGGCGAATATGACGAGACGCCGGATCAGACGGCCGCGCATCTCGGAGAATGGGCGGCGAGCGGGCTGGTGAACATTCTCGGCGGCTGCTGCGGGACCTCGCCGAACCATATCGCGGCGATTGCGAAAGCCGTGAAGAATGCGGCGCCCCGCAAGGTGCCGGAGGCGGCGCGCGCCATGCGGCTGTCGGGCCTTGAGCCGTTTACGGTGGCGTCGTGACCAAGCTGGATGTGCGGCCAGGGGATATGTTCATCTTTTACGGCCTTCTGAAACAGGGCGCTGCTGGCGGGCCACAGCATATTCCGTTGGCGGAATCCGGGCGATGGCTTGCGCCCTGCACGTTCCGTGGCCGGATGTATGATGCTGGCGGATTTCCAGCCGCGGTAGAGGGTGATGGGCTCTGTCAGGGTGTGACCTACCGCATCGATGAGGTCGGTATCGTGGCGGCCATGGACGAATACGAAGATGTGACGGACGATCCCAAAACCTCGCTCTATCTCAGGCGGCGTGTGCCGATGCTCGATGCTGCCGGAAGCCCAACCGGCGAAGAAGCGTGGATATACTTGTACAATCAGGCGACGGATGGACTGCCAGCCATTGAGGATGGCAACTGGTCGCTGGAACGCGGAAGACAGCGGAAATGACCCAACCGAGCGCCACCTTCATCAATATCGGCGAGCGCACGAACGTCACAGGGTCCGCGGCGTTCCGCAAATTGATCACCGAAGGGCGCTATGCCGACGCCGTGGAGGTCGCACGCCAGCAGGTCGAGAACGGCGCGCAGGTCATCGACGTCAACATGGATGAGGGCATGCTCGACGGTGTGCAGGCGATGACGACTTATCTAAACCTCATCGCCGCAGAGCCCGACATCGCGCGCGTTCCCGTGATGATCGACTCGTCCAAATGGGAAGTCATCGAGGCGGGCCTCAAATGCGTGCAGGGCAAGGCGATCGTTAACTCGATTTCCATGAAGGAAGGCGAGGAGAAGTTCCGCGAGCAGGCGGAGGCCTGCCTGTCTTATGGCGCAGCGGTCGTCGTGATGGCGTTCGACGAACAGGGGCAGGCTGATACCGCGCCGCGTAAGATAGAGATATGCCAGCGGGCCTTCCGTATTTTGACGGAAGAGGTGGGCTTCCCCCCGGAAGACATCATCTTCGATCCCAATATATTTGCTGTCGCCACCGGCATTGAGGAGCACAATACCTATGCCCTCGATTTCTTCGAGGCGGCGAAGGTGATCCGTGAGACATGCCCCGGATGTCACATCTCCGGCGGGCTCTCGAATGTGTCCTTCAGCTTCCGGGGCAATGAGCCAGTGCGCCGGGCCATGCATTCGGTGTTTCTCTATTACGCGATCCCCGCAGGCATGGACATGGGTATCGTCAATGCCGGCCAGCTCGACATATATGACGATATCGAGCCGGAGCTGCGCGATGCCGTGGAGGATGTCATCCTGAACCGCCGGCCGGACGCAACCGACAGGCTGGTTGACCTCGCCGAGCGCTACAAGGGCCAGAAGGGCAAGGTTCAGCAGAAGGACATGTCCTGGCGCGAACTGTCCGTCGAGAAACGTCTCGAGCATGCGCTGGTCCACGGCATCACCGAATTTATTGATACGGATACGGAAGAAGCGCGCCTCAGCGTTGAGCGACCACTGCATGTGATCGAAGGGCCACTGATGGCGGGCATGAATATCGTCGGTGATCTTTTCGGTTCCGGCAAGATGTTCCTGCCCCAGGTGGTGAAATCGGCGCGCGTGATGAAACAGGCGGTGGCGTGGCTTGAGCCCTTCATGGAGGCTGAAAAGCGTGAGCTCGGCCTTGAGCGCAAATCCAACGGCAAGGTCGTGCTCGCAACCGTCAAGGGCGATGTCCACGATATAGGCAAGAACATCGTGGGTGTGGTGCTGGCCTGCAACGGCTATGAAATAGTCGATCTGGGCGTCATGGTGCCGGCCGAGAAAATTCTCGATACCGCGGTAAAGGAAGGCGCCGATATTATCGGGCTATCCGGCCTGATCACGCCGAGCCTTGATGAAATGGTCTATGTTGCCGCTGAGATGCAGCGCCTTGGCATGAAGCAGCCGCTCCTGATTGGTGGCGCCACGACCAGCGCAGCTCATACGGCGGTTAAGATCGAGCCCGCGATCCGGTCGGCGCCTGTCGTCCATGTCGTGGACGCGAGCCGCGCCGTCGGCGTGGTCAGCTCGCTGCTCAGCGATGATGATCGTCCGGTCTTCCTGAGCGAAGTGCGCGCCCGCTATGAACGGATGCGAGAGTCTCGAAAGGGTGGTCCGCCGATGCCGCGGCTGCCACTTGCAGACGCGCGCGCGGCGAAGCTTCAGTTCAACTGGGCCAGCTACACGCCGCCGAAGCCTTCTTTCGAGGGTGTGCGGACGTTCGAGAATATCGACCTGGGCACGCTCGCGCGATATATTGACTGGACGCCATATTTTGCCGCCTGGGATCTTGCTGGGCGCCATCCGGCAATCCTCGAAGACAAAATCGTTGGCGAAGCAGCCTCAAGCCTCTGGCGCGATACGCAGGCCATGATGCAGCAGCTGGTCGGCGAAGGCTGGCTGAATCCCAAGGGGGTCGTTGGCTTCTGGAAAGCCAATTCATCCGGGGACGATATAAAACTTGCGAACGGTGAAACGTTCCTGACCCTGCGCCAGCAGATGATGAAGGATAACGAGCAGCCGAACTTCGCGCTCGCCGATTTTGTCGCGCCGGAGGGTGATGACTGGATTGGCGGCTTCTGCGTTACATCCGGTCCGGAGGCCGAAGAGATCGCGCAGGCATTCGCCGCCAAGGGCGACGATTATTCTTCGATCATGGTCAAGGCGCTCGCCGACCGGTTTGCCGAGGCGATGGCGGAGTATATGCACGAGAAGGTGCGCCGCGAGCTCTGGGCCTATGCGCCGGAAGAGAACCTCTCGAACGCAGACCTGATCGCCGAGAAGTATCAGGGCATCCGCCCGGCCCCCGGCTACCCCTGCCAGCCGGACCATACCGAGAAGGGAACGCTGTTCCGCCTTCTCGAAGCGGACAAGCGCATCGGCGTGGAGCTGACCTCCAGCTATGCGATGTTCCCCGCCGCCAGCGTTTCCGGCCTCTATCTCTCGCATCCGGAGGCGAAATATTTCGCCGTCGGCCGCATAGACCGCGATCAGGTTGCGGACTATGCCGCCCGCAAGGGCTGGGAGGTGCGGATGGCGGAGCGATGGCTCGCGCCGATCCTGTCTTACGACCCATTTTCGGCCGCCGAGGCCGTCGCCTGATCGCGCAGGTAGTCCAGAGGGTCGGCGAGTTCAAAACCTGGTGTCATTTCCACGAAATGACGCAGCCAGTAGTTGTGGCCCGATCCGTATACCACCAGAATTCTGTCGCCCGGTCTGGCATTGGCCGCAATGTTTGAAAAGATCAGCGCGTTGCGCGCGTACCAACCATAGTTTAGCGCCGCTCCGGCACTATCTTCTGCGTCCGCCATCGGTAGAAAGCCATAATAGTAATCGGCATGCATCCGCTCGATCAGTTGCGGCTCGTTCTGCCTTGCCAGCAGTTCGGTGATCGTCGTGGTCGCCTGATCGCGCATCAGCATCTCAGAGTCGGCCTGAACCCGGGCGATCATCGTGTCGATCATTTCAGGTGTGCCGGCACGCTCGGCATGGCCGCGTATGCGGTCGAACGGAAAAAAGGCAACTTCGCCCTCCTGTTCATCCACAGCATAGACGCGGGTCAACTCCAGCTTGTGCGCCACCCGGTATCCGATTTGTGTGATCTCGTTGCGGTCCGAGCCGAGGCGTTCAGGCGTGAATTCCGTATAGCGCGGGTCAAGGAAATTCGCGCCGCGCCGGACACTTTCAACAGCGACTGCGGTCGGCTCAAATTTGGCGAGCCGCTCGGCAAGGTCGCGCAGTTCAGCCTGGCGTGTTGTGGTGAGGACGTCGTCGGCTTCTGCATTGACCAGGTCGAGCCCGGGATTGTCGAAATGATAGGTTCCGAGCACGAGTATTGTGACAGGTTCAGCCGCCCGTTCGGTTGGCTCGGCCAGAGCAGGGCCAAAAGCGCAAAGGGCCAGCGCGAAGCCGGCGGCGAAAGCATGTTTGTTCATTTGAGGAGCCTCCATCCTCACCAGATGCGCCAACGGGCCGCTTTAGATGCAGCCGTCCCTGAAAAAACCGCGTCAGCGAAAGCTGCGAATGCGCATCCGGCGGCTGGCGGCGAGTTGCCGAGTCGCTATAAGCGTTCGCTGACAGCCTTGTCATTCACGGAGCGCAACATGCCCAACATCCGCCTCAAGGGCGACAATGCCAAAATCGTCGCGACGCTCGGGCCAGGCAGCCGCTCACCCAGGGAGGTTCGTGCCCTGGCTGAAGCAGGCGTTGACGTTTTCCGGCTGAATTTCAGCCATGGCGAACATGCAGCGCATCAGGAGGCGCTGAATGCGGTGCGCGCGGCGGAGGCCGCGATCGGCTGGCCGCTGGCAACCCTCGCCGATCTGCAGGGACCAAAGGTTCGGGTCGGCAAGTTCGACGGCGGTGCGCTGAAGCTCGGATTCCGGAAGGAATACCGCATCGTTGTGGGTGAAACCGCGCCGGATGAGCAGGCGATTCCGGTGCCGCATGCCGAGATTGTCGCGATCCTGGAGGAGGGGGATACGATCCTTGCCGACGACGGGAAGCTGATCTTCACCGTGATCGAAGGGGGCAGCGCGCCACGCGTGCGCGCTGAAGTTCCCGGGAAGCTCGGCGACAAGAAGGGTTTCACGGTGCGCGGCAAGGCGCTCCCGGTCCGTGCCCTGACGGAAAAGGACCGGGCCGATCTGCTGTTTGCGCTGGAAATCGGCGTGGACATTGTCGCGCTGTCTTTTGTCCAGTCCGTGGAAGACATCGAGGAGGTGAAAGCGATCATTGCCGGGCGCGCGCCGCTGGTGGCAAAACTCGAAAAGCCTGCAGCGATCTCCAATCTCGAGGCGATTGTGGAAGTCGCGGATGCGGTGATGGTCGCGCGCGGTGATCTCGGGGTCGAGTTCGCGCCGGAAGAAGTGCCGGTCATCCAGCGCCGGATCGTGCGGGCTGCGCGCGCGCGGGGGCGGCCGGTCATCGTCGCAACGCAGATGCTGGAGTCGATGATCGAAAATGCGGCGCCAACGCGCGCTGAGGCATCGGATGTGGCAACGGCCATTTATCAGGGTGCGGATGCAGTCATGCTCTCGGCAGAGACTGCAGTCGGGCGCCATCCGGCGACTGCGGTGGCCATCATGTCGCGCATCATCCGGGCGACGGAAGGGGCAGAAGACTATCGCCGCTCCCTGGCTGAGTTCTGCGGCGAGGATCAGGCGCCGAATGCGATCGATGTGGTCGCGCAGACGGCGCTTGACCTGGCAGAGGCCGAAGGCGCGGCGGCCCTTGCCCTTCGCACCGGTGCCTTTGAGCGGCTTGCACGGTTTGCACGCATTCGCGGCGCCGCACCGATCCTCTACGGGTCGCTGGAGGATCAGCGCCTGCGTCAGGCCTGCCTGCTCTGGGGCGTGCACCCGCACAAGCTGAATGCCGGTACGGAGAACTGGTACCGCGACCTCATGAAAGCGGCCGGCCTTGACGGGCGCGTCGCCTATGCGCGCTGGGCGGGCGATGATCACCGGTTCGCCTGGGAGCTCGGTGTCGGCCGCGGCCTCGATGGAAAACCGATTACTGGCGTATGATCAGCTGGCCGCGACGGAATTCGTAGGAATTCAGCTCGCTGAGGAAGCTCATCCCGAGCAGCGACTGGTCGAGATCGCTCCGCAGCACCACCGCGGCGACATCCCGGACCTCAACGCGCCCTATGCGGATGCTCTTGAGCGTGATCGGTGCGCCATAGGTCACGCCGCCGGCCGTACGTATCTCCGAGTCATAGGCGAGTGTCTCCGGCGCAAGGCCAAGGCGCTGGGCGTCCCGGAAGGTCAGCGCGACGATACTCGCACCGGTATCGACCATGAATTTCACTTCGGTCCCGGTCACGTCCGCGCGTGTCCAGTAATGACCGTCAGCTTCCCGGTCGATGAAGGCGGCGCGGGAGTGAATCGACGAGCCCGGATCGGAAGCGGCAGCGACGACCTTGGTGGCCGCACGCTGCTGCTCGACGGCGGCGCGGTATTCAGCCTCGCGCAGCTTGGGCGCGATATACAGCGCGATGACCAGCGCAACGGCCATCGACAAGGCTATGACAGACAGGATCTTGCCGGCGCTCATCGAATCTATCGTTTCCCCAGCGACACCAACCGGTCAATCCTTGCCGGGAGAAGCGTCATTACATCTTCACGCGCGGCCGCCGTAAGCCGGGTCCAGCTTCCGATCTCTGCCAGCGT
The DNA here is from genome assembly GCA_964419865.1 of uncultured Hyphomonas sp. Classification (GTDB taxonomy): domain Bacteria; phylum Pseudomonadota; class Alphaproteobacteria; order Caulobacterales; family Hyphomonadaceae; genus Hyphomonas. The sequence goes on along the minus strand of CAYQRX010000034.1, from coordinate 10,000 downwards.
GCGCCCGCAGCCAAGACAGTAGCCCGTCTGGCCATCGACGGCGCAGACCTTGATGCACGGGCTCTTTATCGGTTCGATCTGTGTCATTATACCGGAAACCAATACTGGCGGCGGGTTGCGGGGCAAGTCATACAGGCGAGGATGAAACAAATCCTTGCTGGAAGCCTGCTATGTGTCCTGCCTGTATTAAATTCAACAGCCTGATCGGTAACCGGCCATCAAACGGGAGATCCATGCCTTGAACGAAACGACCCGGAACAAGTCTCCCCTCGACGATGTCCGCGACCTGATCCTGAAGCCCGTGCAGACTGACCCTGGCGCTGGTCAGAAGGTGCAGGAGGCATTGCTGGGGATGGGGCGCAAGGGGGATTTCGGCCGGCTCGGCGAGGCGGCCGAATGGCTTGCGACCTGGCAGCGGCGTTTCCCACCGCGGATCGAAAAGCCGACCCTGGCCATATTCGCCGGTTCGCACGGCCTCGTTGATGCCGGCGTCTCCCTGTCCAGCAATGCGGATACAAGGGCCCATATCGAGGCTCTGCGTGCCGGCAAGGCGCCCCTGTCCGCCATTGCCGCGCAGGTCGGCGCCAATATGCGGGTGTTCGAACTCGCCCTGGACAAACCGACCCCGAGTATCGCGGAAGCGGCGGCCATGTCCGAACGGGAATGCGCCGCAACGGTCGCTTTCGGTTTTGAAGCGGTCGAGGATCAGCCGGACCTCCTGGCGATCGCCGTATCCGGGGCGGGTGTCGGCACGGTGGCCGCTGCGGTCGCCTGCGCGCTCTATGGCGGCTCGCCCGAATACTGGGTCCGTCCCAGCGCGCACACGCCGGTTTCGATTTCACAGAAGCGGGTGGAACTCGTCAGCGCGGCGCTCAAGGTTCACCGCGGGCATATGTCGGACCCCCTGGAGGCGCTACGCTGCCTCGGCGGGCGCGAAATTGCCGCCTGCGTCGGCGCCATCATCGCCGCGCGCCATCAGGGTATCCCGGTCCTGCTCGATGGTTTTGCAACAACTATTGCGGCTGGCGTCGTGCATGCCGTGTCACCGGAGGGTGTCAGCCACTGCCTCGCCTCTCACATAACCCAGCGCCCGGCGCACGAGGCCGCCCTCGAACGGATCGGCCTCAAACCGCTCGTCCAGCTCGAATTCCAGACCGGCAGCGGGCTCGGCTCGGCGACGGCGATCGGCCTTCTGAAGACGGCGTGCGCGCCGTTCATCGCCAAGCCTGCTGAGGGGTGACGCGACGAAACGTGCGGCATTCTTTACGTTTACGTGCGCGTCACCTTGCCAGCGAATGGGAATGGCTGACATACACAAATGAAGTGCCGGGACCAGAACAAGGCAGATCCAGGAGCGAACGTCCATGAACCTCGAATTTTCACCCGAAGAGATCGCCTTCCGCGATGAAGTGCGCGCCTTCATTCGCGACAATTACCCCAAAGAGTTGATTGGCCTTGGCAGCCGCGAGGACCTGACGCGTGAGCAGTTCCTGGCCTGGCACAAGATCCTCGGCAAGAAGGGCTGGTCCGCCCCCGCCTGGCCGAAAAAATACGGCGGCACCGGCTGGACATCGACGCAGCGCTATATCTGGTCGGAAGAGAACGCCCGGGTTGACGCGCTGATGCCGCTCCCCTTCGGCGTCTCGATGGTCGGCCCGGTCATCTACACCTTCGGCAGCGAAGAGCAGAAGGCGAAACACCTTCCGGGCATCCTGGCCGGCGATGTCTGGTGGGCGCAGGGTTATTCCGAGCCGGGCGCCGGCTCCGACCTCGCAAGCCTCAAGACCACGGCCGTCCGCGACGGCGACCACTACATCCTGAACGGCCAGAAGACCTGGACGACGCTCGCCCAGCATGCCGACTGGGGTTTCTTCCTCTGCCGCACCGACCCTTCGGCGAAGGCGCAGGAAGGCATCTCCTTCATCCTCGTCGACATGAAATCGCCGGGCATCGAAGTGCGCCCGATCAAGCTCATCGACGGCACGCATGAGGTCAACGAAACCTGGCTGACGGATGTCCGCGTGCCGGTCGAAAACCTCGTCGGCAAGGAGAATGAGGGCTGGACCTATGCCAAGTTCCTGCTGGCGCATGAACGCTCCGGCATCGCTGGTGTCGCCCGCTCCAAGCGCGGCGTCGAGCGCCTGCGCGCCATTGCCTCGCAGGAAACGCTGGACGGGACGCCGCTGATCAAGACAGACGAGTTTGCCCGCAAGATCAGCCAGCTTGAAATCGACCTGACCGCGCTGGAGTTCACCGAGCTGCGCACCCTCGCCTCAGAGGCTGCCGGCAAGGGCCCCGGCCCGGAAAGCTCGATCCTCAAGATCAAGGGCACGGAAATCCAGCAACGCCTGACCGAGCTGACCCTCGAAGCGGTCGGCAATTACGGTGCGCCTTACGCCCGCGGCATGCAGCCCAATGGCTCGAACGAAATCGGTGTTGGTCCGGACTATTCGAATTTTGCGGCCGACATGTATTTCAATATGCGCAAGACCTCGATCTATGGCGGATCGAACGAAATTCAGCGCAATATCATCAGCAAAATGATCCTCGGCCTCTGAGGCGACGGGGCAGGGAGGAGTTACATCCATGGATTTCAATTTCACCGAAGAACAGACAATGATCCGCGACAGCCTCGCAAGGCTGATCCGTGAACAGTATGATTTCGAGACGCGCCGCAAGGTCGTCGCCTCGAAAGATGGCTGGCGCCCCGAAATGTGGGCCCAGTTCGCTGAGCTTGGCCTTCTGGCCGCCCCGTTCAGCGAGGAAGATGGTGGCCTCGGTGGCGGCCCCATCGACGCGATGGTCGTGATGGAGGAGTTCGGCAAAGGTCTCGTCGTCGAACCATTCCTGCCGACCGTCGTCCTTGCCGGTGGCTTCCTGAAGCGCGGCAGCTCGGCACAGAAGGAAGATCACCTGGCCGCGCTGATCGCCGGCGAGCGCGTTTTCGCCTTCGCCTATGCCGAACCGAAGGGCCGCTACAATCTGGCCGACCTTGAAACAACCGCCAAAAAGGACGGTGCCGGTTGGACAATTTCGGGCCATAAGGCGGTCGTCGCCGGCGCGCCCTGGGCGAGCCATCTGATCGTCACGGCACGGACGGGCGGCGGGCGCCGCGATACCAAGGGTGTCGGTGTGTTCATCGTTCCGAAAGATGCAAAGGGCGTGACGACGCGGGACTATCCGACGGTGGATGGCCGGCGCGCCTCGGAGGTCTATTTCGACAATGTCACCGTCGGCGCAGATGCCGTCATCGGGGAAGACAGCCTTGCTTTGGTGGAACTCGTTACCGATGAGGCCATCGCGGCGCTCTGCGCCGAGGCTTGCGGCGCCATGAAGGTCGCCAATGCGCAGACCATTGACTATGCCAAGACGCGCAAGCAGTTCGGCACGCCGATCGGCAAGTTCCAGGTATTGCAGCACCGCATGGCCGACATGTTCATTGAGGCGGAGCAGTCCGTATCGATGACTTACATGGCCACGCTGAAACTCGGTGAGGACGAGGTTACCCGCAAGAAGGCTGCCTCCGCCGCCAAGGTCCGGATTGGCCAGGGTGGCCGCTTCATTGGCCAGAGTGCGATCCAGATTCACGGCGGCATGGGCATGACCGACGAGCTTGCCATCGGCCATTATTTCAAGCGCCTGACGATCATCGACTCCGAATTCGGAAACGTCGATCATCACCTGAAGCGCTATACCGAGCTTTCCGCTGCCGACCTGCCGGTGGCCGCCGAGTAAACAGGCCCCCGGCCAGAACAACATAACACGCGCGGGGCGGCCTTGTCGGGCCGCCCCGCTGCGTTTTGACAGCGGCCCGGGATTTGCAGCCCTGCGGGTCCGGCAACTGGCTATCGCGCGCGCTTTCGCTTTATAAAACGCGGCGTGATAGGGGCGGGGCAGTCCCATTCCGGGACAAAGAGGTGAAGCGTGACCATGTCATCAGGCAAGGATGTGCGCCGGCGGGTCCTGGTCGCAGCGCCGACCTACAAGCGCAATGACCTGCTGGACGGACTCCTGAAAAGCCTCGGCGAACTCATTCTGCCGGACGATGCCGAGATCCGATTTGTCATCATCGACAATGATCCGGCTCAGGGCGCACGCCAGGTGGTGGAGAAATGGCAGGCTGCCTTTCCCGCGCCGCTTGCCTATGAAGCGGAAACGGCACCGGGCGTGACGCATGTACGCAACCGCGCGCTGGACCTCGCCGCCGGTTTCGACCTTCTTGCCTTCATCGACGATGATGAATTTGCCGATCCGCACTGGCTCGCTGCTCTCCTGCGCAGGCAATCCGAAACCGGCGCCGCCGGCATCTTCGGTCCGGTCGATCCGGTTTATCCGGATACCGCGCCTCGCTGGCTGAGAGAGTGGGCTGTACACGGAACTAAGATCACGAAAGACACCGACCAGTCGAAGCCGGGAGCGACCTGCAACTGCCTGATCGACATGCATGCCGTGTGTGCCGAGGCTCTGCGCTTCGACAGCCGAATGTCCCTGACCGGCGCCGAAGACACGCTTTTCTTCACCGAGCTGCTCGACCGGGGCCATCGGCTGACCCAGGCGAAAGATGCGCGTGTCTATGAACATATCCCGGAGGAGCGCGTCGCAACTGGCTGGCTGCTGCGCCGATGGTATCGCACCGGCCTTACCGATGCCTTGATCGCCGGTCGGAAGCTGCCCGCGGCGCTCTCTCGCCTGCGGGCGGGGGTGCATGGCATTGTCCGCGTGCTCGCCGGCGCGCTGCTGGTGGCTCTGGCGGCTCTGGTTTCGCTCGGGCGAAATCAGCGGGCCATCCTCGGCCGCGCCTACACGGTCAGCCGCGGCCTTGGGATGATCTCGTATGCGCTCGGCGGCCGGTATGAGGAATACGGCAAGGCCATGACCCGGCCCGCCAGCGAATAGGCCGGCGCAAGCACACCAGCATCACCCGCCTTTTGCCCACAGGCTCGCGATACTCGACGCGATCGCCTCACATGGGGCCCGCGCCGGCTTGGGCACCCCGAAGGCGACCATCGCCGATCCCTCCAGCGAACTGGTATCATCGGGGGCGACCGGCCAGCGCGCGCCGACAATCATCGCATCGCCAAGCGTTGACAGATATTCCCCGAACTCCGCCTCCCGCCCGTCCCGGAAAAGCGGCAGCCACAGGATCAGCATGCCTTTCGGCCAGCGTTTCAATGCTTTCGGTGTCCATAGCGCCAGCGCTTCGATATCGCGCCGCGTCTCATAGCTCGGATCGACCAGCACGACGATCTGCTCGCCGCCGCGCGGCGCAAGCCGCAGCGCGCCGCCATATCCGTCCGCCTTCTGGATCAGGATGCGCTCATCGCCCTTCATCGCCTCGACCAGCGCGGCATGCTCCTGAGGATGACGCTCGAACAGCACCATCCGCGCATTTGCAGGCAGGCGTGCCTGGGCAAGCGCCGGGGAGCCCGGATAGTCCTTCACGCCGCGCGCCCGCACCAGGTCGATCCACGGGCTCAGCGCTTTCGGTGCGGCACCTCGGATCAAGGGAATCACGCCGGTATCGGCCTCGCCGCGCTTGCGCGCCTGCGGGCCGGTCAGGTCATAGCGGCCGCGCGCAGCATGGGTCTCGACATAGAAGATCGGGCGCGGCCCCTCGGCTGCCGCGCGAAGCACGGTGTCGAGCACCGCATGCTTCAGCACGTCCGCCCGGTTTCCGGCATGGAAGCCATGCTGGTAGGAAAGCATCGCCGCTCCCGATCCTGTGTCCCTGTGCCAGCGGCCGCCAGCTCAGTTGCCGCCGAGGCTTTCCTTGCGGATGGCTTCGAACTCATTGCCCGGATACCAGGTCGGCCAGTCCTCCGAATTGGCGATCCGCAAGCCCACCTCGAACAGCGCCTGCGCATCTTCCTCCAGACCGGAGAGATCCCAGTCGTCGGAATACTCGTCCATTGGCTTGTGGTAGCGCTCGGCCGTGTAGGCGGCTGCCGCAGCACGTCCTGCCGCCACACCGCCGTCGCGCTTGTCTTCCCCTTCGCCGGCGTAGAGCATCGGTACGCCCTTCTTGGCCAGCGAGATATGGTCCGAGCGGTAGAAGAAGCCGGCCTCGGGGCGGGTGTCGGGCGTGATGACCCGGTCCTGCGCCACCAGCACGTCTTTCAGGATGTCTTCCAGTTCCGAAGCGCCGTGGCCCACAACGATCATGTCGCGTGTGCGTCCCATCGGCAGGGCGCCGTCGATATTCATGCCGGCCACGATCGTGTTCAGCGGCACTGTCGGATTGTTGGCATAGAATTCCGAGCCCAGCAGGCCGGATTCTTCCAGCGTCACGGCCAGGAACATCACCGACCGGTCCAGCGTTTCGGCCTTCATCGCCTCGGCGATCTCCAGAATCGCCGCCGTGCCGGTCGCATTGTCGACCGCGCCATTGAATATCTGGTCGGCGTAGAAATCCTCACCCGGCGCGCCGGTCTTCATACCGAGATGATCCCAGTGCGCCGTGTACAGAACATATTCATCAGGCCGCGTCTGTCCGGGCAGGATGCCCACGACATTGCGGCTCTCCAGCCGGTCGATCGTCTGGTGAATCTCGCCGCGCGCCTTCACCCCTTCCAGCGCCACGGGCTGGAAGCCCGGCGTGCGCGCCGCCTGTTTCATCGCTTCGAAGTCGAGACCCGCCTTGGCAAACATTTCCACCGCGATGTCGCGCTGGACCCAGCCTTCCAGCAGGGCCCGGTCAACACCGCCATTCGCCCGCACGAGGTCAGACTGCGCGCCGGTCCAGGAATTGGCGACAACGTCCCAGCCATAAGAGGCCGGCTCGGTCTCATGGATCACCAGCGCCGCCGCCGCGCCTTGCCGCGCCGCTTCCTCAAACTTGTAGGTCCAGCGGCCATAATAGGTCATGGCCTGGCCGTTGAAGAGGGCCGGGTCGCCCGTCGCAAAACCGGGATCGTTGACGAGCATCAGCACCGTCTTGCCGGTGTAATCGAGGTCGCCATAATCGTTCCAGCCATACTCCGGCGCCACCGCGCCATAGCCGACAAAAATTACGTCCGACGGATCGAAGGAGACATGGTCCGTGTGCTGGTGTTTGGTCCAGAAGACTGCCTGGTCCTTGAACGCCAGCGACAGCTCGTCCTCATCCGGCCAGGTGAGCACGAGACTCGACTGTGCTGCATCGACCGTCTGATTGACCATGCCGACCTGCTGGAACCAGCCCCCATTCTCGCCGCCCGGCTGAAGACCGATGCGGGCCATTTCGGCGGCCACCCAGTCGGCGGATGCTTCTCCGGCCGGGGTGCCGGGGCCGCGGCCCTCGAAAATATCGTCTGCCAGGGTCTTGATCCGGACGGCGAGGTCCGCCGCGCGGATCTCAGCGGCGGTCTCTTCCGGCAGGGGCAGGAGCAGGTCTGTCGGCGCAGCGGCCGCTTCGGACGCCTCCGGCGCAGTCGCCGCCGTGTCGGGCGCGCAAGCGACAAGGGCCAGTGCAGCTGCCGTGAGCATCAATGTCTTCAAATTCATGTGAACGGTTCCCCGTCTGGATTCCAGGATGCTCCGGTCTCGCATGGCTTGGCGGGCGGAGCAACTGCGTGCCTGAACAAGCGGTAATGTGGCTGCGGGCTTGTTTCAGCCGCCGTCAAAGGCAGATTGGGCCCTGACGGATCAGCCTGCGTTCATGTAGAAGCGGCATGATCAGCCATCGGCCAGACCGGCCGGGTGATACACAGTGAAGGCAATGCAGGTTCAGACCCTTTCGACCCTTGGCGGCGTCCCCGCGAAACTGATGATGATGGTGCTCGGCGCCCTGGCGGTGGCTGTGGCGGCCTGCGCAACGCCCGTCACCCAGGGTGCGCTGACCCGCAGCGATGCTTTCGCCCCGGCCTTTGTCCCTGAGCGCAGCCAGTTCATCGCCCATGACGGCGCCCGTCTCGGCCTCACTGTCTGGCCGGCCGAGGGCACCGACCATCCCGAATATGTCGTCGTCGGCGTTCACGGCATGAACGACTATGCCGGCGCCTTCCACATGGCCGCGCCGTACTGGGCGAAGCATGGCGTGACGACATATGCCTACGATCAGCGCGGCTTCGGCCGCTCGCCGCATAAGGGCATCTGGCCGGAGGAGGGACTGCTGCGCCAGGACCTGCGCACCGCCGTCGATATTGCCCGTGCGCGCCATCCGGACGCTGTCATCACCGTTGTCGGCATCTCGATGGGCGGTTCGGTCGCCCTGACGGCTTTCGGCTCGGACGACCCGCCCAAGGCAGACCGCCTCATCGTCTCCGGGCCCGGCCTGCGCGGATGGGGCGCCATCAACCCGCTTTACCGGGTCAGCCTCTGGGCTTCCGCCCACGCCAATCCCGACTGGCTGGTCGTGCCGCCGGCCGGCCTTATCAAGATTGAGCCATCAGACAACAACGCCATGCTCCGGCGCACATGGTCCGATCCGCACATGACCTACCGGACCCGTATCGACCAAGTCTACGGCCTCGTGGCGCTGATGGAGAACGCTCATACAGCGGCCGCAGGCCTGAAGCCGAACGTGCCGACACTGATCTCTTATGGCGCCAGGGATATTGTGATCCCCGAGAACGGCGTGCGCCGCACGGCTCGCCTGCTGCCGCCCTTCGTCCGCACCGTCTACTATCCCAATGGCTATCACATGCTGCTGCGCGACCTGCAGGCCGAGAAGGTTCACGCCGACTATCTCGCTTTCATGCGCGATCCGCAGGGCGCGATGCCGAGCGGCGAGGGCGAATGGCCCTTCCGCTACGACTGTCTGCGCTGGGCCTCCGCGCAGCTACCCCAGCAAGCCTGCTGAACAGCCAATGGCTGCACTTCCGGACGACACCGAAGTGCTCGTCAGCCATGACGGCGCCCGCCTCGGCCTCAGTGCATGGCGGCCGGAGGCGGACGCTGCAGTGCGCCATGTCATCGTCGGCGTTCACGGCATGAACAATTATGCTGGTGAGTTCCGCCTCGCCGCGCCGGTATGGGCTGCAGAGGGCAGGGCGGTTTATGCCTATGACCAGCGCGGCTTCGGGCGTTCGCCGGGCCGGGGCCACTGGGCGGGCGAGGAGGTGATGCGCGAAGACCTGCGCGCCGCCGTCCGGCTCGCGCGCGACCGTCACCCGGACGTGCCCGTGACCGTTATCGCCATTTCGATGGGCGCGGCCGTTGCAATCACGGCCTTCGCCTCCGATCGCCCGCCAGAGGCCGACCGGTTGATCCTGTCCGGGCCCGGCCTGCGCGGCTGGGGCGCGCTGAATCCTGCATATGCCGGGGCATTGAAGCTGCTGAACGCCGTAGGCCCGGGCCTCGCTCTCCGCCCTCCCCCCTTTGCAAAGCCCGTCATGTCCGACAATGCGGATTTCATCGCGGTGCAGGACGCCGACCCATGGCACGCACGGGTCAATCGGGTAGACCAGCTGCACGGCGCTGTGACGGTGATGGAGAATGCCCATGCCGCCGCGCGCTGCCTGCCAGCGAGCCTGCCGGTCCTCGTTTCATACGGCGCCCGCGATAAGGTGGTTCCGCCGGGCGGCCCGCGCCGCACCGCCCGGCAGTTCCCGCAGCATGTCCGCACGGTCTACTATCCCGAGGGCTATCACATCCTCCTCAGCGACCGTCAGCGCGCCAGAGTCATCGCCGACTATTCGGCTTTCATGGACGATCCGGGCGCCGCCTTGCCGAGTCGTTGCGGCGAGTGGCCGTTCCGTTAGCGAATACAAGCTATTCCACAGCAGGCGCGGCCTTGCGGCGGCCGGCGAATGGACAAATATACTGGCATCTGCCAATTCTGTTGGCGGCGATTCAGCCCCTTGATTTTCAAAGGCTCCCTTGATGTCCAACCCGTTCCAGACCGCTCTCAACCTCGTTCCGATGGTCGTCGAGCAGACGAGCCGCGGCGAGCGCGCGTTCGATATCTTCTCGCGCCTGCTGAAAGAGCGGATCATCTTCGTGACCGGGGGCATCGATGATGGCATGGCGGCCCTCATCACTTCGCAGCTCCTGTTCCTCGAATCCTAGAACCCGAAGCGCG
>CAYQRX010000033.1:0-18172 GCA_964419865.1 uncultured Hyphomonas sp. | reverse complement strand
GCGGCGCCGAGATCGCGCAGCAGCGTCTCGATCCGCCGCGCGGCGGGGTCATCGGAGCTGAGCGAGATCACGAGCAGCCGCTCGCGGCTGGAGGCGAGGGCCGTGTCCTCAATGATCCGGACGCCTTCAGCCTGAAGCCGGGCGGCGTCCTCCGGGGCAGCGATCAGAACCCATTCGTTGCGCACGACCGGCCAGCCGCCATCGGTATCGAGGTCGATCGCCCTGCCCGCGGGCGCCTGCGTGACGCCGCGGACCAGGCCCGCCGCATCCGGAAGGCTGCCCGGGAGGTTGCCGGCTGCGCCGAGAGCGGCATCGGGCAGATTTGATAACGGGTCCGCCAATTTCACCGGCAGCTCCGGCAGGGGCGGCAGCTCGGGCACCCGAACGGTTTCGACCTGTCTGGCCACATTGTCCTCGATGCGCCGCTCGATCCCGTCGACGACACGGTTTTCGAGGGCGCGGTCAACGCGGCGGCCAATATCGGCCGGAATGCCCTGTGCCACGGCCGGCAGCGCCGCCGCGCAGGTCAAAAGCAGTGCGGCGGTAAACCTGCTGCCGGGGAGGCGGGTTCGCGGCGGCATGGGAAGTCCTGTAAAACCAATCGTCCAAGCATTAACGCTTCAGGCCTAAGAATATTTCCATTCCGAGGGAATAAAACCTGTATCCGGCCGTTATTGCTGCAAATGGACAGGGAAGCCGCCACATGGCCCGCAGCCGAGACGACATGAACCTCGCCATCCTCGCCGCCGCGCCGCATGCTCGCCGGTTTGCCTATTCGCTTTGCCGGAATGCGGCGGAGGCCGACGACCTCGTCCAGTCCGCGATCGAGCGGGTATTGTCACGCGGTGTGCCGGAAGGAACGGACATGAAACGCTGGATGTTCAAGATCTGCCGCAATCTCTGGATCGACAGCCTGCGCGCGAAGAACGTCCGGGCAGACGCCGCCCCGGAGATCGGGCTGGGTGTGCCCGAGCCGGTATCGGCGGAAACCGAAGCGGGTGACCGGTTGATGCTGCAGCGGACGGAAGCGGCCATCGAAGCGCTGCCGCCGGCCTATCGCGAAGTGCTCGCGCTGGTGGCGGTCGGTGGAAGTTCATACAAGGAGGCATCCGAAACGTTGGAGGTTCCGGTCGGCACCATAATGAGCCGCCTGGCCCGCGCCCGCGCGATGCTCGCCGATGCAACCGGATATGCCGCATAAGGATCATGCCATGACGACGACGGACGAAAAACTGAGCGCCTATCTGGATGACATGCTGGACGAGGACGAGCGGGCAGGGCTTGAGGCATTGCTGGCGGCCGATCCGGCATTGGCCGACCGGCTGGAAGCGCTGGCGCTGGCCAATTCCGAATTTGTGGCGCGTGCGGCTGAGATCCGCCATATCGAAATGAGTGACGGGCTGAAGCGTCAGCTTGCGTCTCTGGAAGCGGCTGCGGCGGCGCAAGATGACCGGGTTGTGGCATTCCGCGGCCGGCGCAGCCTCGTGGGAGTTCTTACCGATCATCGCGCCGTTGCGGCCTGCGCGGCGCTGGCCGCCGGTCTTCTGGCCTGGCAGGCGCTTCAGCCAGCGGCTCCGCCGCGCGGCAGTTTCGGCGCGGGTGGGCTTGTCTTTGCCGGTTCTGCGCTGGACGGCCTGCTGGAGGCCTCGCCAAGCGGTGCAAGTCAGGCAGACGGAAGCGTGCACTTCTCCTTCGCGGCAGCCGGCGGCGGCTATTGCCGCGTTGCCGATCTCAGCGAGGGCGGGGCCGCTTCACGGCTGGTCGCCTGCCGGGAGGGTGATGGCTGGCGCGTTGTGGTGGCGGCCTATACCGCCGCGCCGGGCAGTGCGCAGGCGGATGTCTACAGAACCGCCAGCAGTGAGGCGGTAAGGAGTGTCGAAGCTGCCCTTGATGCGCTGATGACCGATGCGCCGCTGGATGCCGATGAGGAGTCAGACCTGATCCGGAACGGCTGGCAGAGGCGATAAGTTTCAGCAATTGTCCGTAAAAGGAGAATGACATGAAGTATGCAAGCCTGATCCTGAGCGCTGCCCTTCTGGCGACCGCCGCGTGTGCAAGCTCCGGCCCCTACCGTGCGGCGCAGAGCCCGGCCGGTTTCGGCTATTCCCATCAGGCGATCGAGCCGGATCGCTATCGTGTGCATTTCCGCGCGGCCGGGCGCGATGTCGCAAAGGCGCAGGACTACGCGCTGCTGCGCGCGGCCGAACTGACGCTTGAGCGAGGTTATTCGACGTTCGAGGTCGTCTCGCGCTCCGCCAATGCAGTGCGGGAGAGGGAGCCTGCGGACGAGTTCGCGTCTGGCCCCGACTATCCGGTCACCCGCAGTTGTGGCCTGCTGGGCTGCCGGACTACGGCGCGCCCGGTCGCGCCCGTGCGCGCCGCGCCGCCGCCGGCCGTGCGAAACGAAACCCTCATCACGCTGGAGATCGCGATGTCCAACAAGGACGCGGCGATGAGCCCGTCCCTCTATAGCGCCTCTCAGGTCGCCGCGCATCTGGGCGGGCCATAGGCGTCAGGGCCCGGCGGCGCCCTGGGCGGGCAGCCAGATGCCCCAGCGCCCCGGGGTGCCCCCCCCGTGTGCCCTTGGGGCCACATTGCAAATGATTTTCAGTTCCATGCAATATTGCGATTGATTTGCATATTCATTCTCCTCTATGAGCCCGGCTGGAATTGATGACCAACCGGCAATGATCTGGCCGGCGCCCATAGGAGATGACCACACGTGACCGACACGCCGACACCCGCCCGGAAGTATAGGGGCGCCCCTTATGCAGCAGGCCTGATGATGACCGCCGCGGTCTGCACCTTCGCCGCGCCGGCCGGCGCCGAGACGGCAGAAGAAGCGGCGGACGCCCGCGCGGTGCGTGTCCTCGATACGGTCATGGTCATCAGTAATATCGAAGACCCGCAATCGACCTATGGCTCGGCCTATACCCTGACGGAGCGGGAACTCCAGAAATTCGAATCGAGCAATGTGAACTCGATCCTGCGCTCGGTGCCCGGCGTCTATGTGCGTGAGGAGGACGGGCTCGGCACTTTCCCGCGCATCGGCATCCGCGCCTCATCCTCGGGCCGCAGCGACCGTGTCCTGGTGCTCGAAGACGGCGTGCCCGCCGCAATGGCACCCTATGCCAACACATCGGCCTATTTCTTCCCCAACATCTCGCGCATGCGCAGCATCGAGGTGCTGAAAGGCCCGGAGACGCTGCTCTATGGCCCGCAGACTGTCACCGGCGTCGTCAACCTGCTGGCCACCGCGATTCCGGAGACGCGCGAAGGCTTCCTGCGCGCCGAGATTGGCGACAACAACACAAGCCGCCTGCATGCCTGGTATGGCGACACGGCCGGCCCGATGAGTTTCCTGATCGAGACCTATCAGGGCTCAACCGATGGCTTCCAGAAGATCGACCGCACGGACCGCACCGCCGGCAACGACATCGAGGAATATATCCTGCGCCTGCAATGGGAAGGCGCGCGCCAGCGTCTCGAATTCAAGGGCCAGTATGCCGATGAAGCGCACAATGTGTCCTATCTCGGCCTGACGGATGTGGATTTCCGCGCCAATCCGGACCGGCGCTATGGCCTCTCCGAACTTGAGCGGATGAACCGGGGCCGCACCGGCTTCAGCCTGCATCACGAATTCGCGCTGACCGATGCCTGGGCCCTCAAGTCAATGGCCTACTGGACCGATACCCACCGCCACTATCGCCGCCTGAACCAGGTCAACGGCGTCAGCATCGGCAACGTGACCAACATCATCAATACCGGCGGCCCTGACGCGGCGCTGCTGCAGGCGATCCTCGATGGCACCGCCGACACGACCCACCCCAACGGCGTGCGCTATGGCAACAACTTCCAGGAATTCACTTCGCAGGGCATCCAGATGCAGCTGGAAGGTGAGTTCCAGACCGGCGCCATCAGTCACAACCTGACCCTCGGTGTGCGCCGCCATGAAGATGAGACGCGCAATGTCGCCGATGCGAACAATGAGTTCTACCAGCAGGTCAATGGCAGCCTCGTCTTCCAGGGGCTAAGCGCCCCGAACAAGACCAAGGGCGAGGCGGAAGCCTGGTCGGTCTGGCTCGGCGACCGCATCTCCTATGGAAACTGGAGCTTCCTGCCGGTGATCCGGTATGAGGACATCAAGACCGTCGGCAATGTGCTGAACCCGGCGCCCCGCAACAGCCTGACCAAGACTTCGGTCGGCCTCGGCGTGAACTATGCCGTCGATGCCAACTGGACGCTCCTGGCCGGCGTGTATGAGGGTTTTGCCCCTCCGGGCTCGAGCGCGACTGAAGGCTCGAAAGGTGAGGAGAGCGTCAACTGGGAAGCCGGCGTGCGCTATCGCAATGGCAGCCTTGGTGTCGATGCCATCGCCTTCCTCAGCGACTATGACAACGCGCTGCGCCTCTGCCTGGTCGCCAATCCGTGCCCCGGCGGCATCGTTGACGGCTCAACGCTGCAAAGCGGGGCGAAGGAGGTTTACGGCCTCGAACTCGGCGCTTTTGCGACCCTGTTTGAAGGGGACGGCTTCATCGTCCCGGCGCGCCTGTCCTATACCTATACAGACGGCGAATATACCCGCGACGCCGACACGGCCGGCGGTGTGCTCGCCGGCGATACGCTGGACTACACCCCGCCGCACACCGGTGTGTTCCAGCTCGGCCTCGAACATTCCGCCGGCTGGGATATCTATGCCGCGTTCAACTATACCGACGCGACCTGCACGACGACGACCTGCGACCGGGCCGGCGTGGACGCGGCCTATCTGCGCACCGAAAGCCTGTTCACCATGGACCTTTCGGCCTCCTATGACCTCACCGAACAGGTCGAAGTCTACACCAAGGTTGATAATGTCTTCGACGAGCGGGCCATCGCCCATCGCGGCGCGGATGGCGCGCGCGGCAATCCGGGCCGCTATTTCGGCGTCGGCATCCGGGTGAACTTCTGAGGAAAGAACCGGGAGGCCGCGCAGGCGGCCTCCCTTTTACCCCCCCGGCAGGCGAATCCGGCCGCCGGGGTTTATTTTAGCTAACAAGGCAGAGCGAAGCTTCTGGATTGCGCTTTGGCGCGGTTCCGGCTTGTCTGGCGGAATCTGAAGGCCGCCGCAGGACCCCGTATGCTTGCTCCTATCCTAGACAGCTCGGTTTTCCAGATCGGTTTCGTGCTGGTTCTGGTGGCGTTCGTCTTCTTCGGCTTCATCCGCGAGAAGATTCCGCCCGATGTTGTCGCCCTGCTGGCGATGGGCGCCCTGATGCTGACGGGCATCCTTACGGTCGGGGAGACCATCTCGGTCTTCGCCAATGCAGCGCCGATCACCGTCGCCGCCATGTTCATCCTCTCGGCGGCGCTCGAACGTACCGGCGTCATCGACTATGTCGGCCGCCAGGTCGTCCGGCTGGCGCATGGCGGATCGCCCGTCATAGCGGTCATCCTGATGATGGCGGCGGTGATCTTCCTGTCGGCTTTCATCAACAACACGCCGGTGGTCATCATCCTGATCCCGGTTGCCATACGTCTTGCAAAGGCGATCGGTGTGGCGCCGTCGAAGCTGCTCATGCCGCTCTCCTTTGCTGCGATTTTCGGGGGCACGACGACCCTGATCGGCACTTCGACCAACATTCTTGTTGACGGCGTTGCGCAGAAGCAGGGCATGGCGGCCTTCGGAATGTTCGAGATCACGATGGCGGGCCTCCTCTTTGCCGCAGTGGGCGTCGTCTACACCTCGCTGCTCGGGCCGTTCCTGCTGCCGAAGCGCGAGACGCTGTCCTCGCTGCTGCCGGATCAGAAAGAGCGCCGCTTCGTTGCCCAGATCCTGATTCCCCTGAACTCCAACCTGATCGGCAAGACGATTTCCGAGACAGGCTTCACCGTCGAGAAGGGTTTCACCGTCATCGACGTGTTCCGCGAAGGCATTTCGCTGCGCTCCGACCTCAAGCAGATCGTGCTGCAGGCCGGGGACCGGCTGGTGCTGCGTTCGCCGGTTGCGGAAATGCTGACGCTGAAACAGGCCGGCAATGTCGCCATCGGGGCGCAGGGCGGCGATACCGCCTCCTTCGAGCCGGTGCAGACGACCGAGACCGTCATCATGGAAGGCGTGATCGGCCCGAACTCGCGCCTGGTCGGCCGGCGCCTCGCCGGCCTCGGCCTTGCCCGTCTGTACGGCGTTTACGTCCTTGCCATCCACCGGCGCGGCGAGAACATGGCCGCCCAGATCAACGAGCTGCGGTTCGATGTCGGCGACACCGTGCTGCTCGAAGGCCCGCCGCGCGGCATGCGCGAGATGTTCGATGAGGGCCTGCTCAACAACCTGACCGAAAGCTCCGACCGGGCCATCCGGCGCGACAAGGCGCCGGTGGCGATCGCCGCCGTTCTCATGGTCATGGGCCTGGCGGCCATCGAATTGATGCCGATTGCCGGCCTTGCCCTGATTGCCGCGACCGCTGTGGTTGCCTTTGGCTGTCTCGACCATCAGGAAGCCTACCGGTCGATCCAGTGGGACATCCTCATGCTGATCTTCGGCATGCTGGCCCTCGGCACGGCGATGGACAAGACGGGGGCGGCCAGCTTGATTGTCGGGGCGCTGTCGAGCCTGGCGGCGGGGTCCGGTCCGCTCGTGCTGCTGATCCTGATCTATGCCTTCACCTCATTTATCACCGAACTGATGAGCAATAATGCGGCGGCCATCCTGATCACACCGCTGGCAATTGGCCTGGCCGATCAGATGGGGGTGGACGCAAGGCCATTCGTGGTGGCGGTGATGTTTGCCGCCAGCGCCAGCTTTGCCACGCCCATCGGCTATCAGACCAACACGCTCGTCTATCGCGCGGGCGGCTACAAGTTCACCGATTTTGTCCGCTTCGGCCTGCCATTGAATATCGTCATGGTCGCCGTCGCCTCGTTCGTGATTCCGATTTTCTGGCCCTTCGTGCCGGCGATGCCGTGAGGGGATCTGCCGGTCATTTGTGCAGCCGGCTCACCTGTTTGCACATGAAATAACCAGGAATTCCGGCGGCTCGTCGGCGCTGTAAAGGGCGTTGAGTGTGCCGAAATCCCGCGTAAGGATAGGCCGATGGCTGAAACTCCGCGGTTTTTCAACGAGATGGACGGCGACGGCCAGAGGCCGCGCGGCCCCTATGCCCGCTATTGCGACTGGTATGCCGATGAGCCGCCCGAACGCCTGCGCCGCAAGGCCCGCGAGGCGGAGACCTTCTTCCGGCGCACCGGCATCACCTTCAATGTCTACAATTCTGAGGAGGCCGATGAGCGGCTGATCCCGTTCGACATCGTGCCCCGGATCATCTCGGCGCGCGAATGGGCGCGCCTGACGCGCGGGATCGAGCAGCGGGTGCGCGCCATCAATGCCCTCCTGCACGACATCTATCACCGTCAGGAAATCTTGCGCGCGGGCCGTGTGCCGGTGGAGCTGATCGAGAACAATGACGCCTTCCTGCCGAAGATGATCGGCGTGATCCCGCCGGCCGAGATCTATACCCATATCGTCGGCGTCGATCTGGTGCGCACGGGCGAAAACGACTTCTTCGTTCTCGAGGACAATGCCCGCACCCCGTCGGGCGTCTCCTATATGCTCGAGAACCGGGAAACGATGCTGCAGATGTTCCCGGAGCTGTTCACCCGGATCAAGGTGCGCCCGGTCAGCGACTATCCCAAGATGCTGCGCCGCTCGCTCGCCGCCAGCGCGCCGCCGGCCTGTTCGGGCCGGCCGGTGGTGGCGGTGCTGACCCCCGGCATCCACAACTCCGCTTATTACGAGCATGCTTTCCTGGCCGACCAGATGGGCGCTGAACTCGTCGAGGGACATGACCTGCGCGTCGTGGATGGCCGGATCGCCATGCGCACGACCCAGGGCTATCAGCCGATCGACGTGCTCTATCGGCGCGTCGATGACGACTTTCTCGACCCCCTGAACTTCCGCCCGGATTCGATGCTCGGCGTGCCCGGCATTCTCGACATCTACCGCGCCGGCGGCATCACCATCGCCAATGCGCCGGGAACCGGCATCGCCGACGACAAGGCGATTTATTCCTACATGCCGGACATCGTTCAGTTCTATACCGGCGAAAAGCCGATCCTGAAGAATGTGCCGACCTGGCGCTGCTCCGACCCGTCCTCGCTCGCCTATGTGCTGGAACATCTTTCCGAACTCGTCGTAAAGGAAGTCCACGGCTCCGGCGGCTATGGCATGCTCGTCGGCCCGGCGGCGTCGAAGAAGGAGATCGAGGCCTTCCGCGCCAAGCTGACGGCGAAGCCGGCCAACTATATCGCCCAGCCGACGCTGGCGCTCTCCACCGTGCCGATCCTGACGCGCGCCGGCCTGGCGCCGCGCCATGTCGACCTGCGCCCCTTCGTGCTGGTCTCGCCCGACGGCATCGAGATCACGCCGGGGGGCCTCACGCGCGTCGCGCTGAAGAAGGGCTCCCTCGTCGTCAATTCGAGCCAGGGCGGCGGCACCAAAGACACCTGGGTTCTGGAGGACTGACGCGCGATGCTCGGCAAGACCGCAGGCGGCCTCTTCTGGATGTTCCGGTATCTGGAGCGCAGCGAGAATACCGCGCGCCTCGTCGATGCCGGCTTCCGGATCGCGCTCACCCGGTCGGCCCATGCCGAGGATGAGTGGGCCTCGATCATCGATGCGGCGTCGGCGCGCCAGGCCTTCCTTGAGGCAGGCGGAAAGTTTGAAGGCCCGAGCGTCATCAGCTTCCTGCTGCGCGACCGGTCCAACCCGTCAAGCGTGATTTCGGTGACCGAAAGCGCACGCAACAATGCCCGGCTGGTGCGCACGGCGCTGACGCGGGAAGTCTGGGAGGCGGTCAACGAGACCTGGATCGCCCTCAAGGACCTGCTCGCCCGGCCCGTGCGCGAGACGGAGTTGCCGGAAGTGCTGGCAACCATCCGTAAGCAGAGCGCTCTGGTGCGCGGCGCCATGGTCGGCACGATGCTGCGCAACGACATCTACAATTTCGCCCGGATGGGCACCTTCATCGAGCGCGCCGACAATATCGCCCGCATCCTTGATGTGAAGTATTATGTCCTCCTGCCATCGGTTCAGCTGGTCGGCTCGACGCTCGACAATGTGCAATGGGAGACGATCCTGCGCGCCGCTTCGGCTGAACGGGCCTTCCGTTGGCTGTATGGCGGCGAGGTGCGCCCGGCGACCATCGCCGAATTCCTGATCCTTGACGGGCGCATGCCGCGCTCACTGCTCTATTGCCTGCGCAAGGCGTCGGCCAATATCGGGCATCTGTGCACGGACTACCGAATCCGGCCGCCAAGCCTGGCCCATGCGCTCGCCATGCGTGATTCCCTGGAGAATCTCAGCATCGAGCGTATCATCGACAGCGGCCTCCACGAATTCCTCACCGGGTTCATCCAGTCGAACAACATGCTCGCCAGCCGGATCGAGCATGATTTCAGGTTCAATGAGTGAGGCGCGGGCGATGCGGCTGAAAATCCTCCACACGACGCGCTACACTTATGACAGCCCGGTCGGTTATGGCCTGTTTCAGCTGCGCAAGACACCGAAGGCCCGCGCCAGCCAGCAGGTTCTGAGCTGGGATATTCGTATCGATGGCGGCCGGGTGGAGGCGGTATTCGACGATCAGCATGCCAACCATGTCCATCTCATCAGTCTCGTGGCCGGAGCGTCGGAGCTCATCATCACCTGTGAGGGCGAACTCGAGGTGAGCGATACCGCAGGCGTGGTGGGCGCCCATTCGGGTTTTGCGCCGCTCTGGCTGTTCCGGCGCGCCACCGCGCTGACCCGGCCGGGGCCGAATATCCGGCGCCTCGCAAAGGCCGTTCCCGAGGCGGAGGAAGACGGCGACATTCCGCGCCTGCACGCGCTCGCCGCCCTGGTCCGTGAGGCGGTCGCCTATGAAACCGGCCGCACCGATTCGATGACCCGGGCGGAAGAGGCCGTCGAGGCCGGTCACGGCGTGTGCCAGGACCATGCGCATGTCTTCATCTCCACCGCCCGGCTGCTCGGCTATCCCGCGCGCTATGCCAGCGGTTATCTGATGATGAACGACCGGATAGATCAGGATGCCGGCCATGCCTGGGCCGAGGCACATGTCGAGGGCCTTGGCTGGGTCGGCTTTGACATCTCCAATGCCATCTCGCCGGACGAGCGCTATGTTCGCGTGGCGACAGGGCTTGACTATAGCGAGGCGGCGCCTGTTTCAGGTATGCGTTTCGGTCAGGCGGCCGAATCGCTCGATGTCTCCATCCAGGTGCAACAACAATAAGAAGGCGCTGAAAGACTTCTCCTCATGACCTATTGTGTCGGTCTGAAGCTCGATTGCGGGCTGGTCTTCATGTCCGACACCCGCACCAATGCGGGCGTCGACAACATCTCGCGTTTCCGCAAGCTGTTCACTTGGGAGGCTCCCGGCGAGCGCGCCATCGTGCTGATGACGGCGGGGAATCTTGCCACCACCCAGTCGGTCGTCTCGATGCTGGAGGAGCGCACCAAGGCGCCGTCCGAACGCCGCCCCTCGATCCTCGAACTGCCGACCATGTTCCAGATCGCGCGCCATGTCGGCGAGACGCTGCGCGAGGTCATCCAGGCCAATGCGGCGACGGGCCAGAAGGCCGATTCCACATTCAACTCGACCCTGATCCTCGGCGGCCAGATCAAGGGTACCGAGCCGCGCCTGTTCATGATCTATCCGGAGGGTAATTTCATCGAGGCGAGCGGGGACACGCCCTTCTTCCAGATCGGTGAGACCAAATATGGCCGCCCGATCCTCGTGCGCGCCTTCGATCCGGCGATGAGCATGGAGGAGGCGGTGAAGCTGCTGATGGTGTCCTTCGACTCCACCATCAAGGCGAACCTGTCGGTCGGCCTGCCGCTCGACCTCCAGGTCATCGGGCAGGACACGATGCGCCTCGGCAAGTCGAAACGGATCGAGCCGGACGATGCCTATTTCAGCCAGATTTCAAGCGGCTGGGGCGACGCACTGAAAAAAGCATTCGACTCGCTGCCCCCCTTTACGTTTTGACGAGGGGTGGGTGACACAGTCTCCCACAAATATGTTCAGAGCAAACAGGGAGATGAGCGAATGATTCGGAAGCTCACCATATTCGCAGCGGGATGCTGGCTGGCCGGCGCGGCCGCCGCGGAGACCGGGACGTGGAATGGAGAGGGCTCGCTCAGCGCCGGTGTGAATACCGGCAATACCGAAACCAGCGATCTCGGTGTCGCCGTCAAAATGGTGCGCGAGACGCAGATCTGGCGCACCAGCGCCGAACTCGCCGCCGATTATGGCACCAAGAATGGCGACCGTACCAAGAACCGCTATTTCATTGCCGCTCAGGCCGACCGCACGATCAATGACCGCCTGTTCGGCTTTGGCCGGGTCTCGCATGAGGAAGACGAGTTTTCCGGTTTTCACAGCCGCTCCTTCATCGGCGGCGGGCTCGGCTATCAGCTGTTCGACACCGACGCGCTCGCCTGGACCGTCGATGGCGGCCCCGGCCTCAAATATGATCGTGTCCGCTCGCGCCTGGTTCCGGTGCCGGACGGCGAGCCTATCTTCCTGCCGACATTGACCGACGAGTCGCTGTCCCTGCGCGGTGCATCGCGCTTTTCCTACACGCTGAATGACAATGTCCGTTTCGGCAACGATACCAGCGTGATCTATGCCGACGTCTCCACACAGGTCGGCAACAAGACGACGCTGACCGCCTCGCTGACCAAGACGCTTTCTGCCCGTTTCAGCTTCGAGGTGCGCCACGATACCTCGCCGCCGGACGGTTTCGAGGAAACCGATACCGCGACGCGCATGTCGCTGGTCTATTCCTTCGGGGGCTGATCTTCCGGCCGGCTGAACACGATGGCAGCGCCGCTAAACGTCTCGCGATAGCGCGCCAGCCTCGCCGCGCTGATCGTGCGCAGGCCCATCACCGGCTCCATCACGACGAATGTGTCGTCCTGATAGCCGGAGACGAGCACGTAATGGTTCACCATCCCGCGTCCGGTGCTTTCCGACAGCTGCGCCTGGCGTGAGGTGATCAGGGCTGCGGGCAGGCCGAGCAGCGGCAGGTTTGCGCCCGGCAGCTGCCAGGTCTGGACAAAGACGGCCGGCACCGTCACCGGCACGAGGACCGGCCGGCCAGCCTCGAGTTCCGCCCGAAGGCCCGCTTCCGGCATCCGCACGGCGCTGGCCAGGAGGCCGTAATGCTCGGCGAGCTTCAGCACCTCGGCCATCGAATAACCGGCGGCCGCATCTGCCGGCGGATGGGCCGCGAAAATCTCGGCGCCGGAGGGCTGCCCCTCGCCCAGCCAGTATTGCAGCAGGCTGGCCAGCGCATGCGCGCCGCAGGCGGCGCCGTCCTCCTGCTGATCGTGGCGTACGGCCAGAAGCAAGGTCTGGGGCGGATCAACGGTGCCGCCCAGCGTTTCAAAACTGTTATGCCCGGTGCGCCCGGCAAAACTCGCCGGGTCTGCACTGGGATGGGTGGCGCAGGCGCCGAGTGTCAGCGACAGCGCCGCAATCAACGCCTGCGCGTTCATTCAGAGGACTGAGGCAATGACGACGATGATGGCGACGAGGCCGACAATGGCGAGGAAATTGTTGGTCGAGATACCGGCCGTGTATTCCTCGGCTTCTTCCGGCGACATGACCTGAACCTCATAACCGGCGGCCTGATAGGCCTGCACTTCGGCGATCTGTTCATCGGTCAGGCCATAACGCTGCAGATCGGCGGCGCTGAATGTCTGCGCCTCGACACTGCGGAACGGCGAGGGTGCATCCTTGGGCGCGGCCGTGGCCGGCAGGGCAAAGGCGGGCAGGGCAAGGCTCATCACGATGGCGGCGGGAAGTCGGAGTTTCATGGGCAATCCTCTTTCTGGTCTTCGCTATGAACAGGTCTGAGGCCCGGCGCCGCCCGCTAGGGCTGACGGTATCGGGCATCATTCACCGCCGCCGAGGGCAGCAGGGCACAGCGGGTCAACGCGCAGGCGCGCCCTTGGTTCCGCTGAACCGTTGGAAAGTCTCCATTATTTGCCGGCTGCCAACAAGGCATTTCAGGTCCGGCCGGGGGCTAGATGGCGAAATGTTTAGAAAGCCTCAGGCCCTGGCCCTGATAATTCGACCCCCGTCCGCCATAGAGCTGGCGGGGGCGCTCGGTCATCGGCTCATAGATCAGCTTTGCGACCGGCTGGCCGTGCTCGAGGATGAAGGGCACATCGCGTGAGCGCACCTCCAGAACGGCCCGGCTGCCGCCGGAATTGGTGCCGAAACCCGGATCGAAGAAGCCGGCGTAATGGGCCCGGAATTCGCCGAGCTCCGGGGCGATGGGCGCCATTTCAGCGGCTTCATGCGGTGCCACTTTCACTGTTTCGCGGCTGACGAGGATGTAAAATTCTTCGGGATTGAGCACGATCCGGCCCGCTTTCGGATAGACCGGCTCCCAGAACTGGCTGATCTCATGCGCGCCGATGCCCTTGAGGTCGACAACGCCGGAATGGGGCTTGGCGCGGTAGCCCGCCGGCTCTCCTGCTGGGGGCTCAAGGTCGATCGAGACGACCTTCTCGCGCAGGGTTTCGGGCTTTTTCCGCTTGAAGCGGATCTGGGCCAGCCGGTCGCCGGGGCGCACCTTGATCGGGAAGGTGCGCGGGGAGACCTCCAGATAGAGCGGCCCGGAATAGCCGGTCGGCACCTCATCGAAGGCCCGGCTGCGATTGGTGACGAGGCGGGTGAATACGTCGATCCGGCCGGTGGAGCTTTTCGGATTGGCCCGCGCCGACAGGCCCGGCGGCAGGCGCAGCGATTCCTGTAGCGGTACGAGATAGACGCAGCCCGTTTCCAGCACGGCGCCTTCCTGGGTGAGATCAATGCGGTGCAGGTGGATGCCGGGCTCCTGCAGCATGTCGGCCACGCTGCGGTCCTTGCCCGGCAGGAAGCTGGCGCGCAGCCGGTAGGCATCGACCGCCAGGCGCAGGTCGAGGCTCGCCGGCTGGATCTGGCCTGCCTCCGGCGCCACATCGCACCGGATCGCGCCGCTCTGGAGCAGCGCCTCGATCTCGAAATCGGGAATAACCCCGCCTGATTCAGCCATCTCTTGCACCCTGTCGGGCACAGGCATAAGACCCGCGGCAGGAAACACAAGGATCAGAGCCATGGCGGACGGACCCGGCGGCGACAAGAAGGGCTGGAAGCCCGCCACCCAGGCGGTGCGCGGCGGCCTGATGCGCTCGCAATACGGCGAAATCTCCGAAGCCATCTATCTGACCTCCGGCTATGCCTATGACTCGGCGGAGCAGGCGATGCGCCGCATGGCCGGCGAGGAGGAAGGCTTCGTCTATTCCCGCTATGGCAGCCCCACAGCCGAGATGCTGCAGCAGCGACTCAGGCTGATCGAGGGCGCCGAGGCGTGCCGCGTGACCGGCTCGGGCATGGGCGCCATCTCCTCGGCGATCCTGGCGCCGCTGAAGGCCGGCGACCGGGTGGTCGCGGCCGCAGCGCTGTTCGGATCGTGCCGCTGGATCATTGCCAACCAGATGCCGAAATTCGGCATCGAGACGGTGTTCGTGAACGGCGCCGATCTGGCGGAATGGGAGCGGGAGATCGGCAAGGGGTGCCAGCTCATCCTGATCGAGACCCCGGCCAATCCGCTGCTCGACGGGGTGGACATCGAGGCGGTGGCCAGGCTCGCCCATGCCGCCGGCGCAATCCTTGTGGTTGATAATGTCTTTGCCACCCCGATCCTCCAGCGCCCGCTGGAGATGGGCGCCGATGTCGTCACCTATTCGGCGACCAAGCATATGGACGGGCAGGGCCGCGTCCTGTGCGGCGCCATCCTCACGACCGACCAGCGGATGACCGAGGTTTACGATCCCTGGCTGCGCCATATGGGCCCGGCGGCCTCGCCGTTTAACGCCTGGGTGGTGCTCAAGGGCCTCGAGACGATGCAGCTGCGCGTCGAGGCGCAGAGCCGCACCGCTGCGCGCCTCGCCGATGCGCTGGCCGCGCATCCGGCGGTTGCGGCCGTGCGCTATCCCCACCGCAAGGACCATCCGCATTACGAGATCCACCGCAAGCAGATGACGATGGGCGGCACGCTGCTGGCGCTCTCGCTCAAGGGCGGGCAGGAGGCGGCGTTCCGGTTCCTGAACGGGCTGAAGATCGCCGATATCTGCAACAATCTCGGTGACACCAAGACGCTCGCCTGCCATCCTTCAACGACGACCCATCGCGCGTTGACCGATGCGGAACAGGCCGCGATGGGCCTCGACCGCAGCTGGGTGCGCGTCTCGGTCGGTCTTGAGGATGCCGGCGACCTTGAAGCCGACCTCCTCGGTGCGCTTAAGGCTTCGTGAACTTCTGCCGGAGAAGGCTTCCCGGATGGCAAGACGGCCCGCGCCTCCCCAATATGAAGCGATCACCGATGGCGTGCGCATCCGGGTGCGGCCGAAATTTCTCTATGACGAATCCGAGCCGGCGCGCTCGAAGTTCATGTGGCAGTATACCGTCGAGGTCGAGAATGAGAGCGACCGGGTCTGGACCATCGTGCGGCGCCACTGGCGTATCGTGGACTCGGCCGGCCGGCTGCAGGATGTCGACGGCGAAGGCGTGGTCGGCCAGACGCCGACGCTCGGCCCCGGCCAGCGTTTCAGTTATACGTCCGGCGCCCCGCTGGCGACGCCGTCCGGCATGATGACCGGCACCTATGACCTGGTGGACGAGACCGGTGAGGAAATGGTGGCCCGCATTCCGGCCTTCTCGCTCGACAGTCCCTACGATACCTCGCGGCCGAGCTAGCGCCGGGGGCGCGGGCGGCCGTTCAGCACCTGATCCGGTTTGATGACGCGAAAATAGGTCGCCATCATCTGCGGTGTGAACACCTGATGCAGCTCGCCCGGCGCAAGCAGGCCTTCCCAGGCCTCCAGCGCCGCCGGTGAGGCTTCGGCATAGAGCGTGCTGCCACCGGCTTCATCGACGAGGATCGCGCCATATTCCTGCAGCGCCCTTGCGATCACCTTGCCGGCCGGCGACAGGGCCGAATTCTCGACATCGAAGGCCGGGTCGAGCTGGATACGGGTGCCGAAGGGCATGCCGAAGGGCGGCTCGGGCCGGTCGCGTATGGCGCCGAGGGATGTCGTGGCCGGCTGGACGAAAGTGTTTGTCTTCGGCGCCGCATAGGCGAAGGCGAGGGCATGGTCGATACGACCCGCCTTGATGGCGTCAACGCGGATCAGGCCGGCGATCAACGGGATGCCGGAGATCCGTCCGGCGCGGGCATGGTTGGGAGTCTCCGCCATCATCCAGGGCTGCGAGACGCCGCTGCCAGAGAGGTCCAGCCGGGTGCCGAAGCCCATCGTCCAGTTGCCGGCGGAATCCTTCCCGGCAGCGCGCATTTCCCAAGCGGTCGCCCGCATCGGATCGACTATCGAGATGAAGCCTGTGCCATTTTTGAGCGGGGCGCCGGGAACAGCGCCGGGCGGCGAGGGAATCGGCTGGCGCGAGGAGATGCCGAGACCGTAACCATCGCTGTAGAAGCTGGAGACGCTGGCCATCGGCGTCTTGTCGGCGTCGATATAGTAAACGGCGACCGACCATTCCGGCATGTTTATGTGCAGCGGGTTTGCTCGAACGAACGCATCCAGCATCGCGTCGGAATTCGGATCGATCTCAGCATCCAGCGGGATCTTGGTGTTCCATGGGCTGGTCGCCGCGAATGGGCGCCAGCCGGGCGGCGGGGCGAGATAGATTTCGGCAGGATCGGCAATTGTGCCAGACTGGGCCGCCTGGCCCGTATGCGTACAGGCTGCCATGACAAGAAATGCGGCGCCAGCGGCCAGAGACAGGCGTCGTTTCATCTCGGATTCCCTCCTTAGGGAAAGCAACTTCAGCCCCGGTGAGGCAAGAAACAGGCCAGCCGGCGACAGCGCGTGCCCGGATTGGCCGCCGGAAGGTAAATGTGCCGCCAGGGCGCGCCGCAAAAACTTGAAACCGCGCCGGAACTCTGCAAAGGGAGGCCCCGGGGGGCGGGCAGGCCGGCCGCAGGCCGTGACCTGAGACGCAATTTCAGGGAGTACCCGAGTGCCAGGAAAAGTGCTTGTGACGGGCGGTGCCGGCTATGTCGGCAGCCATTGCTGCCGTGCCTTTGCCGAGGCGGGATGGCAGGTCACCGTCTTCGACAATCTCTCCACCGGCTGGCGCGACCTGGTGCAATGGGGGCCTCTGATCGAGGGTGACCTCAACAATCCCGCCGACATCGAGGCGGCCTTCGCAGCGGTGAAGCCGGATGCGGTGGCGCATTTCGCCGGCTCGGCCCTGGTCGGCGAGTCCGTGCGCGAACCGGGCCTGTATTTCCAGAACAACACGGTCGCCTCGCTGAACCTTCTCCAGACGATGCGCCGTCACGGTACGGACAAGATCATCTTCTCCTCCACCTGCGCCATCTTCGGCCCGGCACAGACGGAGTTCATTGCCGAGGACCATCCCAAGGCGCCGATCAATCCCTATGGCACGTCGAAACTGATGGTGGAGCAGCTGCTGACTGACTTCGACGCCGCCCATGGCATCCGCTCGGCGGCGCTGCGCTATTTCAATGCCGCCGGCGCCGACCGCGAGGCGCTGACCGGCGAGCGCCATGCCTGCGAGACGCACTTGATCCCGCTGGCGCTGAAGGGTGTCAGCGATCCGGACTACCGGTTCACGATCCTGGGCAACGACTTCGATACGCCGGATGGCACCGCCATCCGCGACTATATCCATGTCGAGGATCTCGCCGAGGCGCACACGCTGGCGCTGAATGCGCTGGCCAAGGGTGCCGCCTCCAACCGCTTCAATCTCGGCACCGGGCGCGGCACCAGCGTTGCGGAGATTGTCGATGCGGTCGAGCGCGCGACGGGCCAGACGCTCACCCGCACCATCGGCCCGCGCCGGCCGGGCGACCCGGCGCGCCTGGTGGCGGCCACGGCCCATGCCCGCGATGTGCTTGGCTGGCAGGCCACCCGCTCCGACATCACCCACATCCTCACCACCGCCCATGCCTGGCACCAGAAGGATTGGGCGCGGGAAAAGGTGGCGGGGTAACGGCCCTGATTGCGGGAAACTGGAGCGGGTGAAGGGAATCGAACCCTCGTCTTCAGCTTGGGAAATATGGGAAAACTGAGTGAAATCAACGACTTGTCTGTAAACCC
>CAYQRX010000032.1:0-18419 GCA_964419865.1 uncultured Hyphomonas sp. | reverse complement strand
CTGGCCCGCCTGCCCCTTCCAAAACGCTGACCCAGCCCCCGCAGGCACCCGAACCGGCGGAACTGAGCGAAGCAGCTGAAAAGACCAAGGCAGAGATCCTGCGCCATGCCGAGCGCGGCGCGCTGCGCAGCCTGGCGCGTCTGGCCGATCAGCATGAGGGCTTCGTCTCCAATCTCGGCGGCCAGTCGCATTTCGAATTCTGGGATCTTCTTCGCCGCACAGGCGTTGATCCAAACCGCAAGCTGCGCGAATTGTTCGCAGAGCCGCCCGGCCGGCGCGAGGTGGACGGGGAAGTCTGGTTTGTCTGGCCCGATCTTGCCGCCAAGGATGCGCGCGGGCTGGTTCCGGAGAAGCTTACCTTCGTCGAACGCCGCCGTCTGCGGGAGCTGATCGGCGAGGATGGCATCGCCCGTATCCGTGCCGGTGAGGGCTATCCGGGGATGCGCAGTGCGATTACGGCCGAGGGCCGCTGGGTGTACTTCGTGCTTGGCCAGGATGGAGAGGAATAGCGATGTCGAAGATCGGAGCGGACGCAGCGCTGAAGGCGCTGAAGGGCTGGACGAAAGCAGAAGGGGACCGCGACGCGGTCTTCAAGACCTATCGGTTTGCCGATTTCAAGACGGCCTTTGCCTTCATGTCGGCCGCCGCGCTGAAGGCCGAGCAGATGGATCATCACCCGGAATGGTTCAACGTCTACAACCGGGTCGAGGTGACGCTGACGACGCATGACGCAGATGGCGTCACCCAGAAAGACCTGGAGCTCGCCGGCTTCATGGACCAGCTGGCCGGCCGGCTCGGCTGATCCGTCACCGGCCTATTTCCACACCACCCGGTAGAGATCGAAGCGCCGATCCTTCAGGTTCTGCACTGCGCCCGACTGGCGGGATGTGAGCAGGTCCGAGAGGGAAAGGTCCGCGATGGCAACGGTTTCCGTATTGGGTGCCGTCTCGGCGGCAATGCCATCGCGCGCGAACGGAAAATCCGACGGCGTCAGGATGCAGCTTTCGGCATAGTGGATGTCCATGTTCTCGACATTCGGCAGGTTTCCGACGACGCCGGACATCACGACATAGCACTGGTTCTCAATGGCGCGGGCGGCGCAGCAATACCGTACACGGATATACCCCCGGCGCTCGTCGGTGCAGAAAGGCACGAACAGCATAAGGGCGCCCTGATCCACCAGGTGGCGGGCAATCTCCGGGAATTCGGAATCATAACAGATCATCACGCCAATGGGGCCGCAATCTGTGTGGATCACGGAGTTGCCTTCGCCGCCCTTGATGTTCCACCAGCTGCGCTCCGACGGGGTCGGGTGGAGTTTCTGCTGGGTATGGACCGACCCGTCGCGCAGGAAGACATAAGCGACATTGTGGATATCGCCGTCCTCCATTCGCGAGGGATGCGATCCGCCGATGATGTTGATATTGTAGGAAACGGCGAGGCGTTCCATGAAGGCGATAAAGCGCGGCGTGTATTCCGAAATCTTCTCGATGGATTCGACCGGCCCCAGCGGCTTGCCCTCCAGCGACAGAAGCTGAAGGGTGAAGAGTTCCGGGAAGGTCACGAAGTCGGCGCGGTAGTCGGAGGCGGTATCGACGAAGTATTCGACCTGCTGTTCGAACTCGTCGATGGAGTTGATGCGGCGCATCTGGAACTGGACGGTCGCCACACGGACACGTTCGGGCAGGGCGGTGTCGCCAAGCGTAGGCTTCGCCTTGATCGACTCCTGCTCAAGCGGATTGCGCCAAAACATCTGGGTGGCATGGCCGCCGGACTCCAGGTCTTCCGGCATGTAATTCCTCAGAACACCGACAATCTCGAATCCCTGGCGCAGCTGGAAGCTGAGCACGGGATCGCGCAGTCTGGAGGCCTTCACCGCTTCGACGTAGTCTGCCGGGTTCGGATAGTCCTTGCGGTGGCGCTGATAACCGGGAATGCGGCCGCCAAAGACGATGCCTTTCAGCTCCAGCCACTGGCAGAGGTCCTGGCGCACCTTGTAGAAACGCTGGCCGATGCGCAGGCGCCGGAACTCGGCATCAACGATCACATCCATACCGTAGAGCATGTCGCCCTCCGGGTCGTGCCGCGCGGCAAAACCGCCTCCGGTGATCTCGTTCCAGGTGTGCGGAGAGAGCGCCGTGGCAGAATCGATGATGAAAGTGACACAGTGGCCGACAATCCGGCCTTCAAATTCGGCCACGAACTGACCATCCGGGAACCGATTTATCTGCCCCGCAATCTGGTCGGCGGTATAGCCATAGGCGATGCCGTAGACTTGCTCGTACAGGGGCAGAATTGCGGGAATGTCCTTCGGCTTGGCATTGCGGATGACAAGCTTGGTGCGGGTGGCGGTCATGGTCTCTCCGATGACTTTCGGGCGCGGGCCGGCCTAGTGGGGTAGTCTCAGAATAGCGCGTAATCCGCCAAGCGGGCTTTCCGCAAGGCGCACATCGCCGCCATGTGCCCGGGCGGTGTCGCGCGCCAGGGTCAGGCCGAGCCCGGAACCGGGAGCGTTCTGGCTGCGCGCTTCATCCAGCCGCGAGAAGGGGCGGAAGGCATCTTCATACCGCTCCGGCGGGATGCCGGGCCCGTCGTCATCGACGATGAGTTCGGCCCAGTGGGGCCCGTTGACAAGGGTGACACGCACGGTCGCGGCGAATTTCAGGGCGTTGGAGACAAGGTTGGTCACCGCGCGCTTGAGCGCCAGCGGCCGCCCGCGCACCTTGACCCTCTCTGGCCCGACAATCGGAACGTGGGCGCCGAAGCCGGAGACCACCTCCCGCGTCAGGTCGCCGAGGTCGAATTCGCCGGGCTCGTCGCCTTCCTCACCGCGCGCGAAGGCGAGATACTCATCAAGCATCATCGACATGTCGTCGAGATCGGCGCGGGCGGCCTTGATGTCGTCGCTCTCCGGCGTCAGGGCGAGGGTGAGTTTCAGGCGCGTCAGCGGCGTGCGCAGGTCGTGGCTGACGCCGGCGAGCATTGCGGTGCGCTGTTCGGCGAAGGCGGTGAGGCGGTTCTTCATGTCGATGACGGCGCGGGCCGCATCGCGCACCTCCGTTGCCCCGGAGGGACGGAACCCCGGCAGGTCGCGCCCCCGGCCGAAGGCGCGGGCCGCTTCCGACAGGCGCAGGATTGAGCGGACCTGCTGGTTGAGGAAGCCGATTGCGAGTGCGACCATCAGCAGGGAGAAGAAAATCACCCACACAATGAAGAAGTGTGCATTGATGACAAGCGCCCGCTTGCGGTCGATGGTGATCTCGCCGGTTTCGCCGTTCAGGGGGAAGCGGAAATGCAGCTTCGGCTCGCCGGGCACCTGGCCAACGATCACGCCCTGGCCGAGGCGTCCGGCCAGTTCGCTGCGCAATGTGTCGCTATAGGAAAAATCCTTGCGCAGCTGGCTGTTCGGCAGGGCGCCTTCGGGCAGCGAGCAGGTGAACTCCGTTTCCAGAAGCAGCTGGATGCGGGCGTGGTCGGCCGGGCCATAGTCCGGGTTGAGGCAGGCATCCCGGATGAGCGCGGCGTCGCGCGCGATGGCCTGGCCGAGCTTGCGGTTCATCTCGGCAATATGGCTGGAATAATAGTACCAGGTCATCAGCCCAAGGATGACCAGGACCGGCGCCAGGATCAGCAGCAGGCTGCGGGCGTAAAGGCCGCGCGGGGTAATGTCTCTCAGCCGGAACATCGCCATCTCAGTCCGGCATCAGGCGGTAGCCGACGCCCCGCACGGTCTGGATGTGGACGGGCTCCTTCGGATTGGGCTCGATCTTGCGGCGCAGCCGTGTCACCTGTACGTCTACGGATCGTTCCAGACCGGCGGATGTCATCTCGGCGAGATCTTCGCGGCTGACGGCCTCGCCCGGGATGCGGGCCAGGATGGTCAGGAGCTGAAGCTCGGCATCGGTCAGCCGGATACGCTCGTCGCCGGCCTTCAGCTCGCCGCGCGCTATATTGAAGACGAGGCCCGACATTTCGATCTCTTCGGGCGGCGGCGGCGCCTTCTGCGACCGGCGCAGGATTGCCTCGCAGCGCAGGGCGAGTTCCTCCGGCTCAAACGGCTTGGCGAGGTAGTCATCGGCGCCGAGGCGAAGCCCCTCGATCCGGTCGCGCGCTTCGCCGCGGGCGGTCAGCAGCATGACCGGGGTTTCCCGGGACGGGCCCGAACGGATGCGCTCAAGCAGCTGCAGGCCCGTCTCGCCGGGCATCATGATGTCGAGCACGGCAAGGTCGAAGGTCATATTGTCCATCAGGCGGCGGGCACCGGCCGCATCCGCCGCGCCGGTCACCCGGTAGCCCTTCAGGGTGAGGAAGCGCTTCGTCAGGTCGCGGATGCGGTCATCGTCATCGACGATCAGGATATGGGCGGGGTCTCGCGGGTTCATTGCGGGCGCCTCATTTCACCAGCGCTTCCAAGAGGATGCGCGCCCCGGCGACCGCTTCCGGGCCCCCGGCGCGGAAGGCCAGGCGCAGGCGCTCGCGGATTTCGACGGCGATAGGGGTCGTCAGCGTCGTGCCGGCATCTGACAGGACCAGTTTCCGGCGGCGGCCATCGGAGCCTTCGCGCTCGCGCCCGATGAGGCCGCGGGTATCGAGCTGGCCGAGGATGCGGGCAAAGGTCGGCACGGTCATGCCGAGCTGGCCGCGCAGCTGGCCGACCGTCAGGCCGGGGCGATAGCGGATCGCCATGAGAATCTGCATCTCAGTCTTGCTCAGACCGGCCTTCTTCCGGGCGGTTTCGGCCACCCGCATGAGCTCATCTGCCCCGGAAATCAGCAGGCCGGCGCCCCGGTCGATCTCCTGGTCGATCAGGAAGAGCCGGGGGTCAAATGGGCGGTTCAGGTTGACGGATGAAGCCATAAGGCGGAAATGAACGCGAACCGGCG
Source organism: uncultured Hyphomonas sp. (assembly GCA_964419865.1). GTDB lineage: Bacteria > Pseudomonadota > Alphaproteobacteria > Caulobacterales > Hyphomonadaceae > Hyphomonas. Next base: position 13,536 of record CAYQRX010000032.1, on the reverse strand, counting down.
TAAAAGTGCAAGCAAGGAGCGTATGCAATGGCTGCCATCCCCTATGATGACCGTGACGGCTACATCTGGATGGACGGGTCGTTTGTACCCTGGCGGGACACGAAAGTGCATGTGCTGACCCATGCGCTGCACTATGCGTCTTCGGTGTGTGAAGGGGAGCGGGCCTATAATGGCCGGATCTTCCGCTCGCTGGACCATTCCAAGCGGCTGCACAATTCCGCCCGGATCATGGGCTTCGACATCCCGTTCAGCGTTGAAGAGGTCGAAAAGGCCAAGGAAGAAGCGCTGGCGAAGTCCGGCCTGGACAGCGCCTATGTGCGCGCGGTGGCCTGGCGCGGGTCGGAGATGATGGGCGTCTCGGCCCAGAACAACACGATCCACCTGGCGGTCGCGGTGTGGCACTGGGGCGACTATTTCGCCGACAAGATGAAGGGCATCCGCCTGACCCATGCCGAATGGCGCCGCCCGGCGCCGGATACCGCGCCCTGCCATGCCAAGGCGGCCGGTCTCTACATGATCTGCACCCTCTCCAAGCACGCGGCCGAGAAGGCCGGCTATCAGGACGCGCTGATGCTGGACTATCGCGGCCAGGTGGCCGAGGCGACGGGGGCGAACATCTTCTTTGTGCGCGACGGTGTGCTGCACACGCCGACGCCGGACTGTTTCCTCAACGGCCTGACCCGGCAGACGACGATCGCGCTGGCGAAAGCCCGCCAGATCGAAGTGGTCGAGCGGGCGATTTTCCCGGACGAGCTGTCGACTTTCTCGGAATGTTTCATCACGGGTTCGGCCGCCGAAATCACGCCTGTCGCCGAAATCGGCGTACATCGCTACAAGCCCGGCCAGATCTCCGAAGCGCTGGTGAACGACTATTCCAACCTCGTGAACGGCAAGCTGGAGATGGCGCTCTGAGGGGCACCTGGCAGATTCCCTTTAGAGCGACGACCAGATGGCAGAGCTGATCGCCCATTCGCCGTTCGGTGAGATCGCGGTGCTGCTGCTGCTGGCCGCGGCAGTCGGGCTCGTCGGGCGGATATTGCATCAGCCGCTGATCGTGGCGTTCATTGCTGTCGGACTGCTGGCCGGGCCATCGGCGCTCAACATCGTGCAATCAGGCGAGCAGATCGAGCTTCTGTCCGAACTCGGCATCGCGATCCTGCTTTTCCTGGTAGGCATGAAGCTGGACGTGCAACTGATCCGTTCGCTCGGGGTGGTCTCGGTTCTGACCGGTCTCGGGCAGGTGGCGTTCACTTCGGTGTTCGGGTTCCTCATTGGCCTTGCGCTCGGCCTCGATGCCGTCACCTCGATATATGTCGCCGTCGCGCTGACCTTTTCGAGCACGATCATCATTGTGAAGCTGTTGTCCGACAAGAAGGAGATCGGCGCGCTGCATGGCCAGATCGCGCTTGGTTTCCTGATTGTTCAGGACCTCGTCGTGGTCCTGGCCATGATCGTTCTGTCGGCCATCGGAATAGGGGCGGGCAGCGAGAATGGTGCGGCCGGCGACATCGCGCGGGTGCTTGCGGCAGCAGCGGCGCTGGTCGTCTTTGTCGGCCTGTTCGTGCGCTTTGCCGCAACGCCGCTGACGAACCTTCTGGCCAAGACGCCCGAACTTCTGGTCACCTTCGCGATTGCGCTGGCGGCGGTGTTTGCGGCTGTGGGCGACATCATCGGCCTCGGCAAGGAAGTGGGCGGCCTGATGGCCGGTATTGCGCTGGCGTCGACGCCTTACCGGGAAACCATCGCCGCCCGGCTTGCGCCGCTGCGGGACTTTCTGCTGCTCTTCTTCTTCATTGCCCTTGGCGCGACGCTCGACCTGTCGTTGCTGGGTGCGCAGGTCAATGCGGCGATCGTGCTGTCGGTCTTTGTGCTGGTCGGCAACCCGCTGATCGTCCTCGCGATCATGGGAGCCATGGGCTATCGCAAGCGCACCGGTTTCCTGGCCGGGCTGACCGTGGCGCAGATCAGCGAATTTTCGCTGATCTTCATTGCCATGGGTGTGACGCTCGGGCATGTCACGCAAGATGCGCTGGGACTGGTCACGATGGTCGGCCTGGTGACCATTGCCGCCTCGACCTACATGATCACCTATTCGCATCAGCTGTACAAACTGTGCGAGCCGGCACTCGGCATATTCGAGCGGCGCGGGACACCGCGCGAGACCAGTTCGGACGAGAGCGAAACGGGAGAGAAATGCCGGGTGCTGATATTTGGCCTCGGCCGCTATGGCACGGCCATCGGCCTCCGGCTCCACAGGCGCGGCGTGCCGATCCTCGGGATCGACTTCAATCCGGCGGCGGTGGAACGCTGGCACAAGCTCGGCATGCATGCGGTGTACGGCGATGCGACCGATCCGGAATTTGTGGCCGAGCTGCCGCTCACGGATGCCGAATGGGTGGTCGGGACCGTGCCGGTCCATCCCTCGGGCATCAATGAGGAGGATGTTCGCCGGACGCTCGTGCAGGCCACGCGTTCGGCAGGCTTCACGGGGCGGGTCGCAGTGACGTCCCATTCTCCTGCGGATACGGAGGCGCTGCTCGACCGGCGGCAGGATATGGCGCCGGACATCGTGTTCGAGCCGTTCCAGGACGCCGCCGATCGGGCCGTCGACCTGCTGATGGATGGCGAAGTGCAGGATCGCACGCCTATCCCTGCCATCGGAGACGAGGAACGCCCGCTGCCCTCCTGAACCGTGTCAGGTGAGGATATCGCTGGCCGGAGCGCGCGCTTCGCGCCGGGCGATGAAATGGGTTTCGAAGGCGACAACCAGACAGGCCGAAATGATGACGGCCGCGCCCGCCCAGACGCGCCAGCCGGGGATTTCCTGAAAGAAGACGTAGCCGAGCAGCGCCGACCAGATCAGGCCGGTATATTCGAACGGGGCGAGCGTCTGCGCCTTGGCGCGGCTGTATGCCATCGTCATCAGCCACCAGATGCAGATGCCGAACACGGCCGCGCTGCTCATGGCGGGCCAGGCCATCGCCTCGGGCAGCGGCGCAGAGAAGAGCAGCATGAAGGGCAGGAGGAACAGGGCCGGGAAGACGTTCATGAAGGTCACGAGCGTCAGGCTGTCTTCCTGCCGCGTGCGCAGACGCAACAGCACGATGTTAAGGGCGTAGAGCACTGCCGCGCCGAGCGTTGCCGCCGTGCCGATCAGCCGGTCGCCATCCGGCGGCGCGCCGCTTGTCTGCGCCGTTGCGGCAAGGGCGGCGCCGCCAAAGCCGACAAGCGAGGCGGCGATCGTGACCGGGCTCATCCGCTCGCCGAGGATGACGCGGGCAATCGGCGCGATCATCAGCGCCGCGGTGAAGCCGAGAACGACCACTTCGGCCAGGGCCATCTGGGTCAGGGCAAAGAAGAAGAGGAAGGCGGACAGGACCTGGGCGACCGAGCGCAGGGCGTGGAAGCGGATGGCGGGCAGCCCCGGCATGCGCCGGCCGGTATAGACGAAGAGGCCCAGCATGATGGCAGCGCCGAGCAGATAGCGCCAGGTGGTCGCCGTCAGCACGCTGGTACCGTTTTGCAGGATGAATTTCATCATCGCGTCGATCCCGCAGCCGAAGATCACGCCGGTGGAGACAAGCAGGATGGGATGAGGCACACGCATGGCGGCGGAGCCATGGAGCGGCCCGCGAAGTCCGTCAAGCGGCGTGTTCGACTCCGTATTCTCCCGGATTTGAGGGGCGCGCGCGTTTTTCTATCCTGACGTCATCCGGCCGGATCGACTTTCCTTCCTCTAACCGATGGAGACGAACGATGCGTTTTGGACCCCTTGCTCCCTTTCGCCGCCAATCAGCAGACCCGGCGGGCGGGCCGTTTGACCTCATGCGCCGGGATTTTGACGATCTGTGGCAGCGTTTCTTCGAGGCGGCGCCCAATGGCGCGATGGCCGCATTCTCGCCGAGCATGGATGTCAGCGAGACTGCGAAACAGATTGTCATAAAGGCGGACCTGCCGGGGCTTGATGAGTCGCAGATCAATCTTGAAATCAATGGCGACCTGCTCACCCTGAGTGGGGAACGGAGCGACGAAAAGACCGAAGAGACCGAGGATCGCCGGATTGTCGAGCGCAGCTATGGCCGGTTCGAGCGCAGCGTGCGCCTGCCCTTTGTGCCTGGCGACAAGGACGTGACCACGCAGTTCCGCAATGGCGTGCTGGCGGTGAAAGTGAAGAAGCCCAAGAATATGGAAACGAAAGCGCGCCGGATACCAATCGGCAAGGCTGATTGATGCTGCCGCGAACCAGCGCCGGCCGCATGGTCGGCGCGGTCTGGCGCTCTATAGGCCGGGCTCAGACCTTGTCCGGCTGGGGCGTAATCCTGAGATACGGTTTCACCACCTTGTAGCCTTTGGGGAAGAGGCGCTTGATTTCATCGGTATCCTGCAGGGAGGGCGCGATGATGACGTCGTCGCCATCGGTCCAGTTCACCGGGGTGGCGACCTTGTAGCCATCGGTCAGCTGCAGCGAGTCGAGAAGGCGCAGGATCTCGTCAAAGTTCCGCCCGCTGCTTGGAGGATAGATGATTGAGGCGCGGATTTTCCGGTCCGGGTCGATCACATAGACGGCGCGCACCGTTACCTTCGGATCGGCGTTCGGATGGATCATGTTGTAGAGCGTTGCCACCTTGCGCTCGGTATCGGCGATGATCGGGAAATCCACCACGCCGCCCTGCGTCTCTTCAATATCTGCGATCCATTTGTGGTGCGCCTCGAGGCTGTCGACGGAAATGACAAGGGCCTTGGCGCCGCGCCGGGCAAGTTCATCCTTGAGCTTTGCGGTGTAGCCGAGCTCGGTGGTGCAGACGGGGGTGAAGTCGGCGGGATGCGAGAAGAAAATGACCCAATCCCCGCCGGCCCAGTCATGGAACCGGATACGCCCCTTGGTTGTGTCTGCTTCAAAATCCGGCGCAACATCGCCAAGGAGAAGGCTCATCTTTTGGTCTCCCGAGTATTGATTTCCACTGTAAGAGTAGTGCCTAAGACCGCACCGACCAATTGAGATCACCTGATTCACTCCATGAGAATTCCTCTTCACTTCAGGATAAGCCGCGCCGCATGAAACGACTTATCCTGATGCGCCACGCCAAGACCGAGCCCTGGAGCGAGGGGATTGATGATTTCAGCCGCGCGCTGACCCCGCAGGGGCATGCCGATGCGCGCCGCATGGCCGAGGAGCTGGTCGCCATGGGCTGGAGCCCGGAGCGGATTCTCGTCTCAAGTGCAAGACGGGCGCGGGAGACCTGTTCGGAAGTCGCCAAGGTGGTGACGGGTGAGAAGGTCCGGCCGATGGAGGCGCTCTACCTGACAGGGGTGCGGGGGCTGTCCGATGCCGTCCGGCAGAATGACGGGGCGGATATCCTCATGCTGATCGGGCACAATCCCGGTCTGCACGATTTTGCCCTCAGCATCCTGCGCGATGGTGGCTCGCTCGACCATGCCGCCGCTTTGCGCCTGCATGAGAAGTTCCCGACCAGTTGCGCGGCCCTGTTCGAAGCCGAGGAAGAGGGGGCGTTCGTACCGGCGAACCTGCGCCTCGCACATGTGCTGCGGGCCAAGGATTTCAGGTGACCGGGCCGGCGGCAAAAAAAGTCCGCCTCCATCCCCATCAAGGGGGCTGAAGGCGGCAGGAGCCACGGGGTCCCGGAGGATCCGGTTGAGAGGCTTGGAGTTGGGCCCCGTGGGAAACTGGCCGGCTAGCGGCGTTCGGTGTGCACTTGGTCCAGAAGCGGGTGGTTGATCCGGCGGACCGCCTTGTCCATGACGCGGACCGTGCACCGGCGCTCGATGAAGGCTGGCGCAATGCCGAAGGCGGCGTTCTCTACCGTGCAGCGTTCTGCAACCTGTTTGCGGATGGCGTCGTATTCGGCCTCGGCGGCGGCTTTTGTCTCGAGGGCGGCACGCGAATAGTTGATCTCCATCGAGAAGGTGTCGCTGGCGGCAAAGGCCGGGGCCGTGACAGTGGCGGCGAGGGCGGCTGCAATGATGAAGCGTTTCATGGGCGTTTCCTTTTTTGCGTGTTCTGGTTCTGGGAGGAGAGGGGTGCGCAGCCGGATCCAGGGGCGGGATACCGCAGCGCGGGGGAGCGCCCCTAGGATCGAGCTTCGCGGCGATTCTGACGGCGGCGGCGGGCGACGAGGAGGTTCACGCGACCCTCCGAGCCGTCATCATTCGCCGGCCGGTCCCGGTGGATGGCGTCGCCGGAGGCGAGGCCGTAGGCCAGGACACCTTCGAAGACCATGGGTCCGTTGTCGTTGAGACGGGCGCGGGGGGACATGACTGGGTACTCCTTCTTGCTGATCCGTTTGTCCGTTTTTGTCCTTGGCGGGAGATCCCTGCCGCCGACACAGACGATATAGAGCAGGAATTATTGTTTTTCAATATGAAATTATCGAAATAAAATAATAATCAATAAAATCAAGGACATATTTTCATCGAAAAACGATAAAACTGTCCCGAAGTGGCACGGACCGGATATTATCGCGATTCAATAAGGCGTCGCCGGGCCTCAGCGGGCCCGCCGGCAGCTGTCAGAGCAGTATCTCACCTCGTCCCAGACACGCGCCCATTTCCTGCGCCAGACGAAAGGCCGGCCGCAGGCTGCGCAGGTCTTCGACGGCAGGTCCGCCTTGCTGACCGCCTTGCCGCGCCCTGTTTTACGCATGGGTGCCGACCGGTGGGGGCGAGATCAGGTCGAAGCTCAGCTGGGCGGGCTCGCCGGCTCTGGCCGGCCCCTTCCGGCGCGCTGGGCGCTCGCCGCGAAACGCAATGCCGGCCCGCCGGCTGCCATGGCGGGCCTGTATGGCATCGGCCGCCGCATCATGGGCCGGCGACCGGCGCAGCGCGAAAATCCGGCCCCGCGCCTCCTCAGCGGCGGCAACATGGTCGACGATTCGCATCGGATAGGTCTGGCCGAGCACAATCCCGGCTGGTCCCAGAACCGCGGCGGGCGCCTCCCAAGGCGCGTGCAGCCACTCATCCGGCAGGGCGGCGAGTTCCGGCAGCCAGCGGCGGATGAACGCCCCGCCAGGGTCCTGGTCGCGCGATTGTTTGACGGGGTTGTAGATGCGCGGCGTGTTGATGCCGGTTGTCGCCGATTGCATCTGCGCCTGCGGGTAATGGATGCCCGGCTCGAAGTCGGTGAACAGGGCTGCCAGCCGGGCCGCCGGCAGTTTCCAGTCCATCCAGAGATGATAGGCGGCAAAGGCCATCACCATCGCCCGCATCCGGAAGGGCAGCCAGCCGGTCGCCTGGAGCGAGCGCATGCACGCATCCAGGAAAGGAAAACCGGTGCGGCCCTCGATCCAGGCTGCAAGGCGCGGATCGCCGTCCGGCGGCTCGGGCCGCAGGCCGTCATAGGCCGGGTGGAGGTTGCGGCTTTCGATCGAGGTCTGGTCCTCAAGTTTCTGGATGAAATGACAGTGCCAGTGCAGGCGGGAAATAAAGCTGCCGATCGATCTGGCAAACTCGGTGTCGCCCGTGTGCCGGTGAGCCTCTTCGGCGCGCCGCGCCGCCTGCCAGGCTTCGCGTATCGAGACGGTTCCGAAGGCAAGGTGCGGGGAGAGGCGCGAACATGCCCCGGCCGCCGTCAGCGGGCTGGACATTTCGCGCTGATAGCGGCGCCCGCGCGCATCAAGGAAAGTTTTCAGGCAATGCGCGCCCTGCGACCGCCCACCCGCCTGGCGGCCAGGGCAGTCATCTGCGCCGAGGCCGAAATCGGAGGCGAGCGGCATTTCCTCGCTGCTGGCGACGGCGGCGCGAAGCGTCTCCGGTGCCGGGATGCGGGGGCGTTGCATGAACTTTTCCCAGCGCTCCGCCCAGCCGTCGCGGGAGCGGAGCCCGCGGACAACCCCGTTCTGCGGCTGCTCGCGGAAGGAAATGCCCGCATTGCGCGCCCAGCGGCGCACCGCCCGGTCGCGATCGAAGGTCCATTGCAGGCCGGTTTCTTCATGCGCGTGGATTGCGGCGAGGCCATACTGCCGGTGAAGCGCCGAGAGCACGCTGAGGGCGTCGCCAGAGCGGATGACGAGGTCCGCGCCGCGCGCCTTCAGGGCCGCGTCCAGCTCAGACAGGGACTCGCGCACGAAATCGAACTGCCGGCGGGAATGTTCCGGCAGCGCCCAATATCCCGGCTCAAAAATGTAGAGCGGTATGACCGGCGCCCCGGAGGCGGCCGCGGCCGCAAGGGCCGAATGGTCATGGACCCGCAGGTCCCGCTTGAACCAGATGACGTGGACACCGGACATAGAACAAAAATAGAACAAACTGCTTCTTCCGGCAAGCCCCGGCGATATAGCGCCGTTAAGCTTGTGCGCTTCACTATTGTTGCGCTAATGAAATGAAAACAATCAAAGGTTTGTAGCCAGGCTTGTGGAAAGGCTGTGGGGAAAGTGGTGGGCACTGATGCGAATAGCCCTGTAATAATGAGGATTTTATCCAGTCTGATCTAGTCGATCGGCCGCCGCCGGATAGTCGCGCGGCGCATCGTGCGGCTTTCTCGCTTGCATTGCGACGTCCGGACTGTTCTGCAGCCAGCCTGTCAGCGCCGTCAGAGCCCGGGCCCCTTTCGAGCACGCTGGCCGTAATCGGTCTGGCGGGGCTTGGGGCACCGGAGCTGGTGCTCGGCTTGCTGTCGATGGCCGGCCTATTCGCTTCTGATCGCGCTGAAGGATGAAGCCGCAAGCGCTGCGCAGCTCTCGGCGGCCATCAGGGCCCTGGACTATCCGGCCGGCCGGCTTGATGTGAAACTTCTGATCGAGACCGGCGATCTCGAAACCGAAGAGGCGCTCCCGTGTGAGCGCTGGCCCGCCGGGACTGAGCTGTTGGTCCTGCCGCCGGGGCTGCCCCGCACCAAACCGCGCGCCCTCAAATTACGGGCTGGCCCGTGCCCGCGGAGAGTTTGTGGTGGTCTATGACGCGGAAGATCGTCCGAGCCCGGACCAGCTGAAAGCGGCGGTGCGAGCGTTCCGCTCGGCGGGGGACGATCTTGCCTGTGTGCAGGCGCCGCTGGTGGGCGATGGGGCGCGCGGATGGATCGCCGGGCAGTGGGCCCTTGAATATGCCGTGCAGTTCGGCCGGCTGCTGCCGGGGTTGGCGACTTCTGGCATGCCCATCGCGCTTGGCGGGACCAGCAATCATTTCCGGCGCCGCGCTCTGGATATCTCCGGTGGATGGGATGCGTGGAATGAAACCGAGGACGCGGATCTGGGGCTGCGCCTTGCGCGCCTCGGCTACCGGGTCGGCATGATTGCGCCGGCCACCCTGGAGGCGCCTCCTGAGAAGTTGGGAGTCTGGCTGGCGCAGCGCTCGCGCTGGCTGAAGGGTTTCCTGCAGACCTGGCTGGTGGCGATGCGTCCGCCGGGGCGGGCGCTGCGGGAGCTGGGGCTCGTCCGGTTCCTGTCCGTCCGCGCCGCCATACTGTCAGCACTGGTGCACGGGCCATGGGCACTGTGGCTTCTGGCCTGTCTTGTGCTGCCGGATCTCGCCCTTCTGCCGGTTTTCATCTGGCTGGCGGGGGCTGCCTATGCCGCCGGCATATTGATGGCTTTTTTTGCGCCGGGCGCGCGCGATTGGCGCCGGCTTGTTCTGGCGCTGACCCAGCCGCTCTACTGGCCGCTGCAGAGCCTGGCGATGATGCGGGCGATCTACGGGCTCGTTCGCCGGCCGCATTTCTGGGCAAAGACGCCTCACGGGCGACCGCATTCGCCTGCGAAAAGTGTTGTTTCGGTTGCGTAACGTTCGGTCTGTGTTCGCGGGGAAAAAGCGCGAACATCGGGCGGGCGGCTGTGACGCCGCGTGACCGCTTGGCGAGGCGAGGGCTGAGGCATAGGGTGACCTAAAGACATACATGCAGCCCAAGGGAGCCTGGCCATGGCCTATGATGAAACCGAACAGCTCGAAGGGTTCCGCCTCGAGACGCGCAAATGGCTTGAGGAAAACTGCCCGCCGTCGATGCGCACGCCGATGCGCGATGATGAGGTGGTCTGGGGCGGGCGCAATGCGACCTTCAAGAACCCGGACTCCAAAGTCTGGCTCGACCGGATGGGCGAGAAGGGCTGGACCGCGCCGGAATGGCCGAAGGAATATGGCGGGGGCGGGCTCAGCCGCGCCGAGGCGCGCGTGCTGGAACAGGAGCTGCGCCGTATCAAGGCACGCCCGCCTCTGTTTTCGTTCGGCCTGTGGATGTTCGGCCCGGCGCTGCTCGAATTCGGCAATCACGAACAGAAGCTGCGCTTCATTCCGGATATCGTGAAAGGCAAGATCCGCTGGTGCCAGGGCTATTCGGAGCCGGGCGCAGGCTCCGACCTCGCCGGGCTGCAGACGCGCTGTGAGGACAAGGGCGACCATTACCTGATCAACGGCCAGAAGGTGTGGACCTCCTATGCCGACAAGGCGGACTGGATCTTCTGCCTTGTGCGCACCGACACCTCGACCAAGCATGAGGGCATCAGCTTCATCCTGTTCGACATGAAATCGCCCGGCGTGGAAGCGCGCCCGATCCAGCTGATCTCCGGCGAGAGCCCGTTCTGCGAAACCTTCTTCACCGATGTGAAAGTGCCGAAGGACCAGCTTGTCGGCCGCGTCAATGGCGGCTGGGAGATTGCCAAGCGCCTCTTGCAGTATGAGCGCTCCTCTATTTCGGCCGGCGGTTTTGGCGGCACCGGCGGCTCGGGGATTCTCGGACCGGAGGAGTATGCCAAGCAGCATGTCGGCACGGATAGCGAAGGCCGCATCGCGGACGGGGACCTGCGCGGGCGCATCACCGATCACAAGATGTATGCCAAGGCCTTTGCGCTGACGGTGGAGCGCCAGACCGCGCAGGCGAAGGCCGGGCAGGCGGTGGGCCATACGGCTTCGATCCTGAAATACGGCGCGGCCAAGATGAACCAGGACCGCCATGAGCTGTTGATCGAGGCGCTCGGTTCCGAAGGGCTCGGCTGGGAAGGGGGCGGCTTCGACAAGGGCGGCCTGCGCGTGACGCGCCAATGGCTGCGCTCGAAGGGCAACTCGATCGAGGGTGGCACCTCCGAGATCAATCTCAACGTCATCGCCAAGCGCGTGCTGGGCCTGAAGGATCATCAGTAGGCTGATCCGATGATTGAGTTCTGGTTCGAGTTTGCCTCAACCTATTCCTATCCGGCGGCGATGCGCGTTGAGCGTGTCGCCGGCGCGGCGGGGCTGACGGTTGTATGGAAACCGTTCCTGCTGGGGCCGCTGCTGAACGCGCAGCAGGGCCTGACCGACAGCCCGTTCAATGCCGTTCCGGTGAAGGGCCAGTATATGTGGCGCGACCTTGCGCGTAGCTGCGAAGCCGACGGTCTGCCCCTGAAGCCGCCGGCCGCGTTTCCGCAGAACGGCCTCAAAGCGGCCCGCATCACGCTGGCTCTGGCGGAACGTGCCCGCCCGGACTTTGTCCGCGCCGTCTATGCAGCGAACTTTGCCGAGGGCGCGCTGATCTCCGATGAGGAAGTTCTGGCAGGCATCCTTGAACGCCTTGGCCATGATCCTGCCGCGCTCTTCGCGGCGGCGGGGTCTGAAGCGGTGAAGGCGCAACTCAAGAAGAATACCGAAGAAGCCGCCGCGCGCGGCGCGTTCGGGTCGCCGACCTTCTTTACGCCCGGCGGCGAAATGTTCTGGGGCAATGACCGGCTCGACCAGGCCGTTGCATGGGCCTCCAAGGAATCCAACCAATCTGAAGAACCGAAGGTGGAAGCGTCATGAGCTTTGTACTGACTGAAGACCAGGAAATGCTGCGCGAGACGGCGATGGCGTTCGCGCGCGATGAACTCCCGGTGACGCATCTGCGCGCGCTGCGCGACAAGGGCGTAAATGGCAAGGATGCGGCGACGCGCCAGAAGCTGGCGGAGCTTGGCTTCTTCGGCGTGATCATTCCCGATGAGCCGGGCGCGGAGACGTTCGGGCTGACGGGCCTCGGCCAGATCCTTGAAGCGCAGGGCCGCACGCTGGCGGCAACGCCGCTCCTGCAGACGGCGCTGATTGCCGTCTCGACGCTGCAGCTTGGCGGCTCGGCGGCGCAGCAGGCAGAGTGGCTGCCGAAAATTGCGGCAGGCGAAGTGACCTTTGCGCTGGCGCTGGATGAAGGCGCGCATTTTGCGCCTTACAATGTGGCCACCGAAGCGGAACGTGACGGGCAGGGCTACACGCTCAATGGCCTGAAGAAGTTCGTGCCGGACGCGCATCATGCCGACATGCTGATCGTGGTGGCGCGAACCTTCGGCGAAGCCGGCGATCGCCACGGCCTCAGCCTGTTCCTTGTACCGCGCGATGCCAAGGGCGTGACGATCCAGGAGCTGAAGACCGTCGACAGCCACGGCGCAGCCCATGTGACCTTGGAGAATGTGCATGTGAAGGATGCCGGCCTGATCGGCCCGGCCGATGAAGGCGCTGACATTCTCGATCCGGTGCTGGACCGCGCGGCCATTGGCCTTGCCGCTGAGATGCTCGGCTCGGCCCAGGCGGCGTTCGACATGACGCTTGAATACCTCAACAACCGCAAACAGTTCGGCCAGCTGATCGGCTCCTTCCAGTCGCTGCAGCACCGGGCGGCGAAGATGTTTGTCGATCTTGAGATGACGCGCTCCTGCGTCGCGGCTGCCCTGTCGGCCGTCGACGAGGGCAAGACCAATGTCGCGGAGCTTGCGAGCCTTGCGAAGGCAAAGGCCGGCGAGCTGGTGCATCTTGTCTCGAATGAGTGTGTGCAGATGCATGGCGGGATCGGCATGACCGATGCGGCCGAGCCCGGCTTCTACATGAAGCGCGCGCGTGTGCAGGAGGCGCTCTATGGCTCGGCGAGCTGGCACCGCGACCGGTATGCGCGGCTGAACCAATACTGATCTGCCGCAGAGCGGGTTTCCGGTTTTGCTTTCTTTGTCGCCTTCACGGCGTTATGCGGAACTATAGGTTCTGCATAACGACGAGAAGGAGATATTCCCATGGCCATTTCCCGCCGCGAGGCAAAACCCCTTTGCACGGCCGCCGAGTTTGCGCTCGCCAATGAAAGCTATCCGCCAAGAGTAGGCGAGCTCAGCGAGAAAGAGCTCCGCCAACGGATTACCCGCACGCGCAAGCTACGTGACAAGTATGCAGATCTTGCCAGCAAGCAGGCGCGGGAAATTCGCGGCAAAGCGAAGCCTACACGCCAGCGCGGGCCAACAGGCAATGCGTCAACCGTCATAAAGCGCGACTTCTTCGCCGAGACGCTGGACCGGTTCGAGACCAAGCTCGGCATCGTCGAGCGCCGGATTGCGCGTGAACACGCGGCTGCCGAGAAGGAGAAAGCTGCGGCTGCCATGCAGGCCGCGCTGGCGCGCAAGCAGGGCGCGGGCGCCAAGAAGCCGGCCTCCCGCAAGGCCGGGAAGGGCATGAAGGCGGCGCCTTCCAAGAAGGCCAAGGCTTTCCCGAACCTGCGCACCATGAAAGGGGCAACGCGGGCGGCGCATGCCCGCAGCCAGGCCAAGCGGGATTCCCGGCGCTGACAGTTCAGCCGGACCAATAAGGAAGCCGCCGCTCCGGTGACGG
>CAYQRX010000031.1:0-19194 GCA_964419865.1 uncultured Hyphomonas sp. | reverse complement strand
CTGCGCTGAAGGGTGCCGCTCGCGGCGCGAACAACGTCGCGCAGATCGGACACCAGTACCCGCAGATCGGCCGCAGCATCGGCGAGGTTCCGGTCGGCCGAGTCGCCGAACTGCTGAAGCTCGGTCGAGGCCACTTCGAACGCCGCGGCGGCGCGCGAAACATCCTCCAGGGAGGCAGACGCCTGGTCCACCAGGCCGCCCGGTTCAGCGAGCTTTGTCGTGATGACTTCGAGATTGCGCAGGGTCGCGTTGACGGCTTCGACATTCTCGTCGGTCAGCATCTTGTTGACATTGTCGAAGGTGAGGTTGGCGCGGCTCAGCGCCTGTGCACCGCCCGCAACGATCTGGTCGACCAGGGTGCGCTCCGAGCGGATCACGGGGACCGGCTCGCCGGGGCGCGCTTCCAGAAGGCGGCCGGTGCCGGCAGAGATCTGGACGAAGGTGATGCCGGTGATCCCCGCCAGCTGGATGGACGCGCTCGAGTCTTCCCGGATCGGCGCTTCGCGCGACACCCGGATGCGCGCACGCACCTTGGACGGATCGGCGCGGTCAACACGCACGGTGGCCACCTCCCCTACCTTGATGCCGATATAGCGCACGGCCGCCCCCTCCTCGAGCGAGACCGGCCCGTCGAAGACGATGTCATAGGCCTTGTAGTCGCGCCTGAACTCCGACTGGCCGAGCCAGAGAACGAACATCGCCACAAACACGGCCGCCAGAATGACGATGCCGCCGATGAGTGCGTAATTTGCCCGGGTTTCCATCTTCCAGAACCCTCCTAATGACCGGCAGCCGCCGCGCGTCCGCGCGGGCCGCCAAAATATTCCTGGATCCAGGGGTGATCGTGGCGCCGGAGCTCCGCGATCGTCCCGACGGCCAGGACACGTTTTTCCCCGATTACGGCGATCCTGTCGCACACGGCGTGCAGCGTATCGAGATCATGGGTGACGAGAAAGACTGTCAGGCCAAGGGCCTGCTGCAGATCGCGGATCAGCTTGTCGAAAGCGGCCGCGGTGATCGGGTCGAGGCCGGCGGTCGGCTCGTCGAGAAAGAGGAGTTCGGGGTCGAGCGACAGGGCGCGGGCGAGGGCTGCCCGCTTGCGCATGCCGCCTGACAGGTCTGAGGGGTATTTGTCGCCGGCGCTGGCGGCCAGGCCGGCCATCCGGATTTTCATATCGGCGAGGGCGTGACGCAGCGACGGGCTGAGATCGGTATGCTCACGCATCGGCACCATGACATTCTCGCGAACGGTGAGGTTTGAGAACAGCGCGCCGTCCTGGAACATGATGCCCCAACGGCGCTCGATGGCAGTGCGCTCCTCTCGGCTGAGCAGTTCGAGGCGCTCGCCAAAGACTTCGACGCTGCCCGCTTCGGGCGGCTTGAGGCCGACAATCGCCCGCAGCGCCACCGACTTGCCGCCGCCGGAGGGCCCGATGATGCCCATGACCTCACCGCGCCGGATGTCGAGATTGAAATTCTCGAGGACGACGTTACGCCCGAAGGCGACCTTGAGGCCTTCCATACGGATGATGGCTTCGCCGCTCATATGCCCATCTCCATATAGAAGACGGCGAACAGCGCATCGAGCACGATGATGGCGAAGATGGCCTGAACGACCGATGTGGTGGTTGCCTTGCCGAGCGACTGGACGCTGCCGCCCGTCTGCAGACCCTGACGGCAGGCGATCAGCGCGACGACGAGGCCGAAGACCGGCGACTTCGACATGCCGACCCAGAACTGGTCGAGCGGAACCGAACTGCGCATCCGCTCAAGGAAAACAGCTGGATTGATGTCGAGCGAGGACCAGGCGACGGTCATGCCGCCGGCAATGCCCGCGAGGGTGGCCACAAAGGTGAGGATCGGTGTCATCACCAACATGGCAAGGACACGCGGGGCAACCAGCACATCCATCGGCTTGAGGCCGAGGGTCTGCATCGCGTCGATCTCCTGGCGCATCTTCATCGTCCCGATCTGGGCGGTGAAGGAGGAGTTCGTGCGCCCAGCAAGGACGATGCCCGTCAACACGACGCCGAATTCGCGCAGCATCGAGAAGCCGATGAGCTCGATCGTGTAAATCTCGAGATCAAAGTCGCGCAGGGTCGTGGCGCCGATGAAGGCGACGACCATGCCGACGAAGAAGGATAGGAAGGCGATAATCGGCAAAGCATTGAGGCCCGCCTCCTCCATGACGGAGACGATGGACGTCCAGCGCAGCTTCCAGGGCTGGGCAATGAGGCGCACCAGGGCAGCGATGGTTTCACCGAGGAAGGCGAGGCTCGCCTGCACTTCCCGGATAAAATCAACGCTGCCCCGGCCGATGCGTTCGAGCAGGCGGATCAGGCTTGCCGGCTCAGGCGCAGGCGGCTCGGCGGGCTCCGAATAGGCGTGGACCTGAGTCAGCAGGCTTGCCGCGCTGGGATGGTCGCCAAGAATCCGCGGCGGTGAGGCTGCGCCGGATGCGCGCAGGGCGCGGTCGATCAGATAGGCGCCGGAGGTATCGAGATCGCCCAGACCGGACACATCGAGACAGATCGGGCCAGACGCGGATACCGCGCGCAGGCGGGCATCCACATGGTTAACCGTCGCCACGGTCCAGTCCCCGGTGATCCGGAGAATCTGCGTCTCGCCGCTGTCTTCAAGCGCGAAATCGGGGGCGGTTGGGTTCAACATTCTTTGCGGTCCAGACTGACCTGATTAACAAAACATGCTTAAGGACGGTCTGTGCCAAACCAACACAATTCACCTGACGGGCTTAAGGGATGGGTCATAGACAGCTTGGAGTCACGCAGCTTTCAGCACCCCTGAAAGCCGCCTTTGCCATCTCGCGGGGCGCCAAGACGCATGCGGGCACCGTGCGGGTGACCCTGCAGGAAGGCGGCGCCGCGGGCCGGGGCGAGAGCGTGCCCTATGGGCGCTATGGCGAGACGGCTGAGTCGGTTATCGGCCAGATTGAGGCGGCGCGCGCCGAGATTGAGGCCGGGGCGACACGCCAGGACCTTCAGGCACTGATGAAGGCTGGCGCGGCGCGCTGCGCGGTGGACTGTGCGCTCTGGGACCTCGAGGCAAAACTCTCCGGCAAGCCGGCCTGGCAGCTGGCGGGCCTTCCCGAGCCAAAACCGGTCGAAACGGCGGTGACCCTGACGCTGGATGCGCCTGACGCGATGGCGGCGGCGGCCGAGGCAGCGCCGGGGCGGCTGCTGAAGGTGAAACTGGGCGGGCCGGAAGACCTGGCGCGGATCGAAGCGGTGCATGAGGCGCGCCCCGAAGCGCGGCTGATCGTGGACGCGAACGAGGGGTTGGCGCCGGGCGACTTGTCGGCTCTGGTGAAGCGCGCAGGCGCGCTGGGGGTGGTGCTGATCGAGCAGCCCTTCCCGGCCGGGAAGGACGAGGCGCTGATGCGGCGGCCGGGCGCGGTGGCAATCTGCGCGGATGAAAGCGCGCACACATCGGCCGACATCCAGACGCTCGCCCGGTCCTATGACGCGGTGAATGTGAAACTCGACAAGGCGGGCGGGCTGACCGAGGCGCTGGCGATGGTGCGCGAGGCACGGCGCGCGGGCATGGGCGTGATGGTCGGGTGCATGGTGGCCGGTTCCCTCTCGATGGCGCCGGCGGTGTTGCTGGCGCAGCTGGCCGATACGGCCGACCTTGACGGGCCGCTCTGGCTTGCAGAGGATGTTGAGGAAGGTCTGGTGTATACGGACGGATTTGTGGCGCCGCCGGGGGCAAGGCTGTGGGGGTAGAAGGCCCTCACTTCCCGTTGCTGCGCAAAGTCGAGGATGACAAGATCAGGCGGACCCTGCTTCGCTCAGGGCCGCTTCATATTCTTCCAGCGCGGCGAGCCATGCCTCTTCCGATTTTGCCGCTTCGGCCTCCAGCTTGCCGCGCTCGACGGAAAGCTCGGTAATCCTCTGAGGCGACAGGCCGGATTTTGAAAGCTCTGCATCAATCGTCCTTATACGGGCGTTTGCCGTCTCGAAGGCTTTCTCGGCGGCATCGGCCTTCTTCTTCAGCGGCGCGGCGGACTCCCGGGCCTGGGAGGCACGGCGGCGGGTTTCGGCGGGATCAGCCGCCGCTTTTGCAGGTGCCGCTTTCTCGCGGTCCGAACTCATGACGAGGGCGCGGTAGTCAGCAAGATCGCCGGCATAGGGCGCGACCTTCCCGTCCTTCACCAGCCAGAGCTGGTCGGCGGTCGCCTCGGCGAGATAGACATCGTGGGTGATGAGGAGGACGGCGCCGGCGAAATCATTGAGCGCATAGATCAGCGCCTCGCGGCTATCGATGTCGAGGTGGGAGGTCGGCTCGTCGAGGATCAGCACATGGGGCTTTGCGAGCGCGATGAGGCCGAGGATGAGGCGGACTTTCTCGCCGCCGGAAAGTTTCTCAACCTTGGTTTCGACCTTCTCATGAGAAAAGCCGATCTGCGCCGCAACGGCGCGCTGTTTCGCAACCGGCGTATCCTTCGGCAGGGCGCGCATGACGTGTTCGAGGACCGTGTTGCCAAGGGTCAATTCGTCGAGCTGGTCCTGCGAAAAGTAACCGATCTCGACCTTCTTCGGCATCCGGCGCCGGCCCGACAGCAGCGGCAGGCGTTCGGCAATGGATTTGACCAGGGTGGTCTTGCCCTGCCCGTTGGTGCCGATGATGGCGACGCGGTCATCCGGATCAATGCGCAGCTTCACCCCTTTCAGGATGACCGCCTGCGGACCATAGCCCATCGCCGCGTCCTCGATCTCGAGCAGCGGCGGAGCGAGGTTCGTTTCCGGCTCGGAGAAGCGGAACGGCATTGTGCGCTCCTCGAGCGGAATGGTGATCTCCTGCATCTTTTCGAGCATCTTGATGCGGGACTGGGCCTGGCGGGCCTTGGACGCCTTGGCGCGGAACCGGTCGACAAAGGACTGCAGATGAGCGCGGTCCTTGTCCTGCTTGGCTTTCTGGCTCTCGAGCTGGGCAAGCTTGGCCGCGCGCAGTTTCAGCCAGTCGTCATAGCCGCCGGGCGTGATCGTCAGCTTACGGTGTTCCAGCGCCATCGTGTGCGTGACCGAGCGGTTCAGCATTTCGCGGTCGTGGGAGACGATCAGGACGGTGTTCGGATAGCGGCGCAGATAGCCTTCCAGCCAGGCGGCGCCTTCCAGGTCGAGATAGTTGGTCGGCTCGTCGAGCAGCAGGAGGTCGGGCTGGGCAAAGAGCGCGCCGGCAATCGCCGCGCGCATGCGCCAGCCGCCTGAGAACTCCCGTGTGGCGCGGGCAAGGTCGCCATGCGTGAAGCCGAGGCCCATCAGGATTTCGGCCGCCCGCGCCTCGGCCGACCAGGCGTCGATGTCCAGCAGGCGGGCATGGATATCGCCGATCCGGTCAGGGTCGGTGGCGGTCTCGGCCTCCTGCATCAGGGCGTGGCGCTCGGTATCAGCTTCGAGCACGACATCGAGGATGGTCTGGCCGGTCGGGGCAACCTCCTGCGCGACCCAGCCGAGGCGGGCGCCGGCCTGCAGGCGGATAGGGCTGTCCCTGCCCGGCGCAGCGATTTCCTCGCGGATGAGGCGCAGCAGCGTCGACTTGCCCGTACCGTTGCGCCCGATCAGCCCGACCTTCCAGCCGGCGGACACCCGCGCGGACGCAGCTTCGAACAGCGGGCGGGCCTCTACACGGTAATCAAGGTTGCGAATTTCGAGCATGGCGGGGCTTTAGCCAAGCCCGCAACGAATTGCACGAAGAAATGCAAGCTATAAAACTTGCAAACAATGAAAGCGCAACATGCTGGCATCCAACTGGCAACGTGCCAATAGTGCTCCGCGCTGCAAATAGATAAACTCTCCTGCCACGCCGACTACTTCAAAACCTTGCTGAAGCAATATTCCAGGCTCCCGGCTGGGCAGACTTTCAATAACTTCAGCATCAGATGAATCAGTGTTGGGCGGCTGGAGCAACGGTACAGAAGCACAGGCAGAAACCATCCAGGCAAAACACAGCCCGGACGCCCCCCCTAGGAATATACGTCTTCTTTTCGGATCGGCATTTGCTTTGCAGTAAACCATGAATTTTGCTCCGTCTACGCTCAAAACGCCCAGCAATCAGCGACGCATTCGTTGAAGCGAGGCGCCATGGCATTTACACAGGACGCATGAGCAACTGCTGCATCGACCTCGTCAGGGTCAGTGGCCGAACTTTGCAATCCGACGATACAATCAGAAATCGCTTGCTGATGCCTAGTATTGCATGCTGCCACGCATTGTTGTCGCTCCTCCGGAGTAGGCTCCCGCCCTCCGCCGCCGATCCCAGACTCATAGGTTTCCCAGAATGAGATTCCACCGCCAAGATTCTGCCAGATGCCGGGTGAAATCGTGTTTGCGCATTGTTCTGTGTTCATGCTTAGACAGCCACCCGTGAACTGCTGCGCATCTGCGCTCTGACCTGCCAACGCAAATACCGCTGACGCGACCACTATTGCCACCTTGATTTTCATTGCCCGCTCCCGTCTACAGGCCTTCGAATTAAATCAGAGAGAGAGAGCTGGCAA
Source organism: uncultured Hyphomonas sp. (assembly GCA_964419865.1). Lineage (GTDB taxonomy): Bacteria > Pseudomonadota > Alphaproteobacteria > Caulobacterales > Hyphomonadaceae > Hyphomonas. The sequence goes on along the minus strand of CAYQRX010000031.1, from coordinate 12,677 downwards.
CCTAATAATGCAATTCTATCGAAACCTTTAAGTTGAGTTCCAGCACGCCCTCACCCTGCCCCGTCGAGAATATCCTTGAAACCGCTCGGGGCGTGTTTGCCGATGAAGAGTTGCTCATAGGCGCCGATGCCGGTGGAGCCTTCGCCGCCGGGGCCTTTGTGAGTGGCGCGGACGATTTCCTGGATGTGGAGGTTCTCCATCTGGTTCCAGGGCTCACTGGCGGTGTCATAGTCCTCGCGCGCCTTCATCAGCTGGTCGCCGTGGAAAGCGCCGTGGCGGAACTTCGGATGATTGTAGCCGATGCCTTTCATGAGAAAGGTACCGAGAGGCTCAAAGTCAACCGTGTGCGGACGGCCGGAGGGGTCTTTCACCGACAGGGTCGCCGTCTGCATGCGCCGAGTGCCTTTGGCGTAGCGCACATCCATATCCGCTTCGCCGAGATGGATACCGGCGCCCTGCGGCGCGCCGTCGGGGATCAGGGCGGCGCGCGTGTTCCAGGCCTCTCCGTGTTCATCATGATTGATGTGGTAGAACATCGACAGGTTCGGGAAATTCGTCGGCGCCCAGATCCAGTAGAATTGCGGCGGCACGGGCGGGATGGCGGGCTGCGGATCCGGCGCGCCGATGGGGCGCACGCCCCAGGAGCGGTCGCGCGTGCCGGTCCAGCTATCCGGATTTACGGTGATTTCCTTGCCATCAACGCGCAGCTTGCCGGCCCAGCGGCCATTCTGCGTCATGCGGGTGAGGTCCATCATCATGCGCGGGCCGATGCGGCGGGTGAAACGCGGCTCCTCGATCGGGAAGGCCCGGCCTGTGAATTCGACGTCAAGGGCGATGCCGTCGGTTTCCTCGAGCTTCAGGCGAATGCGCTTCAGCGGCTCCAGCACCGTGACGGAAAGGCCGCCGACGAAGGTGTCCATCCGCTCCATATTGAGCGGGCGGGAGAGGAAGACCGAGGACTGCTTGCCCTCACGCCAGACCGAGACGGCCCCGTCGATGATGTTGAGATGGGGATAGACGCCCATCGCGGCGGCGAAGAATGTCTTGCCGTCATCGCTGTAGCCATTGAAGAAGAAGCGGTCGTAGAAGTTGCGGTCCGAGCCTGAAAAGGCGATGGGCTCGGGCGTCTGGTGGATCGGGTATTCGTCTCCGGCGGTGAGCATGGGGCGTCTCCTTCCTCTGGGTGACCTCTTGGCGGGTGGGTCTCAGCGGCTAGGTTTGCGCGGGGCGAGGCCGTAATCAAGCGGTGCCGCCGGGGGAGGCAAGGATGACAAAGTTCACGGCGGAGGAAGCAAACGCCTTTCTGGCGGCAGCCTTTCCGGGGCGGGGCAATCAGAACCGGGTGATGGTGATGGAGCCCGGCCGGGCGGTGATCCGGCTGGAGGCGGACGAGACGCATCTGCGCCCCGGCGGCTATATCTCCGGCCCGACGCAGATGAGCCTGTGCGACACCGCCGCCTATATGGTGATCATGACGCTGACGGGGCTAGAGCCGATGGCGGTGACCAGCAATCTCAACATCAACTTCCTGAGGCCCTGTATCGGCAAGGTGGTGATCGCGGAGGGGCGGATGATGAAGATGGGACAGGCCCTCGCGATCATCGAAGTGGATGTGCGCATAGAGCACGCTGACAAGCCGGCGAGCCACGCTATCGTGACCTATGCCCTGCCCCGCAAAGCCTGAATGCGCCGTATGAACAGACTTGCCTTCGCCGCTGCCCTTCTCGGTTTCCTGACCGTGGCGCTCGGCGCCTTCGGCGCGCATGCGCTGGAGGGCGTGCTGACGCAGGAAGGCGAAGTCTGGTGGCAGAAGGCGACCCTCTATGGCCTCACGCATGCAGCCGCCGCTCTTGCCGCCGGGCTCTCGGGCCGGGGCGGGCGGATCGCGGCGGGCGGCTGGCTGCTCGTTGGCGGCGCGCTTATTTTCGGAGGCACCCTTTATGCGATGGCGCTCGGTGCGCCGCGATGGCTGGGCGCGGTTACGCCGGCCGGCGGAATCGGGATGCTGGCGGGCTGGGTGATGATTGCGTTGGGGGCGCGGGCGAAGGCCTGACGGCAAGTCCGTCAGGACGCGGCAGACGCACCGGCATAATGATCTGCCAGAAGGTCGGCGACCCGGCGGGCTTCATCAATCGAGGCGGCGAAGCTGTCGAGTTCCCGCTCCACCGGGCTGACATCCATATCGGCCCGGGCCGCGACAGAATCGAACGCGCTGCGGAAATTCCGGTGAGCCATCTGTGCACGGACGAGCGCACGTTCATAGCTGATCACGTCATTGCGGTTGGAGCCGTTGGAATTTCGGGTCTGAAGTACCGCGCGCGCCTCTTCCGTCACCTGGTCAAGGCCGAGGCGGGCGGCTTCGCTGTCGGAGGATATCCGCGCAAGGACGAGTGCCGGCGCGCGCGAGTCGGCGCCGATATTCGCAGCATAAGCGGTTGCGGCACTTGCCCCGGAACTCCGCCCCTTCAGCAGCAGGTCTGCAAAGCCGGCCAGGCCCTTGTCTGCCTCTGCCCAGCCTTTATCAGCGACCATGTCGCAATAGGCGTCAGAGGACTGCCGGAGCGCCGACTGGTTCTGTGAAAGCGAAGTTTCCACTGTGGTTTCCCCTGGCATGACCGAAACGGTTGCACAGGCTGCAAGAACCCCTAGGGATACACAGGCAATAACGCTACGCATCAATTTTGCTACCCGCCAGCAGCTAACTTCCCCAAGTAGAGTTGACACTATGGGTGCGGAAAACAGAAGTCCAGTCACCGGGCACAGACTGCCAGATAATAAATGAAGACCGCATGAACAGACGCCAGAGCCGCCGGATATTGTATCATCGACTGGAACCCCATGCGTCCGGACGCCTCCGCGTCTCGGATCTGCATGAGATATACTGGGAAGAGTCCGGAAATCCGAAGGGAATTCCAGTCGTGGCTCTGCATGGCGGGCCGGGCGGCGGCTCCAGCCCCGAGATGCGCCGCTTCTTCGATCCGGACCGCTACCGCATCTTCCTGTTCGACCAGCGCGGCTGCGGACGCTCCACGCCGCATTCGGAGCTGCGCGAGAACACGACCTGGGACCTGGTGGCCGATATCGAATCGCTGCGCGAGCATGTCGGTGTCGACAGATGGCTGGTATTCGGCGGGTCGTGGGGCTCGACGCTGGCACTCGCCTATGGTGTGACGCACACCCAGCGTGTGCTGGGCCTGGTGCTGCGCGGCATCTTCCTGGTCAGCAAGGCGGAGATCGACTGGTTCTACCAGTCCGGCGCCAGCCGTCTGTTCCCGGATGCTTTCGACCAGTATGTCGCCCCGATCCCGGCGGCCGAACGCGGTGACCTGCTGCATGCCTTTCACAAGCGGCTGACGGGCGATGACGCTCAGGTGCGAATCGAAGCAGCGCGCGCCTGGTCCCGCTGGGAGGGGCAGACCCTGTCGATCAAGGGCCCGGTCACCACACCGCCGCGCTTCGACGAGGACGATTTCGTTGACGCCTTCGCGCGGATCGAGTGCCACTATTTCGTCAATGGCGGCTTCTTCGAGACCGATGGCTGGCTGCTGGAACAGGCGCGCCTGAAGCTCGGCAAGGTGCCGGGCGTCATCGTCCATGGCCGGTATGATGTGGTGACCCCGCTTTCGACCGCCTGGGCGTTGTCGAAAGTCTGGCCGGCGGCTGAGCTTCATATCGTGCCGGATGCCGGCCACTCCTCGATGGAGCCCGGCATCATCGACCGCCTTGTTCAGGCCACCGATGATTTTGCCGACAAGCTGGCGGCGCGGACGAGAGCTTAGGAGCTGGAGGACTGGTTGGAAGGTCTCCTTGTGGCCCAAAGAAGGCGCTTGATTAATGCTCAATGGGTGCTGTTATCGACAAATATCGGTAGATCAGGCGGGAAGAAACTCACGAAGCTGAAAGCCAGTGTCATTAAGGCAATCGACCCTGCCGAAGCCCACACCAGTTCAAGCGCGACTTGATTGGCGCGATAAATCAGAGCCGCGCATAGCTGGCCGACAGCGACAGAAATCATGAACAGCCCAATATCTAGAACCAGCGAATGGCTGCCGAGGATCTTTGTATAGGCGTTGAAACCGATCGCAATTAAGAATGGTGGCAGGGCCAAAGCAACAGCACGGCCTACCCAGAAATTATTGGTCCCTGACAGGCCTTGTGCGCAGAGTATTCCGGTCCAGAACAAGCCGGGCCAATAGGCTAGCTTAAGGTGCTCCCAAACACTTTCGTTCATCGCTGAGATTACCCCAACGACCCAGGATTGCCCGGACGCCTGGTAGGTAAAGTGTAGTGCGCTGCCCAATAGGACGATAAAGGCCCAACCGAAGAGTTCTCTGCGCGCCATTACTTCCGAATATACGCCCAAACAGTGGAAGCGCCATTGTTCACCAATATCGGCTGCCGGCAGTTTCCGGCCCTTCAGTCACTCCCTCAAAATCGCCCCGCCCTACTCCGTCGGCGGCGTCCAGTTCGGACCGAGCAGCGTAACCAGCGGGCCCGGCAGCTGGACGTGATACTGGTCCTGGATCTTGTCGAGGAAGCCGAAGATCAGGACGAGGCCGATGAAGGGCGGCACGAACCAGCGGATCAGGAAGCGCCAGACATTCATCAGCGTGCCTTCGCCCAGTTCCGAAGTCAGCATGTCGCGGCTGAGAATCCAACCGGCAAAGATCGCCGCGAGCAGGCCGCCAAGCGGCAGGAGCAGGCCTTCGGTCATGAAGTCCATGAAGTCGAGATAGTCGAGCGAGAAGACATAAGCCGCGCCGACCATAAAGAGGACGAAGCCCACCCCGCACGCCGCGCCGAGGCGGGTTACTCCCTGGCGTTCCTCCAGCCAGGACACGCCGACTTCCATCAGCGAGATCGAGGAGGTGAACGCCGCAAACAGCGCCAGTGCGAAGAACAGGATGGCGAACATCGCCCCGCCGGGGATAGCCTCGAAAGCGACCGGCATCGACACGAAGAACAGGCTCGGGCCGGCAGCTTCGTTGAGGCCGGCGGCAAAGACGATCGGGAAAATCGCAAAGCCGGCGATCAGCGCAACAAACGTGTCCGACCCGGCAATGATCGCTGACGATCTCGGAATATTGGTGCGGCGGTCAAGATAGGCACCATAGGTGATCATCAGGCCGACACCGACACCGATGGAGAAGAAGGCCTGACCGAGCGCGGCGAGGAAGGTCTTGAAGCCGACATCCTCCCATTTCGGTTCGAAGATGAAGGCCGCGGTCCGCGCGACATCGCCATTGGCCATCGAGAAACCGACAACCACCAGGACCATGACGAAGAAGGCCGGCATCAGGATGGTGGCGGCGCGTTCGATGCCGCCTTTGATTCCCCGCCCGACGATGAAGATGTTGGCCGCGATGAACAGGCCGAGCAGGAACAGCATGTACCATTTCGACGCCATGGGATCTTCGCCGTGGCCGATGGTGTTCAGGAAGTTCTGGCCCGACTCCTCGGCCGTCGTCCCGTGCAGATCGCCCCCGATCGCCTGGATCAGATAGGCCAGCAGCCAGGCCGAGATGACCATGTAGAAAGTGAGAATGAAAAAAGCCGTGATCGAGCCGACCCAGGCGACGATGCCCCAGTTCTGGCTCTTGCTTTCGGCGCGGGCGAGTGACTGGACGCCCTCGATCGCCGACATGCCGGATTTGCGGCCCATCCCATACTCCGCCATCAGCAATGGCAGGGCGATCAGCAGGACGCAGCAGAGATAGATGACGATGAAAGCGCCGCCGCCATTCTCGCCGGCGGTGTAGGGAAACCGCCAGAAGTTTCCAAGTCCGACGGCCGAACCGACCGACGCCATGATGAAGCCGAAACGCGAACTCCAGTTTTCCGACTTGCGGCCAATATCTGCCATGTAATGGGCTCCCCAGGGGCAATGTTTCGCGGGACCGTAGCGGGAAGCGGTCAAAAATCAACGCAAATGGCTGATTTCTGGATCAGATGAGGCCGCGCACCTGCAATTTCTCCTCACGGTGGAGATGCGCCGACAGGACCAGGCCAAAACAGGCCATCACGGTGAGCAGCGCCGTGCCGCCATAGGAGATCAGCGGCAGCGGCATGCCGACCACGGGCAGCAGGCCGATAACCATGCTGATATTGAAGATGGCGTAGAAGGCGACCGTCGCAGCCGCGCCGCACGCCGCCAGGCGTCCGAACCAGCTGCGGCAGCGCTGGGCGACCATGAAGGACCAGACCAGCAGGAAGGCAAAGGCTGTCAGCAGGCCGACGGCGCCGATGAATCCGAATTCCTCGGCAATCACCGTCAGGATGAAATCGGTATGCTGTTCGGGCACATAATCCTGCTGCGACTGGATGCCTTGGAGGTATCCCCGGCCGCTGATGCCGCCCGCCCCGATGGCGATTTTGGCCTGTTCGATCTGGTAGCTCTCGCCGAGCCCGTTGGTCGCCTGGCCGGTCAGGCCGGCAAGGAAGGTATCGACGCGCTCCCGCTGATAGGGCTGCAGCACGAACAGATAGATCGCCGGGATCGATGCGAGGCCCATTGCAACCACCGGCAGGATGATCTTGAGCGACAGGCCGGCAAAGTAGATGACGACGAAACCGGCAGCGAACAGGGCGAGCGTTGTGCCGAAGTCCGGCTGTTTGAAAATGAGAGCCGCCGGGATCAGGATGATGACAAGCGCAATCAGATGGACCTGCAGGCCCGGCACCTGATTATTCGTTCCCAGGACGATCTGGTAATAGCGGGCGAGCGCCATGGTGACCGCCAGCTTGGCAAACTCGGAAGGCTGCACCATTACCGGGCCGACGCTGAGCCAGCGCTGCGCGCCCCCGCCAGTTGTCCCGAAGAACTCCACCAGGACAAGCAGCACCAGCGTTCCGAGATAGGCCGGAAAGGCCAGCGCCACCCAGGCCTTGAGCGGCGTCATCGCCAGCACGATCATGAGAACAAAGGCAATGCCGAACCGGATCAGGTGATTGCGCCAGAGATTGGCCTCGTGCGGCGACGGGATCTGGTTTACGGGGTCCCAGGCGGTCGAGAACAGCATCGCCGCCCCGGCAAGGGCCATGGCGGAAATGATGAGAATGATGCCCCAGGGCAGCCGCGAGAGCTTGTCCAGCGGCCCGAGCGCATTGAACTGCAGGGAGGACGACGCCGTGCGCACGCGGTGTTCGCCGCGGGAGAAGCCGGTATAGCCGTCGCGGCTCATGCCGGGTCTCCGCTTTCAGGCGCGTCCGCAGATGCGCGGCGGGCGTAGCTGGGCGTACGCCCGCTATCCATTCGCAGCGCGGCGACCATGATGTCCTTGGCAACCGGCGCTGCCGTGCGCGAGCCGCCCTCGCCATGCTCGACGATGACGGAGACCGCATATTTCGGCGCATCATGCGGCGCATAGCCGACAAACAGCGCGTGGTCGCGCAGCTCGCGGGCGATCTCATCGCCGCCCCGCACGCGGCCGCGGGCCCGCTCTTCCGCCGTGATGCGGCGCACCTGTGCGGTTCCGGTCTTGCCGGCCATGCGCGGACCACCGAGGCCGAGATCGCCGACACGCGTCGCCGTTCCTCCGCCTTCGGACGTCACGCCATACATGCCGCGCTTCTGCAGTTCGATGATCGCCGCGTCGAGCGGCTGGTCGAGGGTCGGGTCTTCATCAGAGGGCGGACCAAGGCCGATGACACGCGGGCGGATGGGCGCCCCGCCGGCCGCTATCCGCGCCGTCATCAGGGCGAGTTGCAGCGGCGTCGTGCCGAGCTGGCCCTGCCCGATGCCGAAGTTCAGGGTTTCGCCTTCAAACCAGGGCTCCTTGCGCACACGCAGTTTCCAGTCCGGATCGGGCACCAGCCCGCTGCGCCCCCCGGTCATTCCCAGGACGAAGGTTTCACCGAAGCCGAACTTGTGCGCCACTTCGGCAATCTTGCGCACGCCGGTGCGCCGCGCGACCTCGTAGAAGTACACGTCGCAGGACTGCTTGATCCCGTCATGCATGTTCATGGCGCCGTGGCCGCCCCGCTTCCAGCAGTGCCAGGTACGGTTGCCGAACCGGTAATGGCCCGGACACCGGATGCGCTCTTCCGGCTTGATGACGCCGGCCTCGAGGGCGGCCGTGGCGACCACCATCTTGAAGGTCGAGCCGGGCGGATAGACGCCGCCATGAGCGCGCGGATAGAGCGGTGCGCGCGGGTCGTCGCGCAGGATTGCATAGTCCGCCCCCGAGATTCCGTTGACGAAACTGTTGGGATCGAAGGCCGGTGTGGAGACCATCGCCAACACATCGCCGGACTCGATATCGATCACGACCGCCGCGCCGCTCTCGCCCTCGAACCGGTCAATGGCGGTGCGCTGAAGCTCGGCATCGATGGTGATGAAAAGATCCCGCCCCGGCACCGCCGCCTGCTTCGGATCCTGTTCAAGCTCCCAGAGCGGGCGGCCATGAGCGTTGGCGACGACGCGGCGCCGGCCGGGGCGCCCGCGCAGCCAGTCCTCGGCGAACCGCTCCATGCCCTGCCGGCCAGTGCGCATATCCGGATGGCGGAACATTTCCTGATGGATGCGCCGGTCTTCGGGCGAAAGAGTCGCGGTGAGGCGTTCCAGGTCTTCCCCACTCGCCCGGGCGACATAGCCGAGCACATGGGCAAAGTCGCGCCCGCGCGGATAGGACCGCGTCGAGGCCATCTGCACATCGACGCCTTCCATTTCCACGGCATGCACCTGCATGCGCGAAAAGTCCTCAAACGTAAGCTCCTGCGCGACGATCACAGGCAGGAAGGCAGCGTTGCGGCGGCGGGCGTTGCGGATTTCCTCGAGCAGCCGCATGCGGCGCGCTTCCGGCAGGTCGATCAGGTCCGAAATCCGCTCCAGAACGGCGGCCGGGTCGCGCATCTGTTCCGGGATGACGGAGACGCGGCCCGCCTGGCGCTGCGAGGCGAGCGGGCGACCGAACCGGTCGAGGATCTGCCCGCGCTCCGGCGGCGCCATGACCAGCTTCACATGGTTGGCTTCAGCAAGGCCCTGATAATGATCGGCTTCCATATACTGAAGCTGGAAGAAGCGCCCGACGAGGCTGGCCCAGATCAGACCGCCGGCGCCGGCCGCCATGAACATGCGGCGATCGAACATGTCATCGGCATTTCTGCTCTTGCGGCTCATGTCGTCTGTCCCGGCGCTTCACCGGGCCTCCGTCCCAGGTCGAACATGCGCCAGGCCGCGAGATAGGCAAGCCCGGTGGTGACAATGGACCAGAGGACCGGCCCGGTACGCACCAGATGATCGCTGGTGACGCTGGCAAAAACCCAGATCAGCACAAAGGCCGCCGACAGCATGACCAGCGGGCCGATGGCGGCCACCAGCGCATCGCGCATCCCGTCAGTCTGCTCGGCAATACCGGCGCTTAATCCGTATACGGCAAGATTTATGATCGCAAAACACCCGAGCGGCGCGTTCGACACGATATCCTGCATCAGGCCGAACAGCAGCAGAAGGATCATCGGACGGATCGACAGCCCCACCCTGCCCCACCCCATCGCCCCCCAGAGTGCAGCAAACGGCCAGGCGATATCCAGACCGAATATCTGCCGCGGCAGCATCCCGATGGCGCCCACCAGCACGATGAAAAACGCCCCGAAAGCAAGGCGCGCGCTCGGCGCCATCTGGCTCCAGATGGATTTCTTCCGCTGGCGGAGCTTGTGGCTGGCCATGACTATTGCCCCCCCTGCGCAGGACCCGTCGCCGCCTCGGCGGCGGGCGCGGACGGCGCAGCCGCTGCTGCCGGCACGGGCTGGACGGGGTCTGCCTCCGGCTCCGGCGCCGGGGTAAGCTCGGGAACCGGTTTCGGAATCACCGGCGGCTGGATCATGCGGACATAGCCGCCCGGCTGGTCACGCATCGCCAGGCGTGCCCGCCACCCGCTGCTGTCGCGCCGCGCTGTGCCGACCACGAGGCCGCGGGGATAGGCGCCGCCATCGCCGGAGGTGAGGATACGCTCGCCTTCGATAAAGTTTGCATCCTCCGGCAGGTCGCCGAGGCGGCCATATTCCCGGTCCTGGCCGTACATGATGGCACGCACGCCGCTGACCTCGCCAAGCACCGGCAGGCGGCTGGAATAATCGCTGATGAGCAGGATGCGCGAGGACCGGTCGCCGAGATGGACGACACGGCCCATCAGCCCGCCCTCATTCACCGCCACCGCGCCGGGCTCGACGCCCTGAAGCCGCCCGGCATTGGCCAGCAGCGTCTGCGAGAACGGGCCGTCGACTTCGGTAATCACACGGGCGGTGACACCGCGCTCCGGCGGCTCGCCCATCAGGTTCAGGATACGCTCATAAGCTTCCAGCCGGTCGGCCATCGAGATGGCCGCGGCTTTGTAGCGGGCCAGATCGCGAACTTCGTTTTCAAGCTCGCGGATACGCCGCTCGCGCTCGGCCTGGCCGGTGATGCGCGCCCAGAGGCTGATCTCAGCCGGCGCCCGCAACCGGTCGCTGACTGTCGTGCGGGCCGGGACGAAGAGGCTGGAAATCTGCGGGGCGGACTGGGCCACAACCAGCGCAAAGGCTACCGCGATCAACACGCCGAGAATCAGCCTGCGCGCCCCGCGGGCCGCTGATTTATGACCTGAGGGTCCGAAGCGCGCCATCTATCCTGGCTCCCTCGCCGTCCGCGCTGCCCGCGACCTCAGACTTCGGGGCAGAGGACACTTTTCATTTTTGAATAATTTTCGAGGACATGGCCACACCCGTTGACCACACATTTCAGTGGATCATCGGCGATCATGACAGGAAGCTGCGCCTGGCTGCGGATGACAGCGTCGAGATTGCGCAGCAGCGCGCCCCCGCCGGTCAGCACGATGCCCCGGTCGACGATGTCGGCGGCCAGTTCAGGCGGCATGGCCTCGAGCGCGATCTTCACGGCATCGACAATGTCGGTGACCGGTTCCTTCAGCGCTTCGGCGATCATCGCCTCAGTGATTTCAGTCTCTTTTGGCACGCCGTCCAGCGTGCCGCGGCCGCGCACGGTCAGCGCCATGCCGGTGCCGTTTTCCGGCGGCATGGCGGTGCCGATTTCCTTCTTGATCCGCTCGGCCGACATTTCGCCGATGAGGATCTTCTGCTCGCGGCGCAGATAGTTGACGATGGCCTGGTCCATCTTGTCACCGCCGACGCGCACCGAGCGCGAATAGACGATGCCGCCAAGGGAGAGGACGGCCACTTCCGAGGTGCCCCCGCCGATATCGACCACCATCGAGCCGGCCGGATCGTCAATCGGCAGGCCGGCGCCGATCGCGGCGGCCATGGGTTCCTCAATCAGCTCAACGTGGCGCGCACCGGCGGCCAAAGCCGACTGGTGGATGGCGCGGCGCTCGACGCTGGTGGCGGAGCTCGGCACGCAGATGATGATGAGGGGGGATACGAACGCCCGGCGATTATGCACCTTCCGGATGAAGTGCTTGATCATCTCCTCGGCGACTTCGAAGTCCGCGATCACCCCGTCGCGCATGGGGCGGATCGCCTCCATGTTCACGGGTGTCTTGCCGAGCATGTTCTTGGCCTGCTCGCCGACTGCATAGACGATCTTTCGCCCGCCCTGGGTCATGTAGGCGACGACGGAAGGCTCATCGAGCTGGACGCCCTGGCCCTTCACATAAACGAGGGTGTTTGCGGTCCCGAGGTCGATGGCCATGTCCGTGGACAACAGGCCGAGAAGGCTACCGATCATGCTGGTCTCAAGTTCTTTCTTATACGCCCCGGATCGTTCCGGCCGGCAGCGCACACTATCCTGATCTCAGCCCCATACATCATCTGCCGTTAACGCCGCTTTAAAGCAAGGCCCGCTCATCAGTTAATCGGAACGGAGCGTTCCGTAACGTAGAATCTGCTGATTTCGCAGAGATTCGGAAGTGCTTGCCCCATTGCCGCAATTGTTATCACGGAACGAATCGTACACAAATTATTAACAAAATTGTCGATGCCGTTAACATCCATACCGTTCAGGACCCGCCCCGGGCGGCCAGCCGCCGTTAAGGTGAGCAGAATATGAACGGATCGTTCTGATTTTATTTTGCGGCGTCATGCAGAGATTCACCCGCAGCGCCGGGCCGGTCGCCGCAAGACGATCAACACCCTCTCAGCGGTTATTGCAGGCTTTGGCCGGTCCATCCCCAACGCTCCCCGGGCCCGCCGTCCGCCCGGCGCTGCACCTTCGCCCCCGGACCGTTCAGGCCGCGGTGACGAAAGTCGCGATGACCTTCTTCCGCCCGGTCTTTTCGAAGTCGACGGTCAGCTTGTTGCCTTCGGTAAAGGCGACCCGGCCATAACCGAACTTGTCATGGAAAACGCGCGCGCCCGGTGGGAATGCATCGGGAACGGAGCCGGTCGCGGTCAGACCTGCCGCATCGCGCGGCGGGGCGCCCATCGGCCGGGCCGCATTCTCCTTCAGGCGCTTCCAGCCGGGGCTCTGATAGTCCGACCGCTCGCCAAGGTCCTCGATCGTGCCGGAAAAGGCGTCTGTTCCTGCCGGAAGGCCGGAATAACCAGTCTCGGAGACGGCATCGACATGTTCCGGCGGCAGCTCGTCGATGAACCGGCTCGGCATCACGGCCTGCCAGCGTCCATAGATCTGCCGGTTGGCGACGAAGGAGATGTAGCAGCGCGCCCGCGCCCGCGTGATGCCGACATAGGCGAGGCGGCGTTCTTCTTCCAGTCCCTTCAGCCCG
>CAYQRX010000030.1:13608-19218 GCA_964419865.1 uncultured Hyphomonas sp. | reverse complement strand
TTCCCGCGCCCGCCTGACGCGCTCGGCGCGGGCGGCCATCTTTTCCTTCACCGAGGCGGATGAGGATACGCGGGTCGGGGCGTCCGACGGCGCCTCTTCCTGCGCCGGCGGCTGGACATCGTCTGGTTCGGCTTCGAGCTTGCCTTCGGCGATCAGCTTGCGCCGGCGGGCGGCGACACGCGCCTCCCGGTCAAGCTGCGCCTTGCTCTTGCCGCCCAGCAGGCCGCCCAGTCCGGCGGTACGTGCCGCGCCGAGACCGCGGCCGCGCTGATCCTCGGCATTCTCCTGGCGGCGCTTGAGGATGGTCGAGATCCGCCAGGCGACATAGGCCGCCACCAGCAGGCAGACGAGCAGCATCATGCGCATTTCGGCGTCAAACAGGCTGTAGCCGCTCTGCGCCAGAACCCCCGCCATCAGGACAAGCGACAGCGCCAGGATGATCGAAAAAACAGTGAGATAACGGACCATGGGCCCGAGATTACCACCAGCCCTCCGGCTTGGCCACAAAGCCGGCTGCATCTTCCAGCACGCCGCCGACACGGAAGCAGGTGCTCTCATCAAGCGCCTTGCCGATCACCTGCAGGCCGAGCGGCAGACCGCTTGCCGAAAGCCCGGCCGGAACCGCAATGCCCGGCAGGCCGGCGAGGTTGGCCGTGACGGTGAATACGTCGTTAAGGTACATCTCGATGGGATCACCGGATTTCTCGCCGAAGGCAAAGGCCGGGGACGGACAGGCGGGCGTGAGGATCGCATCACACTGCCCGAAAGCATCGACGAAATCCTGGAGGATCTTGGTGCGCACCTTCTGTGCCCGGAGGTAATAGGCATCGTAATAGCCCGATGACAGAACGTAGGTGCCGATCATCAGGCGGCGCTGCACTTCCTTGCCGAAGCCGCCGGCGCGGGTGGCTTCATAGGTGCCGGTCAGATTGTTGCCTTCGACCCGCGCGCCATAACGCATGCCATCATAACGGGCGAGGTTTGAAGAGGCTTCGGCGGGCGCAACAATGTAGTAGGCCGGAAGCGCATACTTCGTATGCGGAAGGGAAATGTCGACGATCTCGGCGCCGGCGTCCTTCAGCCAGGCGATGCCCTGTTGCCAGAGTGCGTCGATCTCGTCCGACAGGCCCTCGATACGGTATTCCTTCGGAATGCCGATCTTCATGCCTTTGACCCCCTTGCGCACATCGGCGCGCCAGTCCGGCGTCTCCACAGCCAGCGAGGTCGAGTCTTTCGGGTCGTGGCTGCACATGATCTCGAGCATCAGTGCACTGTCTTCGACGGTCTTGGCGATCGGGCCGGCCTGATCGAGCGAGGAGGCGAACGCCACCATGCCATAGCGGCTGGCGCGGCCATAGGTCGGCTTGATGCCGACCGTGCCGGTGAAGGCAGCGGGCTGGCGGATCGAGCCACCGGTATCCGACGCGGTCGCAGCGAGGCAGAGATTGCCCGATACGGCTGCCGCCGACCCGCCGGACGAGCCGCCCGGCGTCAGCCCTGCATTGTCGCCCCGGCGGCGCCAGGGATTGATAGGGGGGCCAAAGCGGGAAGTCTCGTTGGAGGAGCCCATGGCAAACTCGTCCATATTCAGCTTGCCGAGCATGACCGCGCCCTCATCCCAGAGATTCTGGGTGACGGTCGACTCATAGGTCGGTGTGAATTCGCCGAGAATGTTGGAACAGGCCGTCGTGCGCACGCCTTTGGTGCAATAGAGATCCTTGATGCCGAGGGGGGCGCCCTCAAGGCGGCCGCCTTCACCTTTCGCGAGCCTGGCGTCGGAGGCTTTCGCCATCTCCATCGCCTTTTCGGGCGTCTCGACGACATAGGCGTTCAGGATACGGGCCTTTTCCATGGCCGCCAGGAAGGCCTGGGTGATCTCGACCGACGAAAACTGCTTTGCTTTCAACCCGTCCAGAGCGGCGGCGAGGGTCAGTTCGGTCAGGTCGGTCATCGGGATTTCCCATGAAATGCAGCCCGCCTGCTAAGCCCCTGTGCCCGAAAGTTCAAGTGTCCGTGAGCCTGCTTGCTGCGGTTGCGGGCTGGGTGCACACTCTTGCTCGCAGAATCCTTCTATCCTGGAGATCAAGATGCTGAGACTTGCCGCCATACTGGCCCCGGCGCTGCTGCTTGCGGGATGCGAGTCCCTGCCGGGCAAACCCGTGCCGCGGGGGATTGCCGCCTATGAGGGCGATATCCGGCTCGGCGAGCGGGTGGACCAGATCTGTTTTGCTTCATCAATCGACGGGTTCAGTGCGAACAAGGATCGTACGGTCGTGCTGCGGGACGGCCGCAAGGAGTATCTGGTCGAAGTTTATGGCGCCTGTCCGGAGCTGGACTTCGCCCAGTCCATCGGGATCGAGGCCCGCACGGGCTGCCTGACCCGGAGCGACGCCCTGATCGTCTCAAGTTCCCTGATTGGCCAGACCGGTGCGACCGGCCCGAACCGCTGCCTCATCAAGGAGATATACACCTGGAACTCCCGGGCGACAGAACCGCCGGCCGATGCGGATTCGGAGAAAGAAGACGCCAGATAAATTTCCCGTTGCAACCGGATGGCGCTTGTCATTCGGCGTGCTAGAGATCGGCGCCATGATCACATCAACCGGGGGTGCGCGCGTCGAGGTCAGAACCTCGCCCCTTCACGGACGCGGCCTGTTCGCCTCAACCGATATTCCCGCCGGCGCGCTGATCGGGGTCTACCCCCTGCTGATCCTGAGCCATGAGGACACTGAACGCCTCAAGGCGACGCGGCTCTATCACTACGTCTTCTATGTCGACGAGCGCGAAGACGGGGCCATGCGCGCCGCCGTCGCCTTCGGTGCGATCTCCATGTGCAATCACAGCGCTGAGGCGAATTGCGACTTCTTCGTCGACGCCGAGGCAGAAACCGTGGCCCTGACCACGAGGATTGCCCTCGCGGAAGGCGACGAAATCCTGATCGACTACGAAGACTTTGCCGACGAGGCCATCTGAACGGCCCGCGGTCTCAGCGCAGATCTCCACGCAGCCATGCTTCGTAATGCGGTCGCAGCGGTGGAGGAATATCGGCTTCGAATACGGCGTCCAAAGGATATTGCGGCATCGCCTCGTGCACGGCGTCCAGCAGCGCGATCCCCTGGCGCCGGTCCTTGGGGCGTTTCAGCGGATTGCGTCCGGCCTTTTCGGCCATCCACAATTTCTGAAGTGCAAACCAGCGCGGATCGGGCGCCACGATCCGCACCGGCGTTCCATCCCGGCAGGCAGCGACCTGATCGACAGGCCGGCCCAGCAACAGCCACTCCTGTTCCGGCAACGGCACGGGTCTGGGCCGATCTCCCCGCCCCATCGTGGCCACCCGTGAGGGCGCAACCAGTATTTCCACTTCATAGGCGGCGGCGTTGCGTGCCTGAAAGGTCCGCTCCGTATTCACCGTAAATGTCGGATCGACGGATTTCAGCATGTCCCACAGCGGTGTGTCCGGTTCGCCCGGCTCGGCGGCAGACCAGGCCAGATCGAAATCTTCCGTTTCATCCGGCGCGCCAATCAGAAAGCCTGCCGCCTCGATCGCATAGGCGGCCATCGCATTGGTTCCCACGACGAGCAGATGGGTGCCAAGCAGGCTGCGCCGGTCGCATTCCTGCAGGATCGGTCCGGCCGCGCTGGACAGCATGGGCAGGCGAAGCGCCCTGTAGAGCCGCGTATTCTCATCCAGAACGGCGCGCGCCCCGTCCCGCTGTAATTGCGCCGCCTGTTTCGCCTCCCGGTACTGCGCAAAGCGCTGCTCCAGAGCCTCATCCATCCGGCCGAGGCTGCGGCCATTTCCCCGACGGTCGAATATTTCATAGAGATAGGCCTTGCCATCTACGGTCTTGCGCCGCAGGTCGTAAGGCAACTTCGCCAGCGCGCGCTCGGCCTCCATCCAGACTTCATAGCGCTGGCGCAGGTTGATGAGCGATCGGAGCTGCTCATCAGAAAAGGGTTTGACCGCAGCCATGCAGATTATCCCACATTTTTCGTATTTTCTATTATGTGGGATAAATTGATAAGATTCAACTAACTGAAAGGCGCCATTGGCTGAGGTTGGCACGGGCTGAGCCCGAAAGAGAATGGCAGCCGAACAGTATCTGAAACCGAAAACAGGAGAAACCATGTCCAGCACAACGCCCGCCACCGGCCTGCAATTGCGCAGCCTTGTCACCAAGGACGGGAAGCTCGAACTGTCCCTCGCCGAAGTTGCCGTGCCGGAGCCCGGCCCCGATGATGTCGTGATCCAGGTTGAGGCAACACCGATCAACCCGTCCGATCTGGGCCTCCTTGTCGGCGGCGCCGACATGCGCACCGCGAAAGCCTCCGGCACCAGGGAGCGCCCGGTGATCACGGCTGACGTGCCACCGGCCGCGCTGCGGGCCATGGCGGCGCGGCTGGACCAGTCGATGCCGGTGGGTAATGAAGGGGCGGGCCTCGTCGTGAAGGCCGGCTCATCGCCCGCCGCGCAGGCCCTGCTCGGCAAGCGCGTCACCGGCCTTGGCGGTGAGATGTACTCCCAATACCGGATGCTGAACGTCGCGCAGGTCATGGAACTGCCGGCGGGCGCCACCTCGCGCGATGGTGCCTCCTGCTTCGTCAATCCGCTGACGGCGCTGTCCTTCGTCGAGACGATGCGCGCGCAGGGCCGCAAGGGCATCGTGCACACGGCGGCCGCCTCGAACCTTGGCCAGATGCTGGTCAAGATCTGCCAGAAGGACAATGTTCCGCTGGTCAATATCGTCCGCAAGAAGGAACAGGCGGACCTGCTGAAGGGTATCGGGGCGAAATACATCGTCGATTCGACCTCGCCCAACTTCATGGAAGAGCTGATCACCGCTCTGGCCGAAACCGACACCACGCTCGGCTTCGACGCCATCGGCGGCGGCCCGCTCGCCGGCCAGCTGCTGATCGCCATGGAAGCCGCCGCCAGCCGGAAGATGAAAGAGTTCAGCCGTTATGGCTCGGGCCAGGAAACGCAGGTCTATATCTATGGCCGCCTCGACATGTCGCCGACCACGGTGCCGCCGGGCGTCGGCTTTGCCTGGAACCTGTCGGGCTATCTGCTGACGCCGTTCCTGCAGAAAGCCGGGCCGGAAGTGCGCGCCAAGATGCGCCAGCGCGTGATGGACGAACTGACGACCACCTTCGCCAGCCACTACACCGCCGAAATCTCCCTCGCCGAAGCGCTCGATCTGGAGACGCTGCATGCCTACAATGCGAAGGCGACGGGGACGAAATATCTGATCAATCCGGCGAAGTAAGCGGAAGGCCAACCCGCCCTCCCAGCTTTCGTCATCCCGGTCTCGCCGCAGGCGAAGACCGGGAACTAGACATACGGCGATTCCGGACCCCGGACATTGCCTTCGGCTATTCCGGGGTGACGGAGGAGAACGCGGTAAGCGCCTACCGCTTCAGATGCTCCAGCCCCTTGAGCGCGCCGGGCGCGGCAACGGGCTGGCCGCCCGGCTTCACCTTGGGCTTTTCGGCCTTCGGCTTGCGGATTTCCTTTTTGGATTTCAATTGACCCTTGGCCATCGGTTCAGACTTTCAGTGAAAGAGGCCCGGAATAGGGTCCCGCGCTGAAAGTGGGGGGCTGGAAGGCGG
>CAYQRX010000030.1:8970-13598 GCA_964419865.1 uncultured Hyphomonas sp. | reverse complement strand
TAAGACCGGAGCGGCCTACTCGACCGATTTCGGGACGACGAAGAAACCGTGCTCGGTGCGGGGTGCATTGGCCAGCACCTGGTCCTGGATGTTGCCATCGGTGACAACATCCTCGCGCATCGGGAGCTTCGTTTCGACAACAGCGGTCATCGGCTCCACGCCCTCGACGTCCACCTCGTTGAGCTGGTCGATCCAGCCAAGGATGCCGTTCAGTTCGCCGGCCAGCTCGTCCAGGCGCTCCTCCGGCACCGCGATGCGGGACAGGCGGGCAACTTTGCGGACATCGTCGCGGGTGACGCTCATGGGCAGCTCCTGATGGTGTGTGCCCCTTACGCCATAGGCAGAGGCCCATCAAGGCTGTAAGGGACGCACCTGACATGGCTGTGGTGGATCTCTTCGACCTGCCCCGCGAGGGCGTCCTGCTGGGAATAGACCCGGGAGCCGCCAGCATTGGCGTGGCGGCCACGGACCGCATCCGCATGATGGCCTCGCCGGTCGAGACGATCCTCAAAAAGAAGCTTGCCCCGGCGCTGGTGCGGCTGTTCGAGCTCTACGATTCCCGCGAAGCTGTGGGGCTGGTGATCGGCCTGCCGCTGAACACCGATGGCACGGCGGGTCCAAGGGTTCAGTCGGTTCGCACCCTCGCCTCGAATATCCTCAAGCAGCGCGACATTCCCATCGCTTTCCAGGATGAGCGCTACTCCTCGGCCGAGGCGGGCGACATGCTGCGCGCGGCCGGCGCTTCCCGCCGCCACCGCGAGGCCGGCATCGACGCAGCCGCTGCCGCGATCATCCTCACCGACGCGCTCGCCCGGCTGGAGGAGCGGCCTTGAGCGCCTTCCTGATCGCCCTTGCCCCGGTCATCCTGATCGTGGCGCTCGGCCAACTGATTTCGGCGCGCCGCTGGATTCAGCCCGAGGCCTTCCGGGCGATGGACCGGCTGTCCTTCCTGATCCTCCTGCCCGCGCTGATCGTGCGCGCGCTGGCAAATGCGGAGTTCGAGACAGCGCCCTGGCAGATGGTCACCGCGCTGATCGCGGCGCAGTGCGTACTCGGCGCCTTCGGCCTCACCGCGCGGTTCTGGCCGGGAATCGACCGGCCGGCAGTTGGCACGATCATCCAGTCGAATGTGCGCTGGAACACGATCATTGCCCTGTCGCTCGGCGCGATCCTGTTCGGGGATGAAGGGGTCGCGCTGGTCGGTCTGGCCGCCGCTGTGATGATCCCGACGGCGAATGTCATCTCCGTCTACGCCCTTACCGCCCATGCCGACCGGCCGCCGGGGGTGCGCCCGCGCCCGCTGCTGGCGATGACGCGCAACCCCCTGGTGATTGCCTGCATTATCGGGATCGGGCTTGCCGCCTTCCACATTCCCCTGCCCGGCCTGCTGGATGAGACCCTGCGCATCCTGGCGAATGCGGCGATTGCCGTGGGCCTGCTCAGCGCCGGGGCGGGCGTTGACCTCAAGGCGCTGACAAGGGCGGGGCTGCGCACACTCAGCTGGTCGCTGGTGCGCCTGATTGCCCTGCCGGCGCTGGTGCTGGGCATTGGCCTGATGATCGGCCTTTCCGGCCTGGCCCTCGCGATTGCCCTTCTTTGCGCGGCGACGCCGACGGCGCCCAATTCCTATGTCCTCGCCCGCGAGCTCGGCGGGGATACGACGCTGGCGGCAAACCTGATCGCCGTGCAGACCGTGCTTGCCGCAGCGACCCTGCCGCTGGTCTGGGCGCTGATCCTGTGGCTCGGGGCGGTCTGAAGCGGCGACGCGGGGCTTGCCCGCCGCCACAATCCCGCCTAAACCGCCGCAAATCGAAGGGGCCCTCATGGCAGCGGCGAGTTCACATTACACCTTCACGCACGAGCACCTGCTCGGAATCGAAGGCCTCCATCCCCTCGACATCAGCCATATTCTCGATCTTGCCGACAGCTATGCGGAGAAAACGCGGGCCGGGGTCCGCGCGGACCCCTTGCTGACCGGCAAGACGGTCGTGAACCTCTTTTTCGAGAATTCGACCCGCACGATGTCGAGCTTCGAGATCGCCGCCCGGCGCCTCGGCGCGGATGTGGTCTCGATGCCGGTGGCAGCCTCCAGCGTGAAGAAAGGCGAGACGCTGATCGATACAGCGATGACACTGAACGCGATGAAGCCGGACGCGCTGGTCGTGCGCCATTCCGCCTCCGGCGGCGCGAAACTCCTGTCACGGAAGGTCGATTGCGCGGTCATCAATGCCGGGGACGGGACCCACGAACACCCAACCCAGGCCCTGCTCGACCTGCTGACAATCCGGCGCGTAAAGGGCCGCATCGAGGGTCTCAAAGTTGTTATCTGCGGCGACATTGCGCACAGCCGGGTTGCGCGCTCGACGACGCTGGCGCTGCATCTTATGGGCGCGCGCGTGCATCTTGTCGGCCCCAAGACGCTCATCCCTCCGGGAACGGACAGCTGGGGCGCCGAAAGCGCAGGCACAGACTTCGATGCGGCGCTGAAGGGCGCCGATGTCGTGATGATGCTGCGCCTGCAGCTGGAGCGGATGAACGGCGCCTTCCTGCCCAGCCGGCGGGAATATTTCCATTATTTCGGCCTGACCGCCGCGCGCTTCGCCCTCGCCAAGCCGAACGCAACCGTGATGCATCCCGGCCCGATGAACCGGGGCGTCGAGATCGAGAGCGCGATTGCCGATGGCGACCGCTCGGTCATCACCACCCAGGTGGAGATGGGCGTCGCGGTGCGTGAAGCGGTGCTGCACCTGCTGACGGGAGCGCGCAGATGAGCCTCGCGATTGTCAACGCACGCCTGCTTGATCCGGCCACGGAACTTGATGGGCCCGGCGCCCTCCTCATCGAGAAGGGAAAGATCAAGGACATCCGCACCGGAAAGGATGCCGCCTTTGACGGCGCAAAGGAAACACTGGACGCGCGCGGCGCCTGCCTTGCGCCGGGCCTGATCGACCTGCGGGTCAAGACCGGCGAGCCGGGCGACGAACAGAAGGAAACGCTGGAAACCGCCTCGCGCGCCGCGCTGGCCGGCGGCATCACCAGCCTCGTCGTGATGCCCGACACCCGCCCCGTGATCGACGATGTGGCACTGGTGCGCTTCATCGCCGAGCGCGCGCGGGAGACGGCGAAGGCGCGCGTTTATCCCGCCGGCGCCCTGACCGTGGGCCTTGCCGGCGAGGCAATGGCCGAGATCGGCCTGATGGCCGAAGCGGGTGCCGTGATGTTCACCAATGGCGACTGGCCGGTGGCGAGCGCGCAGGTGATGAAACGCGCGATGGCCTATGCCGCCAGCCGCGACGCCCTCGTCATGTCGCGCCCCGATGAGCGCACACTGACGGGTTCGGGCGTGATGAATGCCGGGGCGCTGGCCGCGCGGGCCGGGCTCTCGGGCATGCCGGTGGAGGCCGAATGGATCGGCGCGATGCGCGACACCGCGCTGGCCGAACAGACCGGCTGCCGGCTGATCCTCGACCAGGTCTCGACGGCGCGCACACTGGACATCGCGGCGGCCGCGCGGGCACGCGGGGCGGCTGTGTTCACGACGGCGGCGGCTCATTCCCTGTTCTTCAATGAGCGCGATGTCGGCGACTATCTCACCTATTGCAAAGTCAACCCGCCCTTCCGCGACGAGGAGACGCGACAGGGCCTCATCCGCGCCCTGAAGGATGGAGAGATCGACGCCATCGTCTCCGCCCATGATCCTCAGCCGCCGGAAGAAAAGCGCCTGCCCTTCGGAGAGGCGAGTTTCGGCGCTGCCGGGCTTGAGACCGTGCTCTCCGCCCTCCTCAGCCTGCATCATGACGGTCCGCTGACCCTGCTCGAAGCGCTTGCCCCGGTTACCATCGGTCCGGCGTCGATCCTCGGGCTGCCGCAGGGCCGTCTGGCGAAAGGGGCCCCCGCCGACCTGATCCTCTTCGATCCTGCCAAGCCCTGGCTGTGCGAGCGCGAAGACCTCCTCTCGCGCTCGGCAAACTCCCCCTTCGACGGGCGCCGCCTGCAGGGCCGCGTGATGCGGACATTCGTTGGCGGAGAGAGCGTGTTCGAGCGGTAGGGGCGCGCGGCCTCACCCCTTGCCCCTTTCCGCAGGCCACCCTAAACCTTGAAACCTCAACGGGACGGGCGAGGATATTCACATGCCGGAATGGGCGATCTACGCATTGGCGGCGGCGGCGGGCTATCTCTCCGGCTCGGTCCCCTTCGGCCTCGTTATCACAAGAGCGGCAGGGCTCGGTGATATCCGCCAGATCGGGTCCGGCAATATCGGCGCGACCAATGTGCTGCGCACCGGCCGCAAGGATCTGGCGCTCGCCACCTTTCTCCTCGACAGCCTGAAAGCGGGGCTCGTGGCTCTCGCCTTCACGCTGCTGGCGGGCCGCGAGGCCGGGATGGTGGCGGGCGCGGCGGCGTTCCTCGGCCATTGCTATCCTGTCTGGCTCGGCTTCAAGGGCGGCAAGGGTGTGGCTACCTATGCGGGCCTCCTGATCTTCATCACGCCGCTGAAAGGCCTGCTGATCGGCGCGCCGATCTGGCTGGGCCTGTTCGCCCTGACGCGGATTTCGTCTCTCTCGGCGCTCGCCCAGAAGATACGCACCCGGAGGAACGGCGGCCGCTGCGACGAGCGCCGAGAGAGA
>CAYQRX010000030.1:0-8960 GCA_964419865.1 uncultured Hyphomonas sp. | reverse complement strand
GCGTATCTTCTGGGCGAGCGCAATCCGGTTGTCCTCGGCGGGCTCGCCGCGCTTTCCCTCCTCGTCTTCTGGACGCACCGCGCCAATCTTGGCCGCCTCCTGAAAGGCACAGAGCCGCGCTTCGGCGCCTCAAAAACCAAAGCTGAAGACCCGCCGGGCGCATGAGCCTTGGCCGGGCACTCAGCGAGGCAGAGCGCCTCGGCTGGCTGCGCCTGGCGCGCACGCAGAATGTCGGCCCCGTCACCTTCGCGGAACTGATCCGGCGTTACGATAGCCCGGGCAAGGCACTGGAGGCGCTGCCCGGCATTGCGGCGCGCTCGGCGCGCGGCAAAGGCGTGGACATTCCGCCCGAGGCGGCGATTGAGAAAGAGCTGGACGCCGTCCGCCGCTATGGGGCACGGATCGTGGCAAGCTGTGAGCCCGAATTCCCCAACCTCCTGCACAGCCTCGATCCGCCGCCGCCGCTTGTGACGCTGCTTGGCAATGCGGCCCTCGGCGAGGCGGTGACCTTTCCCGGCGGAATGGCGGCGCGGGCCGTCTAGATGGCTCCAGCCGTCGTCCGGGGCAGATTTCCGCGATATTACAATGGCAGGGGTTACAAAATCGCTGGCTGGACGGGAAAGGGCTTCCTCTCTAAGCCTCTGGACGGAGAAGTTGCGCCGCCGGCCCGGAACCGGGCTGTCGGGGACAGTCGCAGAAGGTGCACCCCGTGTTGAACTGGTCTCGCTATGCCCTGCTCGCCGGTGTTTCCGCCGTCCTGCCGGTCGCCGCAGAAGCCCAGGGCCAAACTGCCGCCCCCGCACAGGCGGCAGATGAGCGGGTTATCCTCGAGGCGGATACGGTCGTCGAGGACTCGGAAAACAATACGATCATTGCCGAAGGTAATGTTGAGGCCCTGTTCCAGGGCCGGGCTCTCAGGGCCGACCGGCTCGTTTATGACCGCAACACGGAACGGGTGCGCGCCTCCGGCAATGTGATCATCGTCGATGTGGACGGCAGCCAGCAGTTCGCCCAGGAAGTCGATGTCGGCCCGGACCTGTCGGACGGCTACGCCATCAGCTATTCGGCCCGTTTGGCTGAAGACGCCACAGTCGCAGCCAATTCGGTGATCCGGCGCGCCGATGGCATCAACGCGATGGATCAGGTGATCTATACAGCCTGCCCCGTCTGCGAAGACAATCCGAGGCCAACCTGGGCCATTCGGGCCCGCCGCGCGGTGCTGGACGAGGAAAGCCAGATGATTTCCTACCGCGATGCGGTTGTGGAAATCGCCGGTATTCCGGTTTTCTATCTTCCCTACCTCTCGCATCCAGACCCCAATTCGGATCGCCGCTCCGGCCTGCTGATCCCGAATGCCGGCATCTCCTCGAAGCGCGGCGCATTTTACCAGCAACCCTATTACTGGGCGGTCTCTGACTATACCGACGTCACCGTCTCCCCGATGTTCTCCGAAAAGGTGAACCCGCTGATCGGACTGGACCTGCGCAAGCGGTTCTATTCCGGCGCGGTCAAGTTCGAGACGAGCTTCACCCATGAGTCGGAATTTGACGGCGAAGGCGAGCGGTTCGGGGAGAAGTCGTTCCGCGGGCATGTATTCGGCAACGGCATGTTCGCGATCACGCCGGAATGGCGCTGGGGCTTCGGTGTCGAGCACCAGAGCGACGACCTTTACGACCGGCGCTATGACATCAGCGGCCAGAATGAGCGCCGCGGCCTCTATCAGAACCAGCCCCGGCGCCTGCTGTCGCAACTCTTCGTCGTCGGCCAGGGTGAGAGCTATTATGCCGATGCAGCCCTGCTGAATTTCCAGGGCCTGCGGGGCGAGGATGATGCGGCCCGCCTGCCGCTGGTCTCCCCCCTCGCCTATGCAACCAAATACTGGGATTTCGGCGATTTCGGCTTCGCTAGCGTCAACGCCTCCTCGGCCATCCTGACGCGCGATGTCGGCGCCGACAGCCACCGGGTCAGTCTCGGGGCTGACTGGAGCCATATGAAGATCCTGCCCGGGGGCTTCACCTTCGAACCGTTTGCGGAAGTCCGGGGGGATTATTACTCGCTCGACGCGGCCATAAGCGGCAAGGGCGACGTGACGCGGGCGCTCGGCAATGCCGGAGCCAAGCTGGCCTATCCGATGGTCCGGCCGGGCAAGTCGGTCGACATCATGCTGGAGCCGGCCGTGATGGCGGCCTGGGGCTTTGCCAATGTCAACGACCCGGCGATCCCGGTTGAAGACAGCCGGTTCTACGAATTCGACGAATCAAGCCTGTTCGAGCCGAACGGATTCGGCAATTACGATCTCTATGAGGGCGACGGGAAACTGAGCGCAGGCCTGACGGCCCGGGCGATCTGGAAGAATGGAACGGAGCTGTCCACTACGGTCGGCCGGCGCTGGCGCTCGAAACCGGACGAGGCGTTCGATGTGATCTCCAATCTCGACGGCACGTCGTCAGACTGGGTCGGCGCCGCCTCACTGAAACTCGGCAGCGCGTTGCGGCTGAGCTCCCGTATCCGGCTCGACAATGACACGCTCGACCTCAACCGGATCGACCTGCGTGCATCGACGGCGATCAGCCGCCTGCGAGCCGTCGGCCAATATTACAAGATTGATGGGCGGATCAGCCAGACGGGCATTGCCGATGAGGGCATCTATGTGCGCGGCGAGTTCCAGGTGACAGACCGGTACTCCATCGTTTTCGGCCAGTTGCGCGACATCACCAATGACCGCGACGCCCGCCAGGAGATCGGGATTGCCTATTCGGACGATTGCTCGCGCTTCGAGATTCTCTACAAGCGCGAGGAGTTGCGCGACCGCTCGCTTGGCCCGTCGGAGAATATCCAGTTCCGTTTCACCCTCAGATCGCTCGGGAATCTGGGCTCAGACAGCTTCTGATCCGATGGAATCCTGAATAAACTGAAATTCGTCAAAGTGCAGGGCTGACTGTTCTGACGCGTTGCAGGATCAGCCGGGATTAGTAAGGTCGCGCTGATTGGATCAGGCGTTCTGCGACAGGGGATGCCATGGAGACGGCGTATGATGCGTGGCTTGTTCATTGCGGCGATATTTGCGGTAGCGGGCGGGTTTGTCCCGGCCAGCGCGCAGGGGGCTGAACGCCAGACCCTTGAGGGCATTGCTGCGGTCGTAAATGACCGGCCTATTTCCTATTCCGACGTGCGCCAGAGGGCCCGGATGCTGCTTCTGACGATCGGCGCCGCGCAACCGACGCAGGAGCAGGTTCAGCAGATCACCGGACAGGCGCTGGAGCAGCTGATCGACGAGAAACTGCAGCTCGACCGGGTGGCTGAGTACAATGTCGAAATCGATCCGCGTGAAATCGATGCCGCAATAGGAGACATGGCGGGCCAGGCCGGCATGTCCGGACAGGCGCTGCGCCAGCAGCTGATCTCAGCCGGTGTCAACCCGGCCAGCCTCGAAGACCAGATGCGCGCCGATATTGCCTGGCAGCGCCTGATGAACGGCCTTTATGGCCAACGCATCCGGATCTCCGACAATCAGGTGGACGACCATCTGGAACGCATGCGGGTCGCTTCCCAGAAGACCCAGTTCCGGATCGGCGAAATCTTCCTGTATGCACCGGACGCAAGCACACGCACCGAGGCCCTGGCGGCCGCCCAGTCGATTATCCGCCAGCTGGAACAAGGCGCTGATTTTCGTGTCGCAGCTCAGCGTATTTCCTCGGCACCGACCGCGGCAACCGGCGGCGATATGGGGTGGGTGACGCTGGAGGACCTGACGGGCCCTATTGCCGAAGCGGTGCGGGGCGCAAGCACCAACAGCTTGTTGCCACCGATCGAAACCGAGAACGGAGTCTACATCATTCTGGTCAGCGGCAAACGTGAACCAGCCGAGCCGGTAACCCGTGTTGACCTGAAACGTCTTGTCGTGACCGATGGATCGGAATCGGCGCTGAACGAGGCTATCGGCCGGATCAACAGCTGCGACGATGTCCAATCGGTGGCCAACTCGCGGAGCAATCTGCGCTCGCAGGACATCTCGGACATCAATGTCGACGAGCTGGGTCCTGAAGGCCGCAGTCTTGTGCTGGCAACCGAGGTCGGACGCCCGACGGACATCTTTGCCGTCAGTTCCGGACTTGCCGTCATGTATGTCTGCCGCCGCACGGATGGCGCCGAGGCGCTGCCCTCGCGTGATGACATGAAAAGCTCGATCAAGGCGCGTGAACTGGGCATGATTTCGGAGCGCGAACTGCGCAACGCCCGGCGCAATGCAACGATCATCTATCGCTGATCCAGGCAAATTCGCTTGATCCGCGCGGAGATTGGCGCGACACCGGCGCGCGTGACGATGTGCGCCTCCCTTTCCTTGGCCCTTACGATGGGCGATCCGGCCGGCTGCGGCCCGGCCATTACGGCGCTTGCCTGGCAAGCGCTGAAGAATGGCGGCGAGCCTTTCTATGTGATCAGCTGGCCGGAGCTTTATCCCGGCGTCCCGGTTGAGACGATCACAGCGCCGGACGTGGCCGCCGGCGTGTTCCGCCATGCCCTCCCCGTCCTTGCGCTGGAAGGGGGGCGGCCCGTCACTCCCGGCCAGCCTGCCCCGGAGACGGCGGCCGGCATCATACGCTCGATCGAGCTTGCAACCGCTCATGCACTGGAGGGCCGGGCAGGTGCGGTCGTCACCAATCCGATCAGCAAGGCCCTGCTCTATGGGCAAGGCTTCCGCTTTCCGGGCCACACCGAATTCATTGCCGACCTCTGCAAGGCGGGCCACGGCCCGGCGCCAGAGCCGGTGATGATGCTTACCGGCGGCGGGCTCAAGGTGGCACTGGCCACGATCCATATGCCTTACGCGGACGTTCCGGAGGCTATCGCAGATGGCCGCCTCGCCCGGATTGCGCGGATTACGAATGCCGCGCTGAAGCGCGACTTCGGCATTCTGCGTCCCCGGATCGCCTTTACGGGGATAAATCCGCATGCCGGAGAAGACGGCACAATCGGGCGCGAGGAAATCGAGATCATCAATCCGGCTGCTGCCGCGTTGCGTGCTGAAGGAATCGACATCACTGACGCCCGGCCCGGCGATACGGTTTTTGCCGAGGCGCTGAGCGGCCGGTTCGACGCGGTGATCGCGATGACGCACGATCAGGGGCTGATCCCGGTCAAGACACTGGACATATGGGGCGGCGTCAACACGACCCTCGGCCTGCCGATCATCCGTACCAGCCCAGACCATGGCACGGCCTATGATGCGGCTGCGGCAGGTACGGCGCGGGCCGACAGCCTGATCGCGGCCATCCACGCCGCAACGGAGATGGCCGCCAGCCGAGCGAGGACGGCCCCATGAGCGACGAAATGCACGAAGACGGCGCCACGCCCGCCTTGACCTCAGCCCCGGCCCGCAAGGCGCTGGGCCAGCACTTCCTGTTCGACCCGTCGATATTGAAGCGCGCGGCGACCGCAGCAGGACCTGTCAGTGGACAGACGGTGATCGAAGTCGGTCCGGGTCCCGGTGGGCTGACCCGCGCAATCCTGAATGAGGGCCCAGCTCTCCTCATCGCGGTGGAGACTGACCCACGCTTCTCCGAAGCCCTGCTGGACTGGCCGGAAGCGAAGGACGGCCGGCTCAAGGTCATCGCGAAGGACGCGCGCAAGGTTCACTGGCAGAAGGTGCTGGAAGAAGCGGGCGCCGCGACCCCCGCCATGATCATTGCAAACCTTCCGTACAATGTTGGAACGCCGCTCCTGATCGACTGGCTGAAGGCTGGCGTCTGGCGCGGGAAAATGGCGTTGATGTTCCAGAAGGAAGTCGCCGACCGGATCTGCGCAAAACCGGACACCGACGCCTATGGCCGCCTTGCGGTTATCTCGCAGGCGGTGACCCGGCCTTATATCGCCTTCACCCTGCCCCCCGGCGCGTTCCGGCCACCGCCCAAAGTCGACAGCGCCGTGGTCGTGTTCGAGCCGCTGCCGGAGGGCGAACGATTTGAACATCTGGCGCTGCTCGAACAGATCGCCGGGGCCGCTTTCGGCCAGCGCCGCAAGATGCTGCGCGCCGCGCTGAAACCCTTCGCCAAGAAGCGCGGCATGAAGGCCGAAGCCTGGCTTGAGGATTGCGGTATCGACCCGACCGCGCGGGCGGAAACGCTGACACAGGCGGAGTTCCGGAAACTGGCCGCCAGTCTCGCCTAGACCTCGCCCAGAAGCTCGCGCACATGATCCTCGAGATCGAGCTGGCGAAGACGCTTCAGCCGTTCGACCAGGAGGATGCGCTTGAGGCGCTGATAGGCGACCTGCAGGTCATCATTGACGATGACATAGTCATAGCGGCGCCAGTGCATGATCTCGCTCTTGGCGTCTTCCATCCGGCGGGCAACCATCTCCGGCGTTGAGCCCTCGCGCCCGAGGAGGCGCTCCTTCAGCGCCTCGATACTCGGCGGCAGGATGAAGACCGAGACGACATCATTCGGCATCTGGTCGTGCAGCGCATCGGCGCCCTGCCAGTCGACGTCAAACAGCACATCCTCACCGGTCTCAAGCCGGGCAACCGTGTCGGCGCGGGGCGTGCCGTAATACTTGTCGAAGACATGCGCCCATTCGAGGAATTCGCGCCGCCCGATCATTTCGCGGAAGGCGCCCTCTGTCTTGAAGTAATAGTCGCGGCCATCGACTTCATTGGGGCGAGGCGGGCGCGTTGTGGCCGAAATCGACAGCTTCACATCGCTGAATTCGTCCAGCAGCATCCGCGACAGAGTCGTCTTGCCTGCGCCTGACGGGCTCGACAATACCAGCATCAGCCCCCGGCGGCGGCCGCTGTCCTTCGGATGTCCGCTATTCGACATTGGCCGATTGCTCCTTGAACTGGTCGATCACCCCTTTGAGGCCAAGGCCGGCATTCGTCAAATCCAGGCTTGTCGATTTCGAACAGAGCGTGTTCGCCTCTCGGTTCAGCTCCTGGGCAAGGAAGTCGAGTTTCCGCCCCGCCGGCGAGCCAGCTCTGAGCAGGTCTCGCCCTGAACGGATGTGCGCGCCGAGCCGGTCGAGTTCTTCGCGGACATCGGCCTTGGCCGCCGCCAGTGCTGCCTCCGCAGCGAAGCGCTCGGGATCGACCCGGCCTTCACGGTCGAGATCGTCCAGCTGTTTCATCAGGCGGCCGCGCAGGGCTTCCGGCTGGCCAGCAGCAAAGCCTTCGGCCTCGGCAGTCAGACGCTCCATTTCGCCAAGAAGGTCGCCGAGCAGCGCGGCCAGGCCTGCGCCTTCTGTGCGGCGCCCTTCGGCAAGCCCGTCTAGCGCTGCGCCGGCGCCTTCAAGCAGCATCGGCAGGGTGCCTTCTTCTGCAAACACATCGCGCAGCGAGACAGCGCCCGTATCGACAACGCCCTTGATGGTCATGAGCGCGGCAACGGCTTCCGGCGTCGGCGTTGCGCCAGATGCCTGCCGCGCCGCCTCAACCAGCGCGGCGAGGAGATCATGATTGATGACGGCCGCCTCCGCCGATCCGCCGAGATCGATACGCAGGGCGATCTGCAACGACCCGCGATTGAAGCGCGCCGCGGCCTGCGCCTTCACCTCGCGCTCCAGCGCCTCGGCCCCCGGCGGCAGGTTCACCCGAACGTCCAGGGAGCGCCCATTGACGCTCTTTGCTTCCCAGGCCCAGCTGCCCCAGCCGGCTTCGCCCGTTACCCGCGCGAAGCCGGTCATCCCCGACAATCCTGTCATCGCTCTCCCCGCTCGCGCGCGATCTCCCGGCGCTCATACGCGCGGTAGGCGGCTACATTCCGGTTATGCTCGGCGAGCGTCCTTGCGAACAGATGGCCGCCCTTGCCGTCAGCCACGAAGAATATATACTCTGTGTCCGGAGGATTTAGAACGGCCGCAATCGCCTCCCGGCCCGGATTGCAGATCGGCGTGATCGGCAAGCCGTCGATCTGATATGTATTCCAGTCTGTGTGCCGATCGATTTCCGACCGGTAGAGGGTGCGGCGCTGGCCGCGCGCATTGTAGAGCGGCTCGCCCTTCGAAATGCCGTAGATGATCGTCGGATCGCTCTGCAGGCGCATGCCGCGCTTCAGCCGCGTTGTGAACAGGGCGGCGATCTCGTCGCGCTCCTCGGCGATGCCGGTCTCACGCTCGACGATGGAGGCCAGGATCACAGCCTCGTAAGGCGTATTGATCGGAAGGCCGTCCTGACGCTGCGGCCAGAGCTCGTCCAGCAGGTCCGCCTGCGCTTTCTGGGCTTTCTCGATCAGCTGCTGGCGGGTCATGCCGCGATGGAAGAGGTATGTATCGGGCAGGAGCGACCCCTCATCCGGTAACTCTTCAGGCATATCACCTTCGAGGATCTCGTTTGCCTCGATAATCCGCATGAGCTGGGCTGTCGTGCGGCCTTCCGGCAGGGTGATGCGGTGAAGTATCGAGCGGCCTTCCGTCAGCACGCGCATCACACCGGCCATCGAGGCGCCGGGCTCCAGGATGTATTCTCCGGCGCGGATCGGCGGGACGCCGCCCTGCAGCTCCGAATCGATACGCACCTTGAGGCGCATCAGGCGGGCATCGGCGATCACGCCTTCCGCCTGCAGCCTGTCTGCAACGGCGGTCAGCGTCTCGCCCTGCGCCACGGTGAAGACGATCTCCTCAGCCAGCGGGCCGGGCTTCGTGGTCTGGGTATGCATCCACCACGCGCCTGCAAGCCCGGCGGCAACCGCAATGACCGCGAGCACGAAAATCCAGCTTATGAGCGCTTTCAGAAATCCCATCGGCGACTCTTCATCCTGTCCTGACAAGCATTTTAACCCGCTGCACACAAACCGGCCAAGCATGCTCCGCAGCCGGAACAGAGCATGACAAACCTGTCATGAGTCGGCGCGACGGGTGCAAACAAAAGAACCGCCGGTTCAGCGCCGGCGGTTCTCTGTTGTTTCCTGAAGCGGCAGCGGCGGTCACGTCACCTGGCGCAGCACCAACGAGGCGTTGGTGCCGCCGAA
>CAYQRX010000029.1:0-19238 GCA_964419865.1 uncultured Hyphomonas sp. | reverse complement strand
CGGGCCCCTATGCGCCCGGCGGCGAGGAAGACGAGGAAGATGACTGGGACGATGACTGGGAGGACTGGTAACCGGCCCGGCTCTTCACAAAGTATCCGCAATTCTGCCCTCGACTGGTTTGCCTGGCGGCGAAGTGATCGGCTGGCAGACCAGCCCCCAAAAGGAGCCCCCATGCGCCACTTGATTGCTTCCCTTGTGCTCGTCCTGTCTGCCGCCCTGCCGGTGATGGCTGAGGATCCAGGCCTGGCCCGGAAGGACCGTATCATCAGCGTCATCACGCTCGAGGATGTCGAGGCTATTTTGGATGCCGAGGGGTACACGGTCACCCAGATCAATGCGACGGAAGCTTTCTGGGTCACGGCGCACAAAGATGACCTGATGAATTTCAGGTTTTCCGGCACGTCCTGCAAGCCGGAAGGCTGCGCCGGTGCTCTGATATCTGTATCGTTCGGGACCGAGGGGCCGATCGACATGGCACGGATCAACGAGGCAAACAGGCGATGGGCGCCTGTAAAGGTCTCTCTCAGCACCAGATCCAGTCAGCCCGACTATGACGTCACGCGCTATCTGATCCTTGTTGGCGGGGTGACAGTCGCAAACATTCTTGCTGACATCGACGTTACCCTGAATGTCGCCCGTAGGGCCGAGGAGTTCTTTCTGCCGTGAGCCCCGCTGCATGCAGGGGTGACAGCGCCCCGCCGGTCATGCTAACCGCCCCGGTCATGGAAAAGGCCCGGGCCCGCAAAATCATACGAATTAGCGGCCCGGCCGCCGTCTGAACCCTTGTTTCAGCGGTGGCCGGGTAAAGTTCGTTTGCCCCAATGATTTCAACCGGTGCCTTCGCCGCCCCCATCTGATCGACCAGACATCATGACCGAATCGACCGCCTCTGAACGCGATTACCGCGACACCCTGTTCCTGCCGAAAACCGAGTTTCCCATGCGCGCCGGCCTGCCCAAGGCCGAGCCGGAATGGATCAAGCGCTGGGACGAACTCGGTCTCTATGAAAAGCTGCGTGCCGACGCAAAAGGCCGCGATCCCTTCATCCTGCATGATGGCCCGCCCTATGCGAACGGCCACATCCACCTTGGCACGGCGCTCAACAAGATCATCAAGGACATCATCGTCCGCTCCCACCAGATGCAGGGCTTTGATGCCTCCTACCTGCCGGGATGGGACTGTCACGGCCTGCCCATCGAATGGAAGGTGGAGGAGGAGTTCCGGAGCAAGAACCGCCCGAAGGATTCTGTGCCCCCTGAAGAATTCCGCGCCGCCTGCCGGGCGTATGCGGAGCATTGGGTCGGTGTGCAGAAGGCAGAGTTCCGCGCCCTCGGCATCGAGGGCGAATGGGACGACCCCTACCTGACGATGGCTTTCGAGAGCGAGGCGATGATCGTCTCGGAATTTCTCGACATGGCAATGAAAGGCGGCCTCGTGCGTGGGGCGAAGCCGATCATGTGGAGCCCGGTCGAACGCACGGCGCTGGCAGAGGCGGAAGTGGAGTACCACGACCGGAAAGTGCCGCAGGTGTGGGTGAAGTTTCCGGTCTCAAGTGAACTTGTTGGACATGATGTCGGGAGTGATGCATCTCCGCTCGATCATGACTGTTCGGTTGTTATTTGGACAACGACCCCATGGACTATCCCGGCCAATCAAGCGGTCAGCTTCAATATTGAAGTCTCATATGGGCTTTACGAAGTAACCGATGTGATGACCGAGGAAGAACTCGGATTTGCGCCCTATGTGAAGCCGGGCGACAAGTTGGTGTTCGCCGACAATCTGGCTTCCGATGCGTTGTCCGCAGCTAAAGCAAAGGATTTCAAACGTCTCAGAGATGTTGATCCTGAGGGCTGGAGTCTCAAGCATCCGCTTCACGGCATATCGGAATTCTTCCAACACCCCATCCCCCTCCTCGCCGGTGATCACGTCACCGACGATGCCGGCACCGGCTTCGTCCATACCGCGCCCGCCCATGGCGAAGATGACTTTGATGTGTGGGTTAACTCAGGCCACACGACGCAGGAAATCCGTCAGATCGTTGACGCCGATGGTCGCTATACGGACGAAGTGCCCGAGCCCCTACGCGGGCTCGATATCATCGTCACCTCCGGCAAGAAGCGCGGCGAGGCGGGGAAGGCGAATAATGAGGTGATCCGCCTGCTGGCCGAGTCCGGAAACCTGCTGGCGCGCGGCGTTACCACCATCCGCGATGCCCATTCCTGGCGCTCGAAAGCGCCGGTCATCCGCCGCGCCACGCCGCAATGGTTCATCGCGATGGACAAGCCCGTGCATGGCGGCAAGACGCTGCGCGAGCTGGCCCTGAAAGCCATCGCAGACACCGAATTCTATCCACCCACGGGCCGCAACCGCCTGCAGGCGATGGTCGAAGGGCGGCCCGACTGGCTGATCTCCCGCCAGCGTAACTGGGGCGTGCCGATCACCCTGTTCGTCAACAAGGAAGGCCAGCCCCACACGGCTGCGCTGACCAAAGAGCGGGCGGACAAGCTCAACGCCAATATCAAGGCCGCCATCGAGAAAACCGGCGTGGACGGATGGTTTGCCACGCCTGCGGAAGACTTCTTCTCCGGCACCGGTGTCCCGCCCGAAGGCTGGGTAAAGGTCACCGACGTGCTCGACGTGTGGTTCGACAGCGGCACCACGCACGCCTTCGCCCTGCGCAAGCGCGGCATCATCGACGAGAGAACGGGGCAGGCGGACGTCTATATGGAAGGCTCCGACCAGCATCGCGGTTGGTTCCAGTCCTCGCTGCTGGAGTCCTGCGCGACGCGCGGGATGGCGCCCTATAAAAAGGTCGTCACGCACGGCTTCATCGTCGATGCGGACGGCAAGAAGATGTCGAAATCGCTCGGCAACACGATCGAGCCGCAGGAAGTGCAGAAACAATACGGCATCGAAATCCTCCGTATCTGGACGGCCTCTGCCGACTATATGGATGACCTGCGCATCTCCGACGAGATCATCAAGGGCACGGTCGAAACCTATCGCAAGCTGCGCAACACGCTGCGCTACCTGCTCGGCGCGCTGGATGGGTATACGGCAGAAGAGGCCGTGGACGCCGCCGCGATGCCGGGCCTGGAGCGTTTCATGCTCCATCGCCTGGCCGAACTCGACGCCCAGATCCGCGCGGCCTATGCGAGCTTCGACTTCAAGCGCGTGATGACCCTGCTCATCAATTTCGTGAACGTCGAGCTCTCGGCCGTCTATTTCGATGTCCGCAAGGACTCGCTCTATTGCGATCCGTCCTTCGCCACCGCCAGCGGCTGGGACGCGGCAACGGCTGTGTGGGGCAACCGCCGCCGCGCCGCGCGCACGGTGATGGCCGCAGCGCTGGAGCGGATGCTGGCCTGGCTCGCCCCGGTGATGCCGTTCACCACAGACGAGGCGTTCGGCGAAAGCCATCTCAAGGGCGCGGCCCCCTCGGTCCACCTGCTGCAGTTCCCCGCCACGCCGGAAGGCTGGCAAAATCCGCAGCTGGCGGCGCGCTGGGAGAAGATTTTCGCTGTCCGCCGCGTCGTCACCGGCGCGCTGGAGGTCGAACGCCGCGAGAAGCGGATCGGTGCCTCGCTGGAAGCGGCGCCGAAAGTGTTCATCGCCGACAAGGCGCTGATCGAGGCGTTTGCGGGCGAGGATGCCGGCGACATCTTCATCACTTCCGGGGCGGATCTGGTGCATTCGGCGGAGGTGCCCGCCGGCGCCTTCACGCTGGCCGAGGCGCCGGGCATCGCGGTGGTTCCGCAGAAAGCCACGGGCATCAAGTGCCGCCGCAGCTGGAAATATTTCGACCCGGCCACGGCAGACCCGGCGTTTCCGGACATCACGCCGCGCGACGCGCTGGCGGTGAAGGCCTGGGGCGGGGCGGCCGGGTAGGGACACAAGCCCCTTCTCCCGGGGGAGAAGGGGCTCCAAGCCTGCATACAAGTGCTTGATCCCGCCGCCTGCCTCTGCAATCTCAGGCACCATGAAGATTTCGCCGCAGACAGCCTGGCCCTACGCGGTGATCCCGCTCATCGTGCTGATCGATCAGCTGACGAAATGGCTTGTTCTGGCGGAGCCGAGCTTCAATGCGCTCGCCTGCCTCAACGATCCCGCAAATGTGAACACCTGCGGGCGCATCGTCCTGCCCGGCCCGGTGGACCTTACGATGCTGTGGAACCGGGGGATGAGCTACGGACTGCTGCAATCGGAAGGCGCGATGCGCTGGGTGCTCTCGGCGGCCATGTTCGTCATCGCCTGCGGCTTCCTCTACTGGCTGACAAAGGCGCAGGGGCGCTGGCTGAGGCTGTCGCTGACCCTCGTTGTCGGCGGCGCCATCGGTAATCTCATCGACCGCGTGCGCTATGGCGCGGTGGTCGACTTCATTGATGTGAACGAGCTGACCTTCGGCTGGTTTCCGTGGATCTTCAACGTCGCCGACAGCGCCATCACGGTCGGCGCAGTGCTACTGTTTGTGGACCAGTTCTTACTTTCGCGCCAGAAACAGGCTAACAGCCTGAAACAAGGCTAATCCTTCAAGTTCAAGCGGATCTGTAACGGCTATGAAAAAGACTCTCCCGCTCCTCGCTGCCGGCCTCGCCCTGAGCGTGGCGGCGGCCTGTTCCTCCAGCGGCAATTCCGGCGCGGTCACGCCGGACGAGTTCCGCGTCGTCACCAAGCCGCCGCTGTCGCTGCCGCCGAATTACAGCCTGCGCCCGCCGGCGCCCGGCACAACCATTCCGGCTGAGGTCGAGGCGGCCACATCCGGCTCGGTCGCCGCCTTCGGCGCCGGTCTTGGTCAGGAGGCGAGCGCGGCCGAGCGCGCCCTCGTCGCGGCGGCCCAGGCCAATGCGGTGAACCCGGCGATCCGCGCCCAGGTCGACTGGGAAGAAAGCCGCGCTATCCGCAAGTCGTCCTCGATTGCTGACCGCATCCTGTTCTGGCGCAAGGACAATCCGGAAGACCGCGAATCAGCTGCGACCGACAACGCCACGGGCAACCAGGCGGTGACGATCGAGCAGACCAGCGGCGCGCCGCGCATCCGCCTGCCGGGCACCTGATCCGGCGGCCTGCCGCCCCTCGTCCCGAAAGACTGACCTCCAGACCGGAGCCTGCCCATGAAACGTATCCTGACCGCCGGGCTTTTCGCCTTTGCGGCTGCGGCCGCGTTGGCCGAGACCGCCCCGCAGCCCAGCACCTTCCATCTCGACAATGGCATGCAGGTCGTCGTCGTGCCCGACCACCGCGCCCCGGTCGTCACCCATATGGTCTGGTACAAGGTCGGCGCGGTCGATGAGGCGCCTGGAAAGTCCGGCATCGCCCACCTCTTCGAACATGTGATGTTCAAGGAGACCAAGAATATCGGCCCGGAGGAGTTCACCTCCATCGTCCAGCGCTCCGGGGGGCAGCTGAACGCCTTCACCAGCTGGGACTACACCGCCTATTTCGAGCGCGTCCACAAGGACCAGCTTGGCAAGATGATGGAGCTTGAGGCCGAGCGGATGGTGAACCTCATCATCAATGACGACCCCGAAGGCCCGTTCATTTCCGAGCGCGATGTGGTCAAGGAAGAGCGCCGCCAGCGGATCGAGAACAATCCGAACGCGCTGCTGCAGGAACAGGTGCTCTCCACCCTCTGGCAGGGCCACCCGTATGAGATCACCGTCATCGGCCTGATGGACGAGGTCGCAGCACTGACGCCGGAAGACGGCCTCGCTTTCTACCGCGAGTATTACAGCCCGGAGAACGCGATCCTGGTCGTCGCCGGCGATGTCACCGAAGAGACGGTCCGCGCCCTTGCCGAGCAGCATTACGGCCCGATCCAGCCGACCGGCATCGCGAACACGGAGCGCAAATGGCAGCCGGTCCAGCCGCTGAGCGAAACCCGCCTGCTCACGCATTCCGACCCGAAAGTGCGCCAGCCTGTCTGGAGCCGGTATTATCTCGGCACCTCCTACCGCCGCAACGAGGACAAGGCCTTCGCTCTTGAAGTCGGCCTGCAGGCGCTGGGCGGGGGCACAACCAGCCGGCTCTATCAGTCGCTCGTCGAAGAGCAGCAGCTGGCCATCAATGTCGCCACATTCGGCTGGACGACGCTGCATGATGAAGGCCCGGCGGTTATCTACGGCACGCCGGTGTCAGGCGTCAGCCTTGAGGAGCTGGAAGCAGCCGTGATGGCGCAGGTCGAAGCGATCCTCGAGAGCGGCTTCACAGAGGCGGAAGTCATCCGCGCGCGCAACCAGCTTGCCGCCACCGCGATCTATCAGAAGGACAGCCAGGCGGCGATGGCGCAGCAATATGGCGCAAGCCTGGTCCTCGGCTTCACCCTCGAGGACATCGCCGCCTATCCCGACCGGATTCGCGAGGTGACGCCCGAGCAGGCGCTTGCCGCCGTGCGGGAGGTTTTCGCCGCTGACAAACATTACATCGCCGCCCACCTGCTGCCGGCCGAAGGGGACCTCTGAGCCATGAAACGCCTGTTTTTCTCCGGCGCCGCAGCGGCGCTCATCCTCACAGCCTGCGCCACCCAGGCCGAAGCGCCCGCCCTGGACTCCGCACCGGCAGAGCCCGCCCTTGCGGTCGATGTCTATGAAGGCGATTTCGTCCGTATCCAGCAGTTCGTCACCCCGGGTGGGGTATCCGTCTGGCTGGTGACCGAGCCTTCCATCCCGATCCTGTCGGTGCAGATGGCCTGGCGCGGCGGCTCCAGCGCAGACCCGGACGGCCTGCGGGGTCTCGGCCAGGCCGTTGTCTATGGCATGAATGAGGGCGCCGGCGAGCTGGACTCTCTCGGCTTCCAGACG
Source organism: uncultured Hyphomonas sp. (assembly GCA_964419865.1). Classification (GTDB taxonomy): domain Bacteria; phylum Pseudomonadota; class Alphaproteobacteria; order Caulobacterales; family Hyphomonadaceae; genus Hyphomonas. The sequence continues at coordinate 12,441 of CAYQRX010000029.1, read as the reverse complement.
GCGATGGAAGAGCTGAACATGAGCTTCGGCTGCTCGAATTCCTCCGAATGGACCAGCTGTTCGGCGACGATGCTGTCGGAGAATGCCGAACCTTCGCTCAGCCTGGTCGCCACCGCCTTTGCCGAGCCGCGCTATGATGACGGCCCGTTCCAGCGCTTCCTGCGCGAACAGGAAGTGAGCCTGCGCACGCGTGAGACCAATCCGAACTATCTTGCCTGGCGCGCCCAGGCCGCGGCGCTGTACCCGGATCATCCCTTTGCCCGCGAAGTGACGGCCGAAAGCCTCGCCGCCCTGACACCGGACCTTGCCCGGGAACATATGCGCTCGCTGATGACGAAGGACCGGTTGCTGGTCACCGCCGTCGGCGCGATCACGCCGGAAGCGCTGGCGCCGCTGATCGACGAGGTGGCGTCCAGCCTGCCGGAAACGAGCACCATCGCGCCGGTCGAGCCGGTAACCCTGCCGGACGTGGCGGCAGGCGAGCCGGTCATCGTTCCGCTGCCCCAGCCGCAGAGCCTGGTGCGCTTCATTGGCCCCGGCATCGACCGCAATGATCCGGATTTCTTCCCCGCCTTCGTGCTGAACTACACCTTCGGCGGCGGCGGCTTTGAGAGCCGGCTGATGAAAACCCTCCGTGTGGAGAAGGGCCTGACCTACGGCATCAGCTCCAGCCTGGACCCGAACCCGTCCTTCCTCACCTGGTCGGGCGGCGGCCAGACCAAGAATGAGAGCGCCGGGGAGTTCGTCACGGGTATCCGGGAAGAGATGCAGAAATTCATCGAGAGCGGCGTTACCGAGGCGGAACTGGCCGACGCGAAAGCCTATCTCATCGGCTCCTATCCGCTGGGTTTCGATTCCAATGCCAAGATCGCGTCCAATATCATGACCCTGCGCCAGGACGAACTCGGCATCGACTATTTCGACCGCCGCAACGCGCTGATCGATGCCGTGACGCTGGAAGACGTCAACCGGGTCTCGGCGAAATATCTCGCCCCGGAACGCTACAGCTTCTTCCTCGTCGGCGAGCCGGAAGGTCTGACGGCGGAGTAGGCAAGACCCTCGCCTCCCACAAATGGGAGCGGGGTCTTGCGTTGCGCTTGAGGCGATATCCCGACACCGCGCCCGCCGGCGCGGAAGATGAGGTTTTTCAGTCTACGGACTTGCGCGGCGTGGCGAGACCTGGCGCGGACAGGCCGCCTGCTGGGGTGCGGCGATAGGTGAAGATTTCGGCCGGCCGCCCGCCCGTGCCGGTTTCCATCTGGCCGGTGCCTTCCACAAGGCCGGTCTTCTCCAGCGCCCGGCGGAAATTCTGCGTGTGCAGCGCCAGGCCGAGAATGCCCTCCACGGCCCGTTGCAATTCTGACAGCGTGAAGCGCGGGGGCATTAGCTCGAACACGACAGGGCGATACTTGATCTTGCTGCGCAGCCGCGAGACCCCGGTCGCGAGGATTCGTCTGTGGTCGGACGCCATCGCGGCGCCGAAACAGGTGGCGCTCTCCGGCAGGCCGGCATCGCGCGCACATTCTGCCACCAGCCCCGCCTCGTAGAGAAGCTCATACCGCTCCAGCACCCGTTCCTCGATCCAGCGCGCGCCGTCCAGGCCGAAGGCAATCCGGGCCCGCTCCAGCCGCCGCTCACTGCCCGCGGCCCAGGTCTTCAGCCGCGGCGCAATCGCCTCGTCGATCAGGCCGGGCCGGCCGGTGCGATGGTCCTCCCATGGAAAATACTGGTACCAGCTGCGCCAGCGCGCCTCGAAATTTGCCGCCACGGGGCGTTCCTCCGGCGTCAGCGCCAGATAGCCGACCGAGACGATGTGCGCCCCCGCCGGCGCATCGGCAACCGTTGCCTCCGGCGCCTCGCGGTCCTTGTCGCCGAACGTGTAGAGCTGTTCGACATAGCCGAGCTCGAACCCCGTCTGCCCGCGCACCCAGCCGCGCAAGGACAGGTCAAAGGTCCGGTGGTTTACCGGGTCGAAGGGGCCGAAGGGCAGGGCCTCCTCGCCGCTTGGCCGGCGGGTCACCAGCACATGCGGCTCGCCCTCGGAAATGGCGACCATGACCGCCGACAGGCCGATCAGCAGCGGGGTCGTCGCGGGCATCAGGCGGTCTCCGCCGTGATCACGGCCTGGATATCGGCGAAGCGTTTGAGGAAGACGCGCTGCGCCTCGGTCGGGGGCAGGGGGGAGAGCTTCAGGCGGATGCCTTCCGGCGGCCGGCCGAAGAAGCTGTCGGATTCGGCCTCGCTGAAGCCTGCGAGCTGCACCGCCTCGAACCAGGCGCAGACATTGTCCGCCCGCTTGATGATCTTCTTCAGCCGCTGCGGGGTCACGGGGCTGAGGCCGAAGCGGATATGCACCGCTTCCTGCAGGTGAGCCTCGACGCCCTTATAGCTTTCCCCGAGCAACGCCTTGAACGGGGAGATCATGTCGCCGATCACATATTCTGGGCTGTCGTGCAGGAGCGCCGTCAGCCAGGCCTCCGGCGCGAGGCCGGGCTCCAGCCGGCGCACCAGCTGCTCCACCAGCACCGAATGTTCGGCCACCGAGAAGGCATGCTCGCCCTTCGTCTGACCGTTCCACCGGGCCACCCGCGCCAGGCCATGGGCAATGTCCTCGATCTCCACATCCATTGGCGAGGGATGTGCCAGATCAAGGCGGCGGCCGGACAGCATCCGCTGCCAGACGCGGGGAGGCTTAACAGATCGCTTCAACGGGCTGGCTCCATACCGGGCATTTTAAGGGCTTGGTCACACGGGTAAATAAACCGGGGCGATCCGGTTACAAACTCGCCTTGTTCCTGCCCCCGTTTGCCAATGACGCATTAAGGCCTCTCGGGCATAAGGCTTGCACTAACAGCGGGCAGTCCGGTGTGACAGCCCCGCCGGCGTTAAAAGTAGAGTAATCCGGAAGCATTGCCGCCATGATCGACATTCTGCACCAGTTCGCCACCGGTACCGGCTTTCCGATGGCCGTGCTCGTCTGCGGTGCGATCGTCGTCGTCATCGAAGCCACCAAGGCCAGCCGCCGCGCCCTCTGGGGCGACATGTTCACGGAAGACTTTGACGAATAGGGCTCTTATTGCCGGGCGGTGCTGCACAGGCCTCGGGCCTTGGCGCGCCCACGCCGTCGCTTTGCTCGGCAGATACTATTATCCTGCCGCCCCAAACACCGTCATCCCGGCGAACGCCGGGATCCAGAAATCTCAGCGGTCAGTTCTCCCCTCGGCAGTTTGATCCAGTTCCCGGATAGCTGCTACGCAGCTTCCGGGATGACGGATCCTTAATGCAATGACGCTAGGAAAGTCGTCGGTGTAAGCGCGACGTGTGTTTCAAGAGGTGGTCGGATTGAGAAGGCTTCTGGTTTACGGGCAAAATTCCAAAGCCTCACCAGGTGCCAGGTCTCCCGCTCACGATTGGCGACGGCCAGTTCGTTTCTGGTGATATGAAACGGAGTTCGGTTCCATCCATTCGTTGTCTTGATTTCCAGAAGCCTCGGGCGGCCATCGGGCTCGAAACTTGCAATGTCGAAGCCCGCGCCGTCGCCTTCCTCCTTGCTTGTCCAGACGATCCGTTGTGCCAAGTCCCGCCGCCCTGATCGGGCCAGGTTTTCTTTTTCAAACTCGAGGACATATTCCTCACCCGCCTCGCCCAACTTTCTGTTGGCTTCATCTCTTGAAGCGACATCATATCGCCGGGCGATCGCCGCCATGGTCTCCAAATCAACTGGCGGTGGTTCGTTTGAGAAAGTCGGGGGTGGGCCGATCCACAGTGAGCCGGGGTCACGCACAGTGGCTGTGATCTTCTTTCCTTCAGGCTTGGTTTTGGAGAGAGCAAACCAGTCTGGCTGCTGATCAAGCTGCGCCAGGACGGCGTCGACCAATGACATCTGGAACTGGGACGCTGGTTTGTAGCCCAGTATCCAAGGCTGCCCCAAGCCCAACATCACAGCGCTAATGTTCTGAAGCTTATATTCAACTGACCCCCGCGACCGCTTCGGCAACAGCACTTGAAGGCGCCGATTATATTCGGCCTTCACAAAGTCTTCTTGGGAGATTTCCTTGCGGAGCATTTCGAAATAGTAGGCGACGATAGTCGCATTTTCTTCGTCGCTCCATGGCTCCGTGGCCATCTATCCTTGCTCCCCTCCCGTCGGAATAAGTGCCTTACCCCACCTTCTCCACAAACACCGTGCCGGCCGAGTAGCCCGCGCCGAAGGAGCAGATCAGGCCTTTTTCGCCGGGGGTGAAGTCTTCCGAATGCAGATGGAAGGCGATGATCGAGCCGGCGGAGGATGTGTTGGCATAGGTGTCGAGCACGGTCGGGCTTTCGGCCTCGCTGGCCTCATGGCCGAGCACTTTGGATGAAATCAGCCGGTTCATGTTGGCATTGGCCTGGTGCAGCCACATCCGCTTCAACTCGCCCGCCTTCAGGCCGACTTCGCCGAGATGCTCGGTGATCATCTCCGACACCATCGGCACGACCTCCTTGAACACCTTGCGGCCTTCCTGCACGAACAGCTTGTCCGGCGCGCCGATGCCTTCCGGCGCCGCGCGGTTGAGGAAGCCGAAATTGTTGCGGATATTGTTCGAGAACTGGGTTTTCAGTTTCGTGCCGAGGATTTTCCAGTGCTTCGCGGGGGCAAAATCTTCAGCCTCGACCAGGATGGCGGTTGCCACATCGCCGAAGATGAAATGGCTGTCGCGGTCGGTGAAGTTGAGATGGCCGGAGCAGATTTCCGGGTTCACCACCAGGACCGAGCGGGCATTGCCCGAACGGATGAAATCGGCCGCCGTCTGGATGCCGAAGGTGGCGGAGGAACAGGCGACGTTCATGTCGAAGGCGAAACCCTCGATACCGAGCGCGTCCTGCACCTCGATCGCCATGGCCGGATAGGCGCGCTGCATGTTGGAGGCCGCGCAGATCACCGCGTCGACATCCTTCGCCTCGCGCCCGGCGCGCTTCAGCGCGTCGCGCCCCGCATGCACCGCCATTTCGGCCAGGATCGAGATCTGCTCGTTCGGCCGCTCGGGGATGCGCGGGGTCATGATGTCGGGGTCGAGCACGCCCTCCTTGTCGACCACATAGCGCGCCTTGATGCCTGAGGCCTTCTCGATGAACTCGACCGAGGACATCGGTTTCGGCTCGAACAGGCCCGACTGGATGTCGGTCGCATTCTCGAGATTCCAGTTGGCGGCCCAGGCATTGTAGCTGGCGACCAGTTCCTCATTCGAGATGGAGTAGGGCGGGGTCCACAGGCCAGTGGCGGAAATCACAGGGCTCGGCATAGGCGTCTCCGGCGGTGCCTGTCCGCATGGCTGCGTCAGGCCCTTCTTGCTATATCCTTGTGTTGCAAGCTGTAACGTGCGTTGCGGCTTCAGCACAAGGCTGGCGGACAGGCCTTAAGTTAACCTGAAAAAGACCTGTCGGATCAGCGGTCAACCTGCCCGGGGCCGCCATATACCTGGCGCTGGCGCTCGCGCTCCTCGGCTTCGAGGATGCGCTGGCCGAGCTTGTCCATCTGCGCCCGGTGTTCCGCTTCGGCGGCGGCGATGACCGCTTCGCGGCAGAGGCGGCGCTGATCCGGCTCGGCCTGGCCTTCGCAGCGGGCCAGCGCCTCGGCATGCGCGTCGTCCTGCCAGGTGGCGCAGCCGGCCAGCAGCAGCAGGGCAAGGCTTCCGCAAAGGAAGGCTGCGTGCCTCATGGTCCCTTGCGCCTTTCCTGCTCGCGTTTGGTGCTGCTGGCGACATCGGCCACGATGTTGCGCAGGCAGCGGGCGCGGTCTTCCTCATCCTCGATTGCGGCGCAGGCATCCATCGGATTGGCATAGGCCGCCGAGGGCTCGCTCGACTGGCATCCTCCGGCGATTGTCAGCATCCCGGCTGCCGCCATCATTATCAGCGTTTTCATGATTTCTCCCGCACTTGCCTGTGACGGGGGCAGCCTACCTCATGATCGTTGACCATGCCAACGGCCTGTGCCCAGGCATAGACAATGGTCGGCCCGACAAATTTGAAGCCGCGTTTTTTCAGATCCTTCGACATTGCCTCCGACCAGGGGGTGAAGGTCGGGGCGTCGCGGTAATTCTTCCAGCGGTTCTGGATCGGCTGGCCGCCGACAAAGTCCCAACAATAGGCCGAGAAATCCTCGCCCCGCTCCATCATGTCGAGATAGGTGCGGGCATTGCCGATGACCGCCTCGATCTTCTTGGCGCTGCGGATGATTCCGGGATTCGTCATGGCCCGGCTGATCCGCCGGTCATTCCAGCGGGCGAGGCGCTCCGGATCGAACCCATCGAACTCCTCGCGGATGGTCTCGCGCTTGCGCAGAATGGTGATCCAGCTGAGGCCGGCCTGCATCCCGTCAAGCTGCAGCTTTTCCCAGAGGGCACGGGGGTCGCGTTCCGGCACCCCCCATTCGGTGTCGTGATAATGCCGGTAAAGCGCATCATTCATCGGTGCCCAGCCGCAGGAATGGGTGTCACTCATTGGCTGAACCCTCCATATGCGCCTTCACCTCGCCGATCAGCCAGGGCGTGCCTTCGATCTCGGCAGGCGCCTCATTGACGGTGACGGGCTGGCGCTCGGCGACCGATTTCGCGAACCGGTCGGTGCGGATGAGGGCGAGGCCTTCGCCTGCCGCCGCGCTGGTCACCGTGCCCAGCAGCCCCGCCGTGCCGGCGCGCACTTCGGCGCCCGCTGCCAAGGCTTCGCCGCGAAGGCGCACGGTCCGCTTGCGGATCAGTCCCTTGCGCTTCATGCGGCTCGCCACTTCCTGGCCGACGAAACAGCCCTTGCGGTAGTCGATGCCGTCCATCAGGTCCATGTTGATGTCGGTGGGGAAGACTTCCGCCGCCCGGTAATCCCGGCCCCATTCGGGGATGCCGGCGGCGATTGCCAGCGCGTCCCAGCCTTCCAGCGGCGCGGCCGCATCCCCGGCCGCCGCAACCGCCCGCTTCGGCAGCTTCCCGCTGCGCGGATCGGGCGCGCCGTCAGCGCTCACCGCCGCCACCAGGCCCTCCTCGATCTTCAGGGCCACCTGCGAGCGCAGGCGGAACATGGTCAGGCGTTTCAGGAGGTCGTCGGCGGCGTCTTCATGCACATCAATCAGGACGCCTTCCGCCGTCCGGTGGGCAATATAGTCGGCGATGATCTTGCCCTGGGGCGTCAGCAGCGCGCCATAGCGCGCCTCGCCCTCGGCCCAGCCGGTGACCGTGTGCGTCACGGTCCGCTCCAGCAGGGCGAGGGTGTCGGGGCCGGTCAGGCTGAGAATGGCGCGGTTAGGCAGGCGGTGCATCGCCCTGATCTAAGCCCCGCCGGGCCAGGCCGCAATGGCCGGCGGTCCAAGCCGACCAAGCCGAATGGGCCGGCCCAGCCGCAGCGCCCACGTGACATTTCCTTCCGGCGGCGCGATAACGCCTGCCATGACACAGGTTTTTGATCTCATCCTGCGCGGCGGCACCGTCGTCACGCCCGGCGGCGAGGCCGTCACAGACATCGGCATCATCGGTGAGCGCATCGCCCGGATCGGGGATCTTTCCAAGGCTGTGGCGGGAGAGATCTATGGCGCCTCGGGCCTGCACATCCTGCCGGGTGTGATCGATACGCAGGTGCATTTCCGCGAGCCGGGCCTGGAATACAAGGCAGACCTTGAAACCGAGGCGCGCTCGGCGGCGCTGGGCGGGGTGGTGGCCGTGTTCGAGATGCCGAACACCAACCCCTCGACCATCACGCCGGACCTGATGCTGGACAAGCTGGCCCGCGCGAAGGGGCGCATGGACATCGACCACGCTTTCTATGCCGGGGCGACACATGACAATGTCAGCCTGCTGCCCGAGATGGAGCGGATGCTCGGCTGCTGCGGCGTCAAGGTTTTCATGGGCGCCTCGACGGGCGACCTGCTGGTGAAGGACGATGCCGGCGTCGAAGCCGTGCTGCGGGCCATCAAACGCCGCGCCGCTTTCCATTCCGAGGACGAGTACCGGCTGGAGGAGCGCCGCAGCCTTGCCGTGACCGGCGACTGGCACAGCCATATCATCGTGCGCGATGTCGAGGCGGCGGTCTCTTCCACACGCCGCCTGATCGGCCTTGCCCGCAAGACCGGCAAGCGCATTCATGTGCTGCACATCTCCACCGCTGAGGAGATGGACCTGCTCGTGAACGCAAAGGATGTGGCGAGTGTCGAGGTGCTTCCGAACCATCTGACGCTGGCCGCGCCGGACTGCTATGACCGGCTTAAAGGCTTCGCCCAGCAGAACCCGCCGGTGCGCGAGGCCCGGCACCGCGAGGCGCTCTGGCGGGCGCTCAATGCCGGCATCGTCGATGTTCTGGCGACGGATCATGCCCCGCACACGATCGAGGAGAAACAGCGGCCCTATCCCGCTTCGCCCTCCGGCATGCCGGGCGTGCAGACCTTCGTGCCGGTGATGCTGACCCATGTGAATGACGGCAAGCTCAGCCTGCAGCGCTTTGTCGAACTCACCAGCGCCGGCCCGCAGCGTGTCTTCGGCCTCGCCGACAAGGGGCGGATTGCGGAGGGCTACCATGCCGACTTCACGGTCGTGGACCTGAAGCACAAAGCGACGATTACGAACGACTGGTCGAAATCGAAATGCGGCTGGACCCAGTTTGACGGCTTTGAGGCGACCGGCTGGCCGGTGGGAACCATTGTACGCGGCGGCTTCGTCATGCGCGATGGCGAGATCGTGAAGAAGGGCGGCGGCAAGCCGGTCCGCTTCAACGAAACACTGGAGCCGGCGGGTTGAGCGAAACCGCTGAAACGAAGCCGGAGCGCAAGTCCCTCGGTCCGCGCCGGACGCTGATCTGGCTGTATGAAGGTGTCGGCAAATGGCCGCTCACCTTCCGCTGGGCGATCCTGGTCTTCGATATGCTGACGATCAGCTATTTCCTGGTCTCGCCTTTCGTCGGCGAGGCGGGACAGCATTACTGGCTGGATTATGTGATCGGGACGATCATCGCCGCGGACCTTGCCGCGCGCTTCTACATCACGCCGCGCCGCAGCCGCTTTTTCCTCCGCATCATGAACATCGCGGACCTGATCGTGGTCTTCACCATGCTTGCCCCGCTTGTCTCGCAGAACTATGCCTTCCTGCGGATCATCCGCGCCGTCAGGATCGCGCGGGCCTTCAGCTTCCTGCGCACCGAAAGCCCGCTTGCGCGCTATCTGCAGCTTCACCGTGTGCTGATGGAGCGCGCCATCAACCTGCTCGTATTCCTCTTCATCATGTCGGCGCTCGTCTATGCCGACCAGGTGGCGAAAAGCCCGGATGTGAAGAACTATCTCGATGCCTTCTACTTCACCGTTACGAGCCTGACGACCACGGGATACGGCGATATCGAGCTTGTCGGCTGGACCGGCCGCGTGCTGCCAATTGTCATCATGCTGCTTGGCGTGACGCTGTTCCTGCGCCTCTTGCGCGCGCTTGTGACACCGAATGAGCGGGTCGAGCATGAGTGCGCTTCCTGCGGGCTCAACCGGCATGACCGCGACGCGGTGCATTGCAAGCATTGCGGCGAAGTCGTCTTTATCCCGACCGAGGGGATGCGGGACCTTTAGGCGTGTTTGACCGGCGCCGGGCCGGAGGGTATGATTATTTCATACCCCCGCCGAGCTGCCTCAGGAGCTGCTTTTGACCGTCCGCATCACCATCTCGCTGCCCGATGGCCTCGCCGAAATGGTCGAGCGCCTCGTCGCCGAAGGCAAATACGCCACCGCCAGCGACGTCATCCGCGACGGTCTCCGCGCGCTGGAGAAACGGCAGGAAGAGCATGAGGAGCGGCTGGCGGCGATTCGGGCTGACCTGCAGGCACGGCTGGAGGGGGAATTTGTGAGCCAAGAAGAAGGCCAGCGCCGTTTTGACGCCCATATGGCCGCCCGGCGGGAAGCTCGGAAAGCCGCCTCGTGAGGCAGTACAGGCTCCGGGAATCCGACGATTTTCAAGCCGGCATAGAACGCATTGGCGCGCACCTTGATTTTACGACCGGCGACTTCAACACAGCCAATGCAGTTCTGATGGACTTCCGGCAGGCTGTGGACAGTCTGGCCCAACTGCCGAACCGGTTCCAGGCACCCAACGAGCTCGGCCAGGGTATCCGCCTGAAAGTGGTGCGGCAGAAGGGCGTGATCCTTTACAAGGTGGATGACGATACCGGTGAGGTGCTGATACTGAGGGCTTTCTACGGCGGTGAAGACTACGAGACAATTTTCCGGGGAGATAATGATCGCTGACATGAGCACCACCGCCCATATCCCGTTCCGGGAAGTGCCCTATCTGCCGCTGAAGCTGAAGATCGACCGGCGCCCTGACGGGACGATCCTGCTGGACAGTGGCCAGCCGCTGAAGCCGTATCCGCCGCATATGCTGGCGCCGCTGGTGCAGTGGGCCGCCGAGCGGCCCGGCCAGATCTGGCTGGCCGAGCGCTGGCCGGAGGACCCCGCCCAACCCGGCTGGCGGGAAGTGACCTATGCGGACGGTCTTGCCGCCGTCCGGCGCCTCGCCGCCGCCTTTCTCAGTGAAGGCGCGGGCCCGGAGGCGCCGGTGATGATCCTGTCGCGCAATGCGGTCGACAACGCCCTCATCATGTATGGCGCGATGTGGGCGGGCAGCCCGGCTGTGCCGGTGACGCCGGCCTATGCGACGCTCAGCCAGGACCTCGTCCGCTTCAACTATATCGACCGGCTGACCAGCCCCAAATTCATCTATGTCGAGGATGGCCGCGAATATCAGCGTGCGCTGGACAGTCTCGACCTCACGGGCCGGCTCGTCATCTATTCGCGCAATGCGCCGAACGTGCCGCGCGCGGTCAGCATCGAGGATTTCGCCGGTCAGGCCGGCCCGGCGGTGGAGGCAGCCTATCAGCGCCTGACGCCGCAGACGGCGGCGAAATACATGCTGACCTCCGGCTCCACCGGCGAGCCCAAAGCGGTGATCAATACGCATGGCATGATCGCGGCCAATGCCAAGATGATCCGCTCGGTCTGGGATGAAGCGCGCCTCGATGCGATCACCGGCGGGCCGCAGGTGATGGTCAACTTCCTGCCCTGGAGCCACACCTATGGCGCCAATGCCATCCTGCACAACATGCTGGACTGGGGCGGCACGATGTATATCGACCAGGGCGCGCCGACGCCGCAGCGCTTGCCGGAAATGCTCCGTAACCTGAGGGAAATACCGACGACGCAGCACACCACCGTGCCGCAGGCCTGGGCGGCGCTGGCGACCGCGCTGGAACAGGACGGTGAGCTTGCCGAAGTCTTTTTCTCCCGCCTCATCTCGATGGCCTATGGCGGGGCGGCGATGGGTCAGGATATTTATGAGCGTATCCAGCAGGTCGCCGTGCGCGTCACCGGCCAGCGCATCTCGCTGTCGGCTGGATACGGCGCCACCGAGACCTCGCCGACCGCTTCAAATGTCCACTGGCCGAACGACCGGATGGGCCTGATCGGCCTGCCGCTGCCGGGCAATACGTTCAAGCTGGTGCCGGCGGGCGAGAAGCTGGAGCTGCGGGTCAGGGGGGTGAATGTCACGCCGGGCTATTTCCGCAATCCGGAGAAGACCGCCGAAGCCTTCGATGAGGAGGGTTTCTACCGGCTTGGCGATGCGGTGAAGTTTGTCGATCCCGAGCGGCCCGAGCGCGGTCTCGCTTTCGATGGGCGCACGGTGGAGGAGTTCAAGCTTGCCAGCGGCACATGGGTTTCGGCCGGGGCGGTGCGGGTGGCGGCGGTGGCGGCCTGCGGCGGGGCGCTGTCGGACGCGGTCGTCTGCGGCCTCAACCGCGATGAGATCGGTCTGCTCGGCTTCCTCAACCTTGCCTGGTGTCAGCGCCTTGTTGGCGAAGCCTTGCCGGTGGAGGCGCTTGTGGGCCATCCCAAGGTGCATGAAGCCATCAAGGCCGGCCTTGCTGCCCATAACAGGGCGCATCCGAATGCCGCTGCACGGATAGCGCGGATTGTGTTGCAACCTGTCGATCCGAGATCTGATCTCGGTGAGATCACCGAAAAGGGCTATCTCAACCAGTCGCGGACGCTGTCACTGCGCGCCGATCAGGTAGATCTCCTGTATTCGCCAGAATTCGCGGCCGGGAAAATCCTGATCTAGTGGTGTTTTCTGCGCCTGAGGCAGAATTTACTGTAGAATCTGCCCCTGAAAGGGCTCGCTTCCCTTGCTATTTTGGTTAAGTATGCCGCAGGGCTTCCGGGCGACCGGTGGCCTCAGCCATTCCCCTTTGGCTCATGGCGGGCCGCAGGCAGATCCGGAGCGCCCCTTGCTCCTGTCCTGCCTGCGGCCCGTTTTGCTTTTGCGCAGGCGCGCAAAACCCCCTAGGGAACGCCGGACAGCAGACACGAAATTTCACGGGAGGTTCGCTCATGTCCGATTCCGCCGCCACCAGCCTGACCGGCGCCGAGGCGCTCGTCACGACGCTTGCC
>CAYQRX010000028.1:0-19254 GCA_964419865.1 uncultured Hyphomonas sp. | reverse complement strand
CTCGCCCACGGCGCGGCAGAAACGGTCCTTGAGACCTTCCGGAACGCCCTCCTCGGCCGGATCGCCCGCATCGGTGTCGCCGAGCGCCAGGCGCTGGATCTGCTGCAGCGAAGAGAGAAGATGCAGCGCGGCGCGCAGGAAGAAGAAGTCCTCTGCGGCTTCCGGATCGACAGCCTCATCAGCATCTGCAAGGCCCGAGAGGGCACGCGCCGTGGCCGGACGGATCAGGTCCGGGCGGGCGCGCAGCAGCATTTCCTGCTGCGCGATGAACTCGATGTCGATCAGTCCGCCCTCGGCCGTTTTCAGATCCCAGAGGCCTCTGCCCGGCTTTTCGCGGTAGAGCGTGGCGCGCATGTCCGCGACGTCACCGGGGATCGCATGGCGCCGTTCGCTGCGGGCGCGGCTGCAGATGGCATCCGCCGCGATAGCGAGCACCTGCTCGCCGAGGCCTTCATCGCCGGTGACGAAGCGCAGGCGCGTCAGCGCCATATGTTCCCAGGTCCAGGCCTCCTCGAACTGGTAGTGCCGGAAAGCCGGAAGGCTGACCGCGACCGGACCCGCGCGGCCGGAGGGGCGCAGGCGCATGTCGACTTCATAGAGCGCCCCCTCCGCCGTCGGCGCGGTCAGCGCCGTGATCAGGCGCTGGGTGAGGCGTGTGAACCAGGTCTGCGCATTGTCCGCCTGCGGTGCATCATAGATGAGGATGATGTCGAGATCGGAACCGGCCGTCAGCTCCCCGCCGCCAAGCTTGCCCATGGCGAACACCGCCCAGCGGCCGGGCACATCGCCATTGCGGCGGGTCGTTTCGGCGGCTGCCGCGGCCGCCATCTGGCGGATTGTCTCATCGGCGAGGCCCGTCCACGCTTCGGCGGCCTCAGCGCTCGGCAACAGGCCGTGCAGAAGTTTGTGGCCGATCAGGAAACTCTGTTCGCGGTGATAGCGCCGCCATTCATCCATCGCGGCATCGAAGCTGACGTCCTGCGTCAACTCAGGCCGGCGCGGCACGACATTCGACACCAGCGTCTCGAGCAGGTCCGGCCGGCGCGCGAGGATCTGCGCAAGGCGCGGGGCGAGCGCAAGTGTGGAGACGAGATCGTCGAGCAGGTCCGGATTGGCCAGCAGCATGGAGAGGGTCTGAACGCCGGAGGAGAGCCCCTCGAAGAAGCGGGAAAACCAGCGGAAGGCTTCGTCGGCCTCACCGGTGGCGCCCATCGCCTTCAGCATACCCGGCAGGATGGAGGTCAGCAGTTCGCGCCCACGCGGCGTGCGGGTCGCCGGCACACGGCCCCGGTGCCAGTTGCGGATCGTGTCGATGGCAGCGGAGGGATCGGTGAAGCCAAGGCCGGACAGTGTCAGCACCGTCCCCGGATCATCGTCAACGCCGGTGAAGACGAGATTGCCGAGCCCATGGCTTTCGGCGGCGCGGTCTTCCTGGGCAAACAGCGCGTCATAGGCGGCCTGTACCAGCTTGCGCGTCTCCAGCAGGTCGCGGTCGAAGACGGCGAGGTCGTCATAGCCGCAGAGATACGCCACCGCCTCGCGCTCGGCCGGATCGGCCGGCACGGTATGGGTCTGCTCGTCATGACGCATCTGGATGCGGTGTTCCAGATTGCGCAGCGCGCGGTAGGCGGTTGTCAGCGTCTCGGCCGTGCTGTCGGAGACAATCCCGGCCGCGCGCAGCGCTTCCATGGCGCCGAGGGTGGTGTTGTCGCGCAGCGCCGGCTCGCGCCCGCCAAGGATCAGCTGCTGGGTCTGGACGAAGAACTCGATCTCGCGGATGCCGCCGGGCGAGAGCTTCACGTCCGGATCTGGCGCCGTAAAAGCATCATCGCCGACCTTGGTATTGATCATCCGCTTGATCGCCTGGATGTCGCCGATCGCCCAGTAATCGAGATTGCGGCGCCAGACATAGGGCTCCAGCCGCTTCTGGAAGCGCGCAGCCGCGGAAAGGTCGCCGGCGGTTGGCCGGCCCTTGATCCAGACCATCCGCTCCCAGTTCTGGCCCTGACTTTCATAGTAAAGGTCCGCCATATCGGTCGAGACGGCGAGCGGGGTCGAGCCGGGGTCCGGCCTCAGCCGCAGATCGGTGCGGAAGACATAGCCGTGAGCCGTCAGCTCCTCCATGATCCGCACGGTCTCGCGGATGATGCGCTGAGCCGCGTCGCCGGGATCGCGTGCGCCACCATCGAACCGGCTGCGCTCATAGAAGGCGCAGACGTCGATGTCGCTGGAATAGTTGAGCTCGAACGCCCCCATCTTGCCGAGCGCAATAAGGAACAGGCCGTCAGAGCTCAGCCCCTTCGCCGCCAGAGCCACCTGCAGCGCCGCCTCCAGGCTCGCTCCAGCGAACTCCGTCAAACGGTGTGTGACGTCCATGACGTCCAGGCTGGCCGACAGATCGGCGGCAGCGAGCGACAGGTGAGTGGCCAGCTTGGCCTGGCGCAGCGCGGCCATCGCCTCGGCAACCGGCGTTTCGCGGGCCATGCCGGTGACGCGGCCCAGCGCAGCGGCGAAATCGGTGCCCACCCCGCGCTCGGCCAGCCGGCGCAGATAGGGGGCATGATCGGCCGCTGCCGCGAGCGCGCCGGCGGGGGTCTGATGAATCGGGCGGATATCCAGCATGCCAGAGGCTTAGCCGAGGGTTCGGCTGCGGACAAATGGCTGGCAATTAATTGTGCCCCGGGGCCCTGCTGTGGCAGTAAGGGCCGACGCGAAACCGTAGCAAAAACGTGCTAGGGGTTTGCCAAAATTCAGGGAGAGCGGACGCGCATGACCGAGACCCGTGAGACGACGTTGCGGCGCTTTTTCGAGCGCTTTGTGAAGGCTTCCCTGGAAGGCGATATCGAAACCCTCGCCGCCGCCTATGCACCCACCTATATCGAGGCGGCGCCGGACAGCTTCTCGGCCCGCAAGGTCGATGAGAGCTACCGGGAAGCGCTGAAAGCGCGCCATGCCCGGCTGCACGACCAGCTCGGCCTGTCGGGCCTGGAACTCGACATCAGAGAAATCTGTGAGGCGGCGCCGTCGCACTTCCTCGTGAAAGCCGATCTGAAAATGACCTTCTCGAAAGCGCGGGCCGGTAAGGTCACCTCGCATTTCCCGGTCAACTACATCGCCCGGATCAGGAAGGCGCCGGAAATCCTTGCGCATGTCTCGCCGCAATCCGAAACCGAGGTGATGCGCCGCGACGGCGTGATCTGATGGCCGCCTGAGACATAGCGGCGTCTTCCGGCGGGCCGATACAGCCGCTAGGGTGGGCGGCGATGAAGATGCTGCTTGCCTCCCTGCTGATCGCCTTTGCGGTGGAAACGCCGCTTGCCGACCCGGCCGAAGAGGCGCGCGCGCAGGCCCTGATGCGGGAAGTACGCTGCGTCGCCTGCGAGAACGAGCCGGTGTCCCAGTCTGCTGCGCCGATTGCAGAAGACATGCGCACCCGGATCCGGGAGATGGTGGCCGAGGGCCGCAGCGATCAGGAAATCCGCGCCTGGTTCGTCAGCCGGTACGGTGAGTTCGTATTGTTCCGCCCGCCGGCGCGGGATGCGGCCAGCTGGCTGCTCTGGGTTCTGCCTTTCATCCTGTTGGGCGCCGGGGTCTCGATCGGCCTTGTCCTGGCCGCCAATGCGCGGCGCAAAGCCGGTGAAACCGAGGCCGAAGACGCCTGACAGGGCGCCCCGGCGCGCCCGGACTTCGCCTCCCGGGGGACTTTAAGCCGCCGCTATTCCACCTAACTGTCTTTTAATGCCCACTCGACCTGTGGCATGTTTATCTTTTGGAAAGCGCCGGTTCCGGCGCAGAATCAGCGATCTGGAGAGCTATATGCGCAAATTCGGGATTTCGGCTCAGGCCCTTGTCGCGGCCGCTTTCGGCGCTGCAATCATGGGAGGCGCGATCTCGGCCCCGCAACTCTTCGCGCCGGATGCCGGCGCCCAGCCGATCGCGATTGAGCCGCCGCCGGGCGCGCCGATGAGCTTTGCCGACCTGATCGAGAAGGTCGAACCGGCCGTGGTCAGCGTCAATGTCATCTCGACCCAGCAGGTCGGGCGCCTGTCCGGCATGGATGAATTTCTGGAACAATTCCGCGGCGCGCCGGGCCTTGAAGAATTCTTCCGCCAGCGCCCCGGTCCGCAGGACGCCCCGCGTGAGCGCGAAGCCCGCTCGCTGGGGTCCGGCTTCTTCATTTCCGAAGACGGGCTGATCGTCACCAACCATCACGTCATCGACCGCGCGACCCGTATCCAGATCGTCATGCATGATGGCCGCGAGCTGGAGGCCGAACTCGTCGGCTCCGACCGGCAGACCGACCTGGCTGTGCTGCGCGTCAAGCAGCAGGGCAAATACCCCTTCGTCCAGTTCGGCAATTCCAAACGCGTACGCAAGGGCGACTGGGTGATTGCGCTTGGTAACCCGTTCGGCCTCGGCGGCAGCGCCACGGCCGGCATCCTCTCGGCCGATGGCCGTGAGCTTGGCGCGGGCAGCCCGTATACGGACTTCCTCCAGATCGATGCCCCGATCAACCGCGGCAATTCCGGCGGGCCGACCTTCGACCTTTATGGAAACGTCATCGGGGTGAACTCGCAGATCCTGTCGCCCACCGGCGGCTCGGTCGGCATCGGCTTCGCCATCCCGGCGGAACTTGCCAAGGAAGTGACCGACACGCTGATCCGCGACGGGCGCGTCTCCCGCGGCTGGCTGGGCGTGCAGATCGGCGACCTGACACCGGAATTCGCCGAAGCCCTGGGCATTGAAGACACCAAAGGCGCCCTGATTGCCGACGTCACCGCCGGCAGCCCGGCCGAGAAAGCCGGCCTGCGCCGTAACGACATCATCCTGTCCGTCAACGGACAGAAAGTAACCGATGCGACCTCCACCACCCGCCTCGTCGGCCGTCTGGTCGCCAACACCGCCAACAAGTTCGACATCATGCGCAACGGCAAGCGTCAGACGGTGAATGTCACCGTCGGCGAACGGCCGGATGATGTCCTGGCCCAGATGGGCAGGTCGCCGGAGTCCGGACGCGGCGAGGGCTCAGCGCAGACGAGCCCCGGCGCGCTTGTCGAACAGTTCGGCGTGCGCCTGATGCCGATGCCGGACGATGTGCGCGTGCGCCTCGGCCTGCGCGCGGGCGATACCGGCCTGGTGATTACCGAGGTGACGCCGGACGGACTCTTCGCCAAGGCCGGTTTCGAGCCGGGTATTGTCGTTCTCGAAGCCAATGGCCGGCCGGTGCCGAGTGTGGATGCGTTTGAAAGCGCCATGGCAGAAGCCCGCTCGGCGGGCCGCTCCAAGGCGCTGCTGGCGATCCGCGTCGGCCAGGCCACCAATTACCGCACCGTCGACCTGCCCCGCTGAAGGATTAGCGTATGGAAACCGTCATGACCCAGGAAGTTTCACCCGACTCTCTCAGCGTCCTCGTGATCGAAGATGATCTCGAAATGGCGAGTTTCATCGAAAAGGTGCTGGCCGATGCCGGCCACAAGGTGGTCTGCGCCAATGACGGCGCCTCCGGCCTCGCCAAGGCCCGCGCCAGCGATTTCGACGCCCTGGTGGTTGACCGGATGCTGCCGGAGAAGGACGGCCTGACGCTGCTCCAGGAATTCCGCGCCGCCGGCGGCACAACCCCGGCGCTGTTCCTGTCGGCGCTGGGCGATGTCCAGAACAAGGTGCAAGGCCTGAAGGCAGGTGCGGACGACTATCTGGCCAAGCCCTTCGCCCCCGCAGAGCTTGCCGCCCGGGTCGAAGCGCTGGGCCGGCGCCAGTCCGGCGCCAGCGACGCGCCGGTCACCTCGCTGAAGGCCGGCGACCTGGAGATGAACCTGCTGACCCGCAAGGTGACCCGCGCCGGCAAGAAGATCGACCTGCAGCCGCGCGAATTCCGCCTGCTCGAATACCTGATGCGCCATGCCGGCCAGGTGGTGACCCGGACGATGCTGCTGGAAAAGGTCTGGGACTATAATTTCGACCCGCAGACCAATGTGATCGATGTCCATATCTCGCGCCTGCGGGCCAAGATCGACAAGGAATTCGGCGAGCCGATGCTCCAGACCGTCCGCGGCGCCGGTTACCGCCTGCAGGCTCAGGACTAGACCTTTCACGGCGGCGCTGGCACCTAACGCGCCATGAAGTCGCCGCTTCGCCTTCCCTCCTGGCTGGCCCCGATGGTGCCGGACATGGCGCTGATAAAGCGCCCCTTCCTGGCCATGGGTAACCTGTGGCGGGAGACGAGGGCACGCCTGCCCTTCATCGACAGGCTGAAACGTGCCGCGCCGCCTTTCGTGCGAACGACGACGTTCAAGCTGACCATCCTCTATTCGGCGATGATCGCGACCTTTTCGGGCGCGCTGCTGGTCTATCTTTATTATTCGACGGTCTATTATATCCGCGCCGAGTCCGAGAACCGGATAACCGTCGAGTTCGAACAGCTCGCCAACGCCTATTATACCGGCGGCATGGAGCGGCTCAGCCAGTCCGTGTTCGAGCGGATGACGCTCTCGGGCTCGCAATTCTTCTACTATCTGGAAGACAGCTCCGGGCGGAAGATCGCCGGACACTTCCCCCGGCTGCCGGCCGAGGCGCCGGAGTCCGGCATGCGCACGGTGTATTTCGACTTCGAGCTGCCAATGAGCGATGGCTCGACCTCGCTGCGCCCGGCGGCCGGGCGGATCGTGCGCCTGCGCGACAATGGCGGGGCCTTGATGGTCGCCTTCGACACAGCCCAGCAGACGGTGATGGTCGGGCGTATCCGCAATGCGGTGTTCGTGGCGGTGCCGATCGCGCTGTTCTTTTCGCTGGCGGGCGGTCTGCTGATCTCACGCGGCGCAGCCCGGCGCGCCGACGAACTCGCCAAGACGACCGAAGCGGTGATGGGCGGCGAACTCAGCCGGCGGATGCCGGTGCGAGGCAGCGGTGACGAATTCGACCGCCTCGCCCAGCGCCTGAACGAGATGCTCGACCAGATCCAGAAACTGGTGGAGTCCTCGCGCCACACCGGCAACGCCATCGCGCACGACCTGCGCTCGCCGCTGACACGTCTGCGCAATCGTCTCGTGATGGCGCTGACCCAGCCGCAGACGGAGCAGAATGCCAGCGAAACGCTGAGCGTCACGCTCCAGGAAGTCGACCAGGTGCTGGGCACCTTCGATGCGATCCTGCGCCTTGCGCGGCTGGACGCGGGTTCCGAGGGCCTCCGGGTACGGATGGACCTGAGCGAACTCGCCGGGGAGATCGCCGAACTGTTCGATCCCGCCTGCGAAGAAGCCCAGCTGGGCTTCAAGGCCCAGATCGCACGGAATCTGACGATCCTGGGCGACCGGGGCCTGATCGCGCAGGCCATCTCCAATCTGATCGACAATGCAATCAAATACACACCGGCTGGCGGGTCCATCACTTTTTCGGCGGCCCGCGCCGGGGACGGGATGATCGATCTGTCGATCACCGATACCGGCCCCGGGATTCCGGCGGCCGACCGGGCGGAGGTGACCCGGCGCTTTCACCGGCTGGATTCGGCGCGCACCCAGCCAGGCTCGGGCCTCGGCCTCGCGCTGGTGGAGTCGGTCGCCGAACTGCATGGCGGCGAGTTGATCCTCGATGATGGCGGCGGGCCGGCGGGCCGGCCGGGCCTCAAGGCGACGCTTCGCCTGCCACGGGCCTAGAGCCCTCGCGGCGCGACGGCCACATCGCCAGCAGGCCGCCGATCCCGACGAGAATGGTTCCCAGATAAAGGACGTCCACGAACGGGTTGTAATAGACGCGGAAGACCCAGCGGCTCTCGCCGGCCACTTCGCGCTGTTCGCCGAGCGCGATGTAGAGGTCGCCGAGGCCGGTCTTGTGAATGGCGGTCTCGGTCGTCGGCATCATTGCGGCCGGATAGAAGCGTTTCATCGGCAGCAGCGTGGCGTGCGATCCGCCCTTGCGGGCGGTCAGCTCGGCCTTGTCGGCATACCAGTTCGGCCCCTCGATGGCGCGCACATCGTTGAGGGTGATGTGCCAGCCGGCCACGGTGCCGGAGCCGCCGACAGGCAGCGCAAGGGTCGCCTCATAGCGCCCGCTCGTCTCGACAACCGCGCCGATGACGAACAGGCCGAGGCCGAGATGCGCCAGCGTCATCGCCCAGACCCGGCGCGGCAGGCGGAAGACGCGCCCCGGCGTGACCGCGCGGCGATAGAGCTCTCGCACGGCGCCGAAAATCAGCCAGACGCCGACCGCCACGCCGAAGGCGGCACCGAGCGGAATATCCAGCGGGCCGACACCGAGCAGCATGAAGGCCGCCACCAGCGCTGCGCCGCCGATGGCCCAGCGGGCCCAACCCTTGAGGTCTGCCTTGCCCCAGGCCCAGGCCTGGACCACCGGCAGGAGAACCAGGATCAGCGTGAAGATCGGTACGAAGGTGAGATTGAAATAGGGCTCTCCGACCGAGATGGTCCGCCCGAAGGCTTCGGCGATCAGCGGGAACAGCGTGCCCAGCAGGACTGTCAGTGTG
The DNA here is from genome assembly GCA_964419865.1 of uncultured Hyphomonas sp. GTDB lineage: Bacteria > Pseudomonadota > Alphaproteobacteria > Caulobacterales > Hyphomonadaceae > Hyphomonas. The sequence goes on along the minus strand of CAYQRX010000028.1, from coordinate 10,778 downwards.
GCAACGATCAGCACGACATTGTTGGCCATCAGCGCGCCCTCGCGGCTGAGAAGCTGCCAGGGCTTGCCGCCCCTGAGCGCGGGCGCCCGCAGGGCGAACAGGCCGAGTGCAAAACCGCCATAGGCGATGAGTCCGAGCAGCAGCAGCGTGCCGCGCTGGGGATCGACGGCGAAGGCGTGGACGGAGGTGAGCACGCCTGAGCGAACGAGGAAGGCGCCGAGGATGGAGAACAGGAAAGCCAGCACAGCGAGCAGCGCGGTCCAGGCCGCGAAGCTCTCGCGCTTTTCGGTGACGATCACGGAGTGCAGGAGCGCCGCCCCGATCAGCCAGGGCATCAGCGAGGCGTTTTCCACAGGGTCCCAGAACCACCAGCCGCCCCAGCCGAGTTCGTAATAGGCCCAGTAGGAGCCGAGCGCGATGCCGAGGGTGAGCGGCGCGAAGGCGGCGAGCGACCAGATGCGCGCTTCCTTGGCCCAGACGCGGTCGATACGGCCTTCCATCAGGCCGGCTGCGGCAAGCGCGAACACAAAGGAATAGCCGACATAGCCGAGATAGAGCATCGGCGGATGCAGCGCGAGGGCGGGATCCTGAAGCAGTGGGTTGAGCCCGGCGCCCTGGAACGGCGCGGGGTCAAGCCGCAGATAGGGCGAGGAGGCAAACAGCAGATAGGCGAGCGAGCCGACGCTGAGCAGCCCCTGCACGCCCAGTGCCCGCGCCTCGAACGTCTCGCGGCCGGTCTTCATCAGCCCTGCCGCCGCGGCGCCGAAACCGATGGTGACGAGGCACCAGAGCGCCATCGAGCCTTCATGGTTCCCCCAGGTTCCGGCGATCTTGTAGATCATCGGCTTCAGCGTATGGGAGTTGGTCGCCACCAGCGCGACGGAGAAATCCGAGCGCATGAAGGCGTAGACGAGGATCAGGAAGGACAGCGCCATCGTGCCGAAGGCGCCGATGGCGGAGAGACCTGCGAGCCGGCGCTCACCGCGCAGGCCATACAGCGCCTGCGCCATGGACAGGCCGAACGCAGCAAAGGCCAGGAAATGGCCGAATTCGATCATCCGCCCGCCTCGAGCGGCTTCAGTTCGCGCGGCTGGTAGTTCTCGTCATGCTTTGCCAGCAGTTGGCGCGCGGTGAACGCGCCTTCCGGGTTGAAGCGGCCGGTAGCAACGACGCCTTGGCCCTCGCGGAACAGGTCCGGCGCTACGCCGGTAAAGCTGACCGTGATCGTGTGGGGGCTGTTGTCGATGACGGTGAAGAACATGGTTGTCCCATCATCGCCATAGCGCAGGGAGCCCGGCTCGACCCAGCCGCCGACCTTGACCTCGCGTCCTTCCTCGGGGAGGCCTTTTTCTGCAAGGATTTCCGGCGTGTAGAACAGGTTCGCATTCTCGCGCAGGGCAAAATAGGCGAGCGCCGCCGCCGCCAGAATCAGGACAGCGGCAATGCCGAATGTGTAGAGACGTCGGGTCCGCGCGCGCATGACAGAGGTTATAGGGCCAGCCTGCGCGCTTGGGGAGTGCGGCAGATGCAGCGCGTTTCGCGCAGCCGCTTGGAGACTTACTCCCCCTGCCCGATGGCTTCGATCATCGGCCGGAAGCGGTCTCGGCGGGGGTCGTCTTCGGGCAGGCGCGAATAGATGTAGCGCATGGCCTGTTCGGCTTTTTCCTGATCGCCGGCCTGGGCGGCGCCCATCGCCGCGCGCATGCCGGCGCTGACCTGCGTTTCGTCGAGCTGATAGGCGCGGGCATAGAGCTGGGTCGCCTGCGGGCCGATATTGCCATCGGCGAGATGGGCCAGCACATCCGCGAGGCCGATCAGGGCGGGGACATAGTCCTCATCGCGGCGCAGGGCCGACTGGTAGGCGCGCGCCGCATCCTCGGCCCGGCCCTGCGTGCGCAGGAGTTCGCCGATGAAATAATGCGGCTCGGGCGAGGCGGGCTGGTCGATCACGGCCTGTTCCAGACGCGAGAGCATCTCCGCCCCTGTCAGCGAGGCCGGATCGTTGCGGATCTTCTCCGCCAGCGCCGCCTGGCGCGCGGCCATCGGCTGGTCCGCCATGCCGGGCCGGCCGATGGCGAGATAGCCCGCCACAGCCAGCAGGACACTGGCGCCGAGGATGATCCAGTTCGTTCGTGTCATGGCCGCGGAAACCTGAGTGTTGCCTTGAGGCCGCGCGGGGCGGCGTCGCCGAGTTCGAGACGGCCCTTATGCAGCTCTGCCAGCTCGGTGACAATCGAAAGGCCCAGCCCGGTGCCCGGCGTCGTCTCGTCCAGCCTCACCCCGCGCTTCAGCGCGCCGGCGCGCTCGCCCGGCGTGAGGCCGGGGCCGTCATCCTCGATGGTGATGGTGAGGGCTTCGGCGGTATCGCTGACGGTGACGCGCACCTCGCTGGCGGCCCATTTGCAGGCATTCTCCATCAGGTTCCCGGCCATTTCCTCGAAATCCTGCTGCTCGCCCCGGAAGACGGCGCCCTCACCGCCGATGACGGTCACCTCGATGCCGCGCGCATCGAACAGCCGGTTGAGCAGGCGGGCGAGTCCGTCGAGCACGGGGCGGATTTCGGTCCGCGCGCCAATCGCTTCGGCGCGGGCGGCCATGCGGGCGCGTTTGAGATAATGCTCGACATTGGTCTGCATCGCCTCGGCCTGGCGGCGGACGACATCGTCCAGCTGGCTTGAGCCCTTCGCCTCATTGCGCAGAACCGCAAGCGGCGTCTTCAGCGCGTGGGCGAGATTGCCGACATGGGTGCGGGCACGCTCGACCACTTCGCGGTTATGTTCGATCAGCTTGTTGAGCTCCTCCGTCAGTGGGCGGACCTCTGCCGGATAATCACGGGAGAGCTTCTGCGCCTCGCCGCCGCGCACGCGGGCGACATCTGCTTCAAGGCGGCGGAGCGGGTTGAGCGAATAGCGCACGGCTATCATCATCGCCGCGAACACTCCGCCGAACAGCGCGATCATGGTGACGAGCAGCAGGTTGCGAAAGCGGGTGGCCGCTTCATCATTCGGCGTCCGGTCAGCAGCGGCAACAAGGATCAGCGGGGTGGCGCGATTTTCGACGATGATCGCCCGCGCCGCGACCCGCGACACCTGTTCTGCCGGGCCCGGATAGTTCGTGTAATGCGTAACGCCCGGCAGTTCCACAACCCGCGCAATCAACTCGCGCGTAATGGGCACCGGTTCGTCCCAGAGGCTGCGCGAGCGAAAATCGGCGGCCACCTCCAGCTCCGGCGTCAGGCCGACCACGGCCCAGTAATGGCCGGAATACTGCGTCTGGAAACGGGCATCATTGGAGAAGAAGTTGCGCCCGGTATCGGTGACCCGGCCATCGGGGAGGAAGGCATCTTCCCGCGTCAGCTCGCGCGAGAGGGTGACCAGCGTCTGCTCCAGGTCGTCCTCGATCAGCGACAGGGTCTGGGCGCGATAAACGGCGGACAGGGCAAGCGCCCCGCCGATGAGCACGACGAGACCCCAGATGGCCGCCGCAATCATCACCCGCCGGGCCAGCGAAACGCTGGACCAGCCGTCGATCAGGCTTCTCTTCGGGGGCGCGGTCTCGTCCATCGACGCGGGTTTAGCCGCGTTCGGCGTCAGCCTGCAACGCGCGCTTCATCCTCCGGCACGATCAGGCGATAGCCGAGGCCGCGCTCGGTCTGGATCCGGTCCTGGCCGATCTTGCGGCGCAGGCGGCCGATAAAGACCTCGATCGTGTTGGAGTCGCGGTCGAAATCCTGGTCATAGATATGCTCAACCAGTTCGGTGCGCGGCACGACCCGGCCCTGATGATGCATCAGATAGGACAGGACGCGGTATTCATGCGCGGTGAGCTTGACCGGCTCGCCATTGACCGTGGCGCGCGCGGCGCGGGTGTCGACCATCAGCTTGCCGGCCTCGAGCGTCGCGGCCGAATGGCCGGCGGCGCGGCGCAGCAGGGCGCGCAGGCGGGCCAACAGCTCCTCGGTGATGAAGGGCTTTGTCAGATAGTCGTCGGCGCCGGCATCGAAACCGGACACCTTCTCGCTCCACTGGTCGCGCGCCGTCAGGATCAGCACCGGGAAGGTCTTGCCCTCCTTGCGCCAGCTTTTCAGCACGCTGACCCCGTCGATCTTGGGCAGGCCGAGATCGAGGATCACCGCATCATAGGGCTCGGTTTCGCCCAGGAACTGGCCGTCCTCGCCATCGGCGGCAAGGTCCACCGCATAGCCGGACTGGGAGAGCACGTCGGCCAGCTGCCGGCGCAGGTCCGCATCGTCTTCAACTACCAGAATACGCATGTCTCTTCTCCAGAATTCCGTCTTCGCCTCAGCCGCCGCGCCGGTTGATCACGCGCCCGCTCTGGGCATCCACCGTGAACTGCGCCTTGCGGCCATCCTCGGTCATCCAATCGATTTCGTAGAATGTGGTTCCATCTGCGCGCGAGTAAAGCTCTGCGCCAAGCTGATAGCCGCCATATTCGCGTTTCAGCTGCTGGAAAATGCGGCTGAGCGGCACCGTCTTGCCTTCGCGCACCGCTTCGCGGGCCTGGCCGGGGGAAAACTGGTTGGCCCAGGGATTGGTCTGGGCCTGCGCCATCGGGCCCTTGTTCCAGTCGAACGGATCTGCGCCCTGCGCGAGCGCGCCAGGGGCCGCTGCAAACGCCGCAAAGGCGAGGATGGCGAGAATCCGTTTCATGAGGCCCGATATGGCGGCCAAGCTCTGAACACGAAGTGAATGATAGATTGGCAACTGTAAATGCCCCGCCCATGGCCCGCAGATCCGCAGCATATACAACAGGTTGCGCCAATCCGCCCTGCTGTATCCCTGCGGTTTCCGGCCCGCCTGCCCCATCCCGGTGCAGACCGTAGGCCAGACGCGCCCGGCGAGTCGAGCCGGGCCGGCGTCTTTCTCCCCGGCTTCTAAAGCCGGGACCCTCGCAGCTCGACATCGGCCTTGGCCCAGGCCTCGTTGAAATGGTGGCTCAGATGGCCGGCCTCATCGGCCTTGCCCTGGGCCTCCAGCGCGCCGATCAGGCCGGCCATCGACCAGCCATTATGGGGGTGGTCGTCCAGGTCGCGCCGGTAGACCGCCTCCGCCTCGCCATAGCGCCCGGCTTCCATCAAGGCTTCGCCGAGCGACTGGCGGGTGGGGTAATACCAGAAAGGCGGTTCGGTATAGGGCAGCGTGTCCTGCAGGGCGACGGCCTTTTCAAACCGCGACACGGCCGCCGCATTGTCGCCGCCAGCACCGGCAATCTCACCCAGCAGCAGTTCGTCCGCAATGTTGAGCAAGAGGCTGGCAGGATAGTCATTGGTGTCGAGGAACTGTATCTGGAGCGTATCCTTCAGCGCCGCCAGCTTCGCTTCCTCGGCCTCTGCAAGCGCGGTCTCACCGGTCCGGGCATAGGCCACGCCGCGCGCATAATGCCAGATGCCTTTCGAATAATCGCGATCGGTGGGCGGAGCGTCAATCGCAAGGATTTCCTCCCACTTGCCGAACTGGACATGAGCGAGCACCGGGATCGTCCGGAAGAATTCGACCGTCGGGAACTGCTCGACCTGCTCGATACGGACATTATCGGCAACCTTCTGCGCCGCCTCCAGCGCCAGCTCGCTCTGGCCGGACATGCTGGCCGCGGCCCACAGGAAGTGGATATTGTGGGGATAGTAGAGCGCCGGATAGAAACCTTGCGCATTGCACTGGGCGATATAGTCCTCATCCACCTTCGCCGCCATGATGTTGGCGGTCGCCGCATCGTCATAGCGCCCGACGCGCCAGAAGATATGCGCCGGCATATGGACGAGATGGCCGGAGCCCGGCACGAGCGTCAACAGCCTGTCGGCGGCGGCCTCGGCCCGGCCCGGATTGTCGGAAGCTTCGACCGCATGAATATAGAGATGCAACGCCAACGGATGATTGGGCGAGCGCGCGATGATCGTCTCCAGCGCGTCGATCACCTTAACCGTCTCGGCCTTCGGCGTGCCGTCAGCCGACCAGTAATCCCACGGCATCGTGTTCATCCAGGCCTCGGCATAGATGGCAGCGGCATCGTCATCGTCCGGATGCGCCGCGACATAGGCCGCCATCGCCTCGGCCCAGGCGATATCCTGCGGCCCGCGCTCGGCAGTGAAATCCGCGCTGTAGCGGGTGGCCAGCGCCTCGATCAGCGCCTGCTCGGACGGGCTCGCCAGATGCCTTAGCGACATCGCCTTCTGGACCGCCTTATAGGCCGCCTCGCGGTCGGCCAACGACATCACGGCCTGGCCATTGCTGGTCACATTGATGTTCGGCCCGGTCGCCAGCGCCTCGCCCCAATAGCACATCGCACAGTCCGGATCGAGTTTCTGCGCCGCCCGGAACGAACGGATGCTTTCGGCATGGTTGAAGCCGAAAGACAGGACCATGCCCTGATCGAAATATTTCTGGGCATCGGTGCTGGAGGTCGTGATCGGGCGATGGAAGTCTCCCATCCCCTCAAACAGCGGCGCCCCGGCGCGTGTGGCAAGGTCTTCCTCCACCACGTCCACCGGCGCAACGAGCGCACTTTCCTCCGTTTTCGGATTGATCCATCCCTGAATCGTCTGGCAGCCCGCCAGCGCAAACGCGCTGGCCGTCGCAAGCAGCAATCTGGTTTTCATCTTGAAGTCCCCATCATCAGACCTGCCTCACCATGGGGCGGCCTTCTGCATGATGCAGGTCTCATATCACAAAACAGCCCGGCTGTTTAGCGCTGCGCCTTCACGATCTTTCCGCCCACCGGCGCAGCCCCTCATCCTTCGGATCGGCCAGCACGATCTCCAGGCGGACATACAGGTCCCCCGGCGGCGATGTCTGCACGCCCTTGCCCTTCAGGCGCAGCTGGGCGCCGGTGTTCGAGCCGGCCGGCACCTTCAGCGACACCGCGCCCGACGGCGTGCGCACATCCACCGTGCCGCCGAGAATGGCCTTTCTGAGATCCACCGGCACCGTCATGCGCAGATTGCGGTCCTCGCGCGTCCAGTAGGGGCTGGGTGCCACCTCGACCTCCAGCAGCGCATCTCCCGGCGGCCCGTCGCCCGGCGAAGGCTGGCCCTGGCTTTTCAGGCGCAACACCTGTCCGGTGGTGATACCGGCGGGGATGTTCACTTCCAGTGTGCTGCCATCGGCCATGGTCATGCGCCGGCGCGCCCCGGTCACCGCGTCCTCGAAGCTGATCTCGACGCGGTAGCGCACATCGCGCCCCTTGACCGGTCCCGGCCCGCGCCGGCGGCCGCCGCCGAACATGCTGCCGAGGATATCCTCAAACGGATCGCCCTGCGACCCGAACGGGCTGCCGCCGCGGCTCTCCCAGCGATATTCGGCGCCGCCCGGCCCGCCGCCGGCAAAGCCGCGCGGATTGCCCTCACCGTCGATCTCGCCGCGGTCATATTTGGCGCGCTTTTCCTTGTCGCCGAGAATATCGAAGGCGGCGGAGGCCTGTTTGAACGCCTCGGCCTTTTTTGCATCATTGGGGTGCAGGTCAGGGTGCAGCGCCTTCGCCTTGGCGCGGTAAGCCTTCTTGATCTCTGCCTCGCCCGCCGTGCGGGGCACACCGAGCACCTTGTAAGGATCGAGCGCCAATGCGGGCTCCTTCCTGCAAACCAAACCGATTTTACAGGTAAGGTGATCCGGCCGGGATGGAAAGCCACTTGCCCTGAGGCTCATGAGCCCAGATTGACCGGAAACCGGATCGTTCGCATGGCTGAGGCATGTCAGCGTGCCGGCCTTGCCTGGAACCGGGATTGCCTGGGACCGGGATTGCCGCCAGCGGCCAGGCCACCTGATTTTCACGTCTTGCCCGCAGACATGGCAAGTGCCGCTTCATTCCATGTTCCCGGTTCCCGCCAGAGCGCGCCGGGAGACTGCAATCTGCCCCCGCCTTCCTCCCCCGACGGATTGAATCCGCGCGAAAAAATCGTCTCGCAGGGCGCCTCTTCTTTGAAAGATTGAAAATTTTTTATTCAGACTTCGGGCTGAAATATCATGGACAGAGGTGGTCTTATCCCCCCAAATCTGGCATGAGCCCCGCTTCAGAAGGACAGGAACAGAAAAGAAGAATGTCTGCCCGCGTCATCTCCATCGCCAATTCCAAAGGCGGTGTCGGAAAAACCACCACCTGTGTCAGCCTCGCGGAAGCCTTTGCCGCCTCCGGCATGCGCACGCTGGTGGTCGATCTCGACACCCAGGCCAACGCTTCGCTGCTGATCTTCGGCCATAATGGCGACGAGATGCTGTTCCAGGCGATCAATGATTACGCAACCATATCCGACTGGTTGCTGGAAAACTTCTTCGCCGGCGAGCAGCGCCGCCTGTCGGAATTCATCATCACCGATGCCAGCGACGTGACCTTCAAGGGCAAGCCGCTGCCGCTGGACCTGATCCCGTCCTCGCCCCGCCTGCGCAAGACCGAGCGCGAGCTGATCTATGAGCTCACCTCCAAAGGCTATTCCATGGAGGCGCTGCAGAACCAGGTCGGCAAGCGCCTGCGCGATGATTTCAACCTGCTGAAAGCCCAGTATGACGTCATCCTCTGCGACTGCCCGCCCGGCATCTCGGTGATGACCGAAACCGTCCTTGCGGCCAGCCATCTAATCATCGTGCCGACCATTCCGGACTTCATGTCCACGCTCGGCCTCGATCTGTTCACTGGCGACATCATGCAGAATCTGCGTAACCGGGATATCGAGACGCTCCCGGCCGTTCTCGCCACGCGCTATGACGGCACGCCGCACCAGCAGGTCGTGCTCGGCGCCATGCGGGACGCGGCCGGCGCCGCCGAAACCGAATTCCAGATGTTCAGGACCGTCATCCCGATGAAGCCGGGCTTTGCCACCAACCCGATCGAGCTGGGCCCCGATCCCACCCTTCAGGCCAAATGGCCGGGCGAGGCGCTGGCGATCATCGAACAGCTGCTCGGCGAGGTCCGGGAGAAGGTGGCATGACCGCTGCCGGCGCCCTCCAGGCCCTTCTGGATGCCCGCGACGGCTTCGCCCGCGTGCCGGAAAAGGACTGGGCGGCCGCCGCCGGCCTGATCGTGAAGAAGCTGCTGATCTCCGCCGGCCAGACGGCCGGGACCATGCAGGCCATCCGCGCCGCCGTCGGCGACGAGATTTTCGAGACCCAGCTCAAATCGCTGACCCATCATCAGGCCCGCCTGCTCGCCCGCCGCCTCGACAAGTCCGTGCCGGACCTCGAAGTCTCCACCGCCGGCGCCGCCATCGCCTGGGTCCGCGCCCTTCTGGCTGCCGGCGAGGCACCCACGCCTGAAGAAAAGCCGGCAGAAAAAACCGAAGAAAACCAGGCCTGGGGCGGCCCCCCGGTCAGCCTGACGGATGCGGACGCTACGCCCGAAGAATCCACCAGCGACGAAGACCCCGCCAGCCCGCCCCCGGCCAACCCCTATTTCGGCCGCCGCTCCTTCCGCAGCTGAGCGCGAGCCCTACCCCTCAATCAGCCGCGCGCGGATTTCCGCCTGCATCTTCTCGTCAACCTTCAGCGTGTCGGTAAGATATCCGTCCACGGAGCCAGCGCGCTCATTGATCGTCCCGAGCGCCTTGTCGAGATAGCGCAGGTGCACGCCCATGAAGGGCCGGAACACTTCGGCCGGATATTCCCGGCCCAGCATCGAGTTGAAATACGCCGCCGCCTCCGGCAGCCGCGTGGCAACGCCCACCGCCTCATTCGTCAGATCATAATCGGCCCGCAGGTCAGCCTCGCCCACACCGAGGACATGATGCGTCAGCGCGCAGAGAATCCCCGTCCGGTCCTTGCCGGCGGCGCAGTTCACCAGCCCCGCCGCATCCCCGGGCAGCGCCGCCAGATGCCCGAACCAGCCCTGGAACATCTCGACATGATGCGCCTTGAACGGCGCGGCCTGGTAATATTCCACCATCCACTGGTCCGCCGCCTCAGCGTCCACTTCCATCTGCTGAAGGAAGCGCATATGCGGCGCCTCGCTCTCGCGCCCGCCATCATGGGTGATCGTCACCGGCGCCTGGAAGCGGCTCTTCTGCTTCTCGCGCTCATCCGGCCGGCGCAGGTCCGCCTGCACATGGATACCGAGCGCCGCCATCTGCGCCAGCTCCGCCTCGCTCGCCTCGGCATGATGGCCGGAGCGATACAGCCGCCCCATCCTCACGCGCCCGCCATACCGGCTCTCATAGCCGCCAAAATCGCGGAAATTGCGGACAGTCTCGAAGGGCAGAAGGCGCGGGCGTGTCTGTGTCATGCCCCGGAGGTAATGCCACCGGCCCGCCCGGTCCAGTGACAATACTGTGTCCCCCCTGCGATGACGCCGCGGCAGGCGCCCCTTGCCCCGCGCGCGCAAAAGCCCGAAGCTTGCCGCCATGAACGCGCTGCCGCCCGACCGTCTCGAAGCCATCGCCCGCACCGTCCACGCCGCCTTGCGCGAATGGGCCGCCGCTCATGGCCAGGCCGACATCCCCGAATGGCGCCATGCGCCCGCCTGGATGCACGAGTCCACCCGCGAGAGCGTCCGCCATGCCCTCGCCCATCCCGGCTCGGGCGGGCGCGCCCAGCATGACCAGTGGGTGCAGCAGAAACTCGCCGATGGCTGGCGCCATGGCCCTGTGAAGGACCCCGCCGCGAAGACCCACCCCCTGATCGTGCCCTATGACGACCTTCCGGACTGGGAGCGCCGCAAGGACGCCCTCCTCAACGCCATCGTCCGCACGCTGGCCTGACACATCCCTTCTCCCCTCTCCCCTCGCAAGCCAGGGCTATCGCATGTGGGCGATGGCTTTTTCGAGATATGCGTCTTCCCAT
>CAYQRX010000027.1:5076-19368 GCA_964419865.1 uncultured Hyphomonas sp. | reverse complement strand
ATGAAGAGATCGTGGTCCGGGCGGCTTTTGAAAGCGAAATCCCTTTGATTTCAGCGGTGGGGCACGAGACGGATACGACGCTGATCGACTTTGTCTCCGACCGGCGCGCGCCGACGCCGACCGGCGCGGCCGAGATCGCCGTGCCGGTGCGCACGGAGCTGCTGCTGTCGGTCGGCGAGTCCGGGCAGCGGCTCAAGCGGGCGCTCACCCGCAGCCTGACGCAGGCGCGGGACAAGTTGGGCGCGGCGCGCCTGCCGCGGCCGGAAAGTCTTTTGCAAACAAAGCGTCAGCGCCTCGACTATGCCGCTGCCAGCCTGCCCAGGGCCGCCCTCGCGCTGACCCAGAAGGCGCGTATCAGGCTGTCGCGGCTGCAGCTGTCGCCCGCGCCCCTGCGGACCGAGATCCGCGCCCAGCGCCAGCGATTGCGCGATTCTGCGGTGCGCGCGCGCCCCGCGCTGATGCGCCTGATTGAGCAGAAGAAGGCGGCGCTGGGGGCCGAGGGCAAGCTGCTCGAGATGCTGTCCTACCAGGCCACGCTGCGCCGCGGCTATGCGCTGGTGCGGGACGAGGCGGGACAATTGGTGCGCTCATCCGGCCAGGCGCGGACACTTCCGGCCATCCGCGTCACCTTTGCGGACGGCGATGTCACCGCCGCGCCAATGGGGGGCAGCGGCCCGGCCCCGCCGGCAAAGGCGAAGCCCACCGCCCCGAAAGGCGGCCAGGGCGACCTGTTCTGAGCCATGCATCCCTCGCCCCGCTTCCGTGAGACCGACCCGGCAATCCTGCTGGCCCGGATTGCAGCATACCCGCTTGGCCTGGTGGCGGTGAATGGCGATGCGGCGCCGCTGGCGGCGCATACGCCGGTCATTTCGGGACAATCCGGGACAGATACGGTCCTGCGCTTCCACCTGTCGGCCGCAAATCCGGTCACGCGGGCACTTCTGGACGGCAAGCCGGCACTGATCGTCTTCACCGGCCCTGAAGCTTACATATCCCCCGACTGGTATGGCCCTGTCCCCGATCAGGTGCCGACCTGGAACTATGTCTCGGTCGAGGCCGAAGGCGAGGTGACCGAGACCGGCCGCGAGGGCGCGGCGGCCTTTCTCGATGACCTGTCTGCCATGTTCGAGGCGAGCCTGCTGCCGAAGCCGCCCTGGACGCGGGGCAAGATGAAGCCGGCAGCCTTCGAGGCGATGCTGAACGGCATCCGCGCCTTCGAGATGCGCCCGCGGCGGTTTGAAGGGATAAGCAAGCTCGGCCAGAACAAGACGCCGGAGATGCGCGCCGGCGTGATCGACGCGCTGGCGGCCTCGCCGAAAGGTGTAGCCATTGCCGAACTGATGCGCGGATTGGGGACAGCCGGGCCTGGTACGGATTGACAAAGCCGCCCCGCCATACTGCCCTCGATGCAGCTTGAAAGAGAACAGGGAGAAGCGGCATGGCCAGTTCCGCAGCGGGCACAGTCGAGACAGAGACAGGATTCGAGACGCTGTTCGCCAATGCCGGGCAGCCGGGGATCAGGACTGCCGTTGTGCACCCCGTCGATGTGCTCTCCCTGTCCGGTGCGATGGAGGGGCACCAGCGGGGACTGATTGAGCCCGTTCTGGTAGGCCCTTCGGCGCGCATCACCGCCGCCGCCTCGCAGGCCGGGATCGATCTCGCCGGTATCGAGATCATTGATACGCCGCATAGCCACGCCGCCGCCGCCGAAGCAGTGCGCCTTGCGGCGCGCGGGGATGCCGCGGCGCTGATGAAGGGCAACCTTGCCACGAGCGAGCTGATGGCGGCCTGCGTGGCTGCGGACGCCGGGCTGCGGACCGAACGAAGGATGAGCCATGTCTTTGTCATGGAGACGCCGGCCTATCCGAAATGGCTGCTGATCTCCGACGGCGCGCTGAATATCGCCCCCGACCTGATGACCAAGCGCTGGATCGTGCAGAACGCCATCGACCTGGCGCATGCGCTGGGGATCGCCCGGCCGCTGACCGCCATCCTGTCGGCGACTGAAGTGGTCGACCCGCACATCCCTTCGACCATTGATGCCGCCGCCCTCTGCAAGATGGCAGACCGGGGCCAGATCAAGGGCGGCGTGCTGGACGGGCCGCTGGCGTTCGACCTGGCCGTGTCGGAGAGTTCCGCCAAGGCCAAGGGTCTGACCTCGCCGGTCGGCGGAGCCGCCGACATTCTGATCGTGCCGGGGATCGAGGCGGGCAATATGCTTGCGAAACAGCTCGACTATCTCGCCGGAGCGAATGCGGCGGGCATTGTGCTCGGCGCGAAGGTACCGGTGATCCTGACGAGCCGGTCCGACAGCGCGCTTGAACGCGCCGCCTCCTGCGCGCTGGCAGCCGCCTATATCAGCTGGCAGGGGCGCGCCTGATGGCAGCGCCGTTTCTCGCCACGCTGAATACAGGTTCTTCGAGTATCAAGTTTGCCGCCTATGCGCCCGCCGGCAGCGAGCCGGGCGCGCCGGTGCTGCGCGGCCAGATTTCCGGTCTGCCCGGCAAGCCGAAACTCAGCGCACACTCGGCGGAGGCGCGGACCGCCGAGCGGTTTCTGGCGGCGGCCGATGTCAGCGACACCACGCCCGAGCGGATTGCGCCCCGCCTGCTGGCGGCCATCGAAGCGGCGCTCGAGCAGCCTGTCGCGGCTCTGGGCCACAGGATCGTGCAGGGCGGGCCCGACATAATGGGCAGCCGGACGGCGACGCCTGAACTGCTGGACTATCTTGAGACACTTGCCCCACTCGCCCCGGATCATCAGCCGCACAATCTGGCGGCCGTCCGCGCCATCGGATCCGCACGGCCGGAGCTGCATCAGACGCTGTCTTTCGACACCGCCTTCCATCGCAGCCAGCCGCGAATTGCGCAGCTTTACGCGATTCCGCGAAAGCTGAGCGATGAGGGCATCCTGCGCTATGGTTATCACGGTCTCTCCTATGCACACCTTGCCCGCCAGATGGCGGCGATCTTTCCGGGCCGGCCTCACCGGCGCGTGCTGGCGCTTCACCTTGGCAGCGGTGCCAGCCTGTGCGGGATCCTCAATGGAAGGAGCATCGCCTGCAGCATGGGGTTCTCGGCGATTTCCGGCGTTCCGATGAGTACGCGGTGCGGCGAACTCGACCCCGGCGCCCTGCTCTATCTGATCAGTGAGCGGGGTTTCAGCCCTGATGAGGTTTCCGAAATGCTGAGGAAGGAGTCGGGCCTCTTCGGCGTCTCCGGCATCAGCGGTGATCTGAGGCAACTCGAAGCCAGCACAGAGCCGGCCGCAGCCGAGGCGATCGACCTCTTCATATACCGGATCGTGCGCGAATCCGGCTCTGTCATAGCAGCGCTTGGCGGGCTCGACGGCGTGATCTTCACCGGCGGGATTGGCGAGAATTCCGAGCGCATCCGGCAGGGCGTGACAGAAGGGCTCGCCTGGGCAGGTGCGGGGACAAGCGCTGCTGTCGCCGTCGTGGTCGCCGACGAAGAGGCGGAGATTGCGAGGGAGTGCATTGCCGCCTCCCGCTAGGGAGACTTCCTGATTCTCTGTGGCTCGCCGAGAGGCGAGGAATGCCCTGGACGATGCCGAATGACAGGGAGACCAAGCCATGCCTCAGAATCTGACGCAGCAACAAGATCGTGGGCCGCAAGCCGAACAGACGGCAGCGGCGCCTTCCGGTTTCGACTTCGGCCGCTTTCTCACGCGGCGCGCCTGGCGCAATGCCGAGGCGCTTGCCTCGCTCGCCAGCTGCACCAACCCCTTGGAGGCACTGGATGTCTGGCGCGAGGCGGCGCTTGACGCCATCGAGGACTATGCCGAGGAAGCCGGCCGGATGCTGGAGCCGCTGCCGGCATAGGGGCCGGCCCGCAGCCCGACCACGCGCAGGCGTATCTGCTTTTCTGTCTCGATGATGGCGAAGAAGGCCGCGCCGACGATGACGATGAGGACGCCGTCCTGCAGCGGCACCGAGGCAGTGCCGAAGATCTGCTGCAGCCAGGGCACATAGGTGATCGCGAACTGGCCGCCCGTGACGGCGATGACAGCAAACCAGACGAATTTCGTTCCTCTTGCGGCAGCCCAAGTCAAGGACGTTCCGTAGATATTCCGTATAAAGAAAAGATGGAAAATCTCGAGTACGACCAGCGTGTTCAGCGCGATCGTGCGCGCAAGCTCGATCGAATAACCCTGATCCTTCGCATACAGGAACATGCCGTAGACAGCGGCCAGGAACAACATCGACACAAGCACGATGTGCCAGACGAGCTCGCCGGTGAGCAGGGGCTGGCTGCGCGGGCGGGGCGGACGGGTCATCGTCATTTTCTCGGTCGGCTCAAAGGCGAGCGCGAGCCCGAGTGTGATGCCCGTAATCAAATTGATCCACAGGATCTGAACTGGCGTCAGGGGCAAGGCGAATCCAAAGATGAGCGCAACCATGATCGTCGCCGCCTCGCCGGCATTGGTGGGCAGCGTCCAGCTGATGACCTTCTTGATGTTGTCATAGACAGTGCGCCCCTCCTGCACGCCGGCCACGATGGAGGCGAAATTATCGTCAGCCAGGACGAGGTCGGCGGCTTCCTTGGCAGCTTCCGATCCCTTCCGGCCCATCGCGATGCCGGCATCGGCGCGCTTCAGGGCGGGCGCGTCATTAACGCCGTCTCCGGTCATGGCGACGCTGAGGCCACGCGCCTGGAGCGCCATGACGAGGCGCAGCTTATGCTCCGGGCTGGTGCGGGCGAAGATGTTGGTCCGCTCGATCCGCGCCTGCAGCTGGGCGTCGTCGAGCATGTCGAGATCGGCGCCGGTGAGTACTTCCTCCGGATTGAGGAGACCGATCTGCCGGCCGATGGCGGCGGCCGTGCCGGCATGGTCGCCGGTGATCATCTTCACCGCAATGCCGGCGCCATGACAGGCGGCAACCGCCTCGATCGCCTCAGCGCGCGGCGGGTCGATCAGGCCGACGAGGCCGAGGAGGACCACGCCGCTTTCGAGCGTAGGCGGATCAAATGGTTCCGGAGGCGGCGCGGCGAGCGGCTTTTCGGCGAGCGCCAGGACGCGCATGCCGCGCGCGGCGATCTCATCACCCTGCGCCTGCCAGTAGGCGGGGTCGACGGGCTCCGTGCCACCATCGGGCGCGCGTTGCAGGGTCGCCATCGCCACGATCCGTTCGGGGGCGCCCTTGACGCCGATCAGGGCGCGTCCGGCCTCATCCTGGTGCAGGGTGGCCATATAGCGCGTGCTGGAATCGAAGGGGATTTCGCCGATGCGGGGACGGTCCGCCTCTACTGTCTCACGCGGGAGGGAGAGCTTGCCGGCGAAGGCGGCAAGCGCGCCCTCCATCGGATCGCCTTCGACGCGCCAGTCGCCGCCAGCTTCTGCGAGGCTGGCATCATTGCAGAGCGCAGCGATACGGGCGAGCGGGACCAGGGTTTCGGGGTCGAGGCCGGTAACCGCGCCAACCGGCGCATATCCCTCGCCGCTGACTTCCGCGACACCTGCGGACGTAACCACCGTGGCGACGACCATCTCATTGCGCGTCAGGGTGCCGGTCTTGTCGCTGCAGATGACCGAGACCGAGCCGATGGTCTCGATTGCAGGCAGCCGGCGGACGATGGCATTGCGCCGCGCCATGGCCTGCACGCCGACGGCAAGCGTGATCGTCAGCACGGCCGGCAATCCCTCCGGAATGGCTGCGACCGCAAGGCTGACGACCACCATGAACACATCGATGAACTCGAAATGTTCGACGAAATAGCCGAAGACCAGAAGCAGGGCCGAGATCAGCAGGATCATCACCGTCAGCCAGCGGGCAAATCCGGCCATCTGGGCGACCAGCGGTGTGGTCAGCGTACGCACTTCACCAAGCAGGCCGCTGATCCGGCCGATTTCGGTATCCCGGCCGGTGGCGACGACGATCCCGCGGGCGGTGCCGGAGGTGACCAATGTGCCGCTGAACAGGAGGCATTTGCGGTCGCCGAGCGCCGCCGTTTCGGGGACAGGCTCGAGATGTTTGGTGACCGGCACGGATTCGCCAGTCAGGATCGCCTCCTGGGCCTGGAGATTGCTGGCCTGGATCAGCCGCAGGTCGGCCGGGACCTTGTCGCCAGCTTCCACCAGCACGATATCGCCGGGGACCAGAGATTCTCCGTCCACGGATACCCGCCGTCCATCGCGCAGGACCGCAGCATGGGGGCTCAGCATGTCGCGGATGGCGTCCATTGCCTGTTCGGCGCGCCCTTCCTGGATGAAGCCGATCATGGCGTTGACGACGACCACTGCGAGAATGACCGCTGTGTCGATCCAGTGATCGAGGAAAGCCGTGACGATGCCGGCGCCGATCAGCACATAGATGAGGACATTGTGGAAATGGGCGAGGAAGCGCAGGACTACATGGCGCCGCTTGCCCTCCGGCAGCCGGTTCGGGCCGTACTTCTGGAGGCGGGCGGCCGCTTCGGCCTCACTCAGGCCATGCTTCGGATCGGCGCCCAGGGAGGAGACGATCTCGGTCATCGGGCGGGCGTGACAGGCCGGCGCGGCCTTTGTAGAGGTCGGCGCAATGTCGGTCATGGGCGGGAGCCTGCGGATCTGGTCATTTCGTGGCCGGGGAAAGTCTCTGGGTCTGGATCATATCATCTGCGGCCGCTGCGAGCAGCGGGCCGACAGGTATGCGATTGGTGGCATGGGGGATGGTGTCGCAACTGATGATCTGCGCGGCGCCGGCCGATTTCAGGAGGTCTTCAGCGCCATCTGAAAAAAGCGCATGAATCGCGCAGCAGACCGGAGCGGCAAGACCGGCCGAGACCAGCAGTTCCACCAGCCTCGCCATCGTGCCGCCGGTGGAGATGATATCATCAACAATGACCGGCTGGTGGCCTTGCCAGCGGGAAAGGTCCGGCAGGGTGATCGTCACCGACCGGTCGCCATGGCGGACTTTTTCCAGAACGATGGCTTCGGCGCCGGCGAGGCGCGCCACATCACGCACCCAGGTTTCGCTCTCCGAATCCGGGCCGATGACAAGGGGGTTTGCGACCTTCTCCCGCACCCAGCCGGCGATGGCGGGCGCCGCTGTGACTGCGCGGGCCGGCAGACTCGTATAGAGTTGATCGAGGCTATGCCAGCGGTGGAGGTGCGGGTCGAGGGTGACGATCCAGTCTGAAAAGCCGCTGACCACCCGTGCGAAGTGAACCGAACTGACCGCCTCGCCGGGCTGGAAAGCGATATCCTGGCGCATGTATGGCAGGTATGGAATGACGAGGCCGACACTTGCCGCGGCGCCCGCGCGCGCTGATCCGGCGGCAAGCAGCACCGGCATCAGCCGCGCGTCGGGATCATGCAGATGGCAGAGGAGCACGACATCACGCCCAGCCGTCTCGCTGAGGATGCGGACATAGCTTTCGCCGCCAGGAAACTTCCGAAACACGGTTTCGGCGCGCTCGAAGCCAGCGGCGCTGAATGCTTCGGCCAGATGTTCGGCGCCTGGCATGACGATCACGAGGGGCGCAGCGCTCATGGTTCGATCCCGAAGATATCCGGATTGCTCGCGACATAGTCCAGCGCATAGGCCTGCTCACCCGGCGTATCGCAGAACAGGGTGAAGAGCAGGTCACCCGCCTCAACCTGATCGCCGAGGCGAACGGCGAGGCGCAGCCCGGCGGCTTTCTCTTCCGGCGCGCCAGCAAGTTTGGCAACGCGGGCGATCCGGCGATTGTCGATGGCGGTGATACGTCCCGACTGCGCCGCGCGGACAGGGTTGTGATAAACAGGCAGCGGCGGCGTTCGCCGGCCGCCCTGCGCTTCGCAGATCTCTTCGAACTTGCCCAGCGCGCGCGCGCTGGCAATCGTCTCCAGTGCCATGGCTGCGCCTTCGCCGAGGCCGCACAGGCCCGCCATTTCAAGCACTTCCCCCGCAAGCAGGCAGGCGCGATCCTTCAGATCGCCGGGATGGTCCTTGCGGTTTTCAAGAACGGCGAGGATGTCGGCCGCCTCCAGCGCAGGGCCGATGCCCCTGCCGACCGGTTGGCGGCCATCGGTGACGATGGTGCGAACGGTGACACCGAAGGCCTCAGCCACGTCCCGGAACAGATCGCTGAGCCGGGTGACGGCCTCCAGGCTGCGAACCTTCGCTGTTGGTCCCATCGGCATGTCGACGACGATATGGGTTGCGCCGGCCGCGATCTTTTTCGACAGGACAGAGGCGACCAGCAAGCCTTCGGCGTCCATGTCGAGCGCACGCTCGATACGGATGATGGCGGTATCGGCGGGGCTGAAGCTGACACTGTCGCCCCAGACGAAACAGCCCCCGGTCTGTTCGACGACGCGCCGCATGCCGGCGAGATCGAGGTCGACCCTTGTGAGGGTCTCCATCGTGTCTGCCGTGCCGGCGGGCGAGGTGATGGCCCGCGAGGATGTTTTCGGCATCAGGAGGCCGTTGGCCGCGGCGATGGCGACCACAAGCGGTGTCGTGCGGTTTCCGGGAAGGCCGCCGATGCAATGCTTGTCAAAGACCGGGCTCGACGGCCAGACAAGGCGGTCGCCCGTCTCCACCATGGCCCGTGTCATCGCGATCGTCTCCTCGGCGGACAACGGCGGGGCTGCGCAGGCAGTCACGAAACCTGTCAGCTGGATGTCGGAGAAACGGCCAGCGACGATATCCTCTACGACCGCAGCGGCGGTCGCGTCCGTCAGGCGTCCGCCATAAATCCGCGTCCGGACATGGGCCATGGAGCCGAGTGGAGGGGCCGGCGATATCGTGACGGGCTGAGGCCCTGTCAGGCCAAGCTTCTCCCAGGCAATATCCGACAGGCCGACTTCCTGTTCGCCGACAAGATCGGACGTCACCTGGTAGAGCGTGGCATAGACGGTTCGGCCATTGCAGCGCAGCTGTATACGCGTGTGCGAGCCGAGACCTTCGGATTTGCACACATCGCAGTCGGACCGGATGAACGCAACCGACTCCTCATGCGTGAGGAGCCCGAGGCGGGCGGCTATCAGCTCATTTGGGGCCAGTTTCATCCTTCACCCATTTTGCGCGCCGGGTGGCACAGACTCTAGCGCAGGGAGGCCGCATGACTGAAGGGCCATCCGGCGCTTCTTCCTGAAATGCGCTGGGGCGCTTAACGGGCGGTCCAGCCGCCGTCGACGGCGATTGCCTGCCCGGTCGTGTAGCTGGCGCCCCGGCTGCACAGCCAGAGAACCGCGCTGGCGATCTCCTCGGGCACGCCGACCCGCGCCATGGGGGCACCGGCAGTAAGCGCGGCGCGGGCAGCATCGTCCTCGCCGGTGAAGCGGTCGATCATCGGCGTCTGGATAACGCCGGGGCAGATTGCGTTTACGCGGATCGACTCCGTTGCAAGATCGAGCGCGGCGCTGCGGGTAAGGCCGACCACGCCATGCTTGCTCGCCACATAGGCTGGAATGCCGCCAAAGCCGGTGAGCCCTGCGATGGACGAGCAATTGACAATCGAGCAGGCGGCGCCGGTCGCGCGCATAGCCGGGATTTCGTGCTTCATGCACCACCACACGCCGCGCAAATTGATCGAGATCACCCGTTCCCAGTTATCGTTCGTCCCCTGGTCGACCGGTGCCGGCTGACCTTCGATGCCGGCATTGTTGAAGGCGTGATGCAGGCCGCCAAATTTTTCGGCCGCGCAAGCTACGGCAGCGGCGATATCGGCTTCGACTGACACATCGCAATGCTGGTAGACAGCGCGGTGGCCGGCCTTGGTCAGCTCTGCCGCCAGCGCCTTGCCTTCAGTGTCGAGAATATCGGCGATGACGACGGCAGCACCAGCCTCGCAGAAGGCTTTTGCTGTTGCTGCGCCGATACCCGACGAGCCACCTGTGACCAGCGCCACCTGCCCGGCAAATTCAAGCTGTGCCATCTTTCCCATGCCTCCGTTTGATGCCGCGCAGATGGCGCAGACAAATGTGCGCCAGCTGCGCAACGGTCCGCGCGCCCTGCGACGATGCACCAAAAGCTAGCAAACCGCGGGGGCGGGTTAATAAGGGAAACTACTCATCGGCGCCAACCGGGCGCCGGTTTCGGACGTCCGCGGGAGTATTCGTGGCCCACGTATTTCACCGGATTGCAGGCTTGGCCTTCCACCTCCAGTTTTGGCGCAAGACTGGGAGGGTTATCGAACGGAGCAACAGAACCGGAGGAGGCTCAAAATGACAACCGCACGGCCCGCAACAGGAAATACAGGAGCAACGAAGGAACCGCCCCCCGGGAATGGCCTTCCGCCTGCGGGCTGGCCTGTGCCGCACCTCGCGCTTGTGGGCCCGGGGGCGATTGATGGTATTCATCGATTGAGCGAAATGCAGATGAACCTGGCCAGATTTGCAGCAGAATCGGCGCAGCGAAATGTTCGTCTCCTCGCCGCGCTTGCATCCTGCCGATCACCTGCTGAATATGTCGAGGCTTGGAAAACCGCAGCTACCGAAGCGATTGCTGCCTATGCCGATGAAGCGGCCCGCATCGTTGACCTTGGACGCAGGTAAGCGGCCGGGTTCAGGCTTCCATGTCAGTGGCCCTGAACCGAACATCAGGGCCGAAACTGATGTGGAGGCTTGCGATCCCTGTGCGGAGCAAAACTCGACCGAAACCTTGCTGCGTGATCTTGACCGGCGCCTGCGAGGCCGGTTTGCGTATCTGACGGGCGGGCAATCTCCCTGGGCCGCTCTTCAAGCCTGGGAAGACTGGCTGTTTCACCTGTCTGTCTCACCCGCCCGGCAACTCGAACTTTTATGGCGATGGTCGCAAAGCCTCGAGGCGCTCGCCGAAGGCATACGGGCGAGCGACCCGGCAAATTGGGCCTTCAAGCCCGAGCCCGGAGACCGGCGCTTTCGAAGCCCGGGCTGGCGCCGGCCGCCCTACCACTTTTATGCCCAGTCGCACCTTGCTGCCGAAGCTCAGTGGCGCGCGGCGACCTCCTGTCTTCGCGGCGTTGCGGAGCACCACTCACGCCGGGTGGCATTCATGGGATCGGCGCTTCTGAACGCGGTCGCCCCGGTCAATTTCCCCTGGACGAATCCGGATGTCCTGGATGCGGCCTTTACCACCGGGGGACAGAATTTCGCCGACGGACTGAAAAATTTCTGGCAAGACCTGGCCTCTCAGGGCGGGCGCACACAAGTTGATGGTGACACGAATTGGCGTGTCGGGGAGACCATGGCGACCACCACCGGGGAGGTGGTCTATCGCAACGACCTTTTCGAGCTGATCCAGTACGCGCCCCGGACGCCAAAGGTTCATTCAGAGCCCATTCTGATCGTTCCGGCCTGGATCATGAAATACTATATCCTGGATATCACGCCCGAAGATTCCTTCGTCCGATGGCTGATCTCTCAGGGATTCACCGTCTACATGATGTCGTGGAAAAATCCGGGACCGGATCAGCGCAACACGACTTTCGATGACTATCGCCAGAACGGGGTGATGAAGGCGCTTGATGTGGTTCACAAGGCCAACAACGGCGCGTCCGTTCACGGCGTCGGCTATTGTCTCGGCGGGACCATCCTTGCGATTGCCGCCGCCGCCATGGGGCGGGAGAAAGACGACAGGCTTGCATCGCTGACCCTCCTGGCTGCCCAGACGGATTTCCGGGAGGCGGGCGAGCTTCTTCTATTCATCGATGAAAGCCAGGTTGCCCTGCTTGAAGACATGATGCATCTGGAAGGCACGCTGGATGCGCGAAACATGGCGGGTGCCTTCTCGATCCTGCGCGCTCACGAACTGGTCTATTCCCGCATCGTTGACCGTTACCTGCTCGGCAGGCCTTATGAACCCGGCCCCCTGGACGCGTGGCTCGCTGATCCCACCCGGATGCCGGCGCGCATGCACAGCGAATATCTGCGCCTCTTGTTCATGGAGAACAGCTTCACGCATGGAGAACTCCCCGTCGACGGCGCATTCGTCGCGGTTAAGGACATCCGGGTTCCGGTTTTCGCGCTGGGTGCTGAGCGCGACCACATCGCACCATGGCGCTCCGTCTACCGGATCGGGCTTCATGGCACCGCAGAGACGACGTTCGTCCTGACCGGCGGAGGGCACAACACAAGTGTCGTCAGTCCGCCGGGCAAGGAAGGCGCTTACTATTATACCGGCCCCAGCATCGGGAAGACGGGGTATCTTGAGCCTGATGCCTGGCTCGCCGGCGCCAGCCGCCAGCCCGGCTCCTGGTGGCCGGAATGGCTGGGCTGGCTCAGGGAAAGGGCCGCCCCGGGCGCCCCCGTAATCCCGCCTCTTCCGCCAGGCACCCTTGGTTCTGCGCCAGGCGTCTATGTATACGAGTCCTGAAAGCGGTTTGCTCGCCCGTTCTGGCCGGTCGCTCAAGGCGGACGCGCACCGACGGCTAGAATGTGGTGGACGTGCGCTCACGGATTGATCGGCCGGGCTGGATGTCCCGTCCCGGATAGAGGATCACGCGATCACCTTCAGAAAGACCGCTCGCCACGACAGCATGGCGCGTGTCCTGCAGGCCGATAGTCACCGGTGTGAGAACCGCCTTGCCGTCGTGCTCCCTGAAGACGGCCCACCCGCTGCCCTGGCGCACGAGCGCCGCAACCGGCACGCGCAGTTCATTGCGGCCTGACCAGACCAGGACGAAGACCTCGACCCGGTAGCCATGCCCGAGGCGCTCCACCTGCGGGTCAGCGCCGGCATTCGCGAAGTCAATGACGACGTTCACGCGCTGCTCCTCGACACCGAGCGCTGAAATCTTGCGAAATCCGAAGGGCTCAACCATCCGTACACGCCCCTCCAGGGGGGTCTCCCCACCCCAGGCCTCGATCCGGACCGGTGCACCTGCGGCGATACGGACGGCGTCTTCGGACAGGTACTCGGCGACGATCTCGAGGCTCGCTGGGTCGCCAATCTCCAGAATGGGCGTGCCTGCGGCGATGACCGTTTCGCTTTCCTGCATGACCCGCAGAACCCGTCCCGCGACGGGCGCGCGAATGTCGATGACTTCGGCCTCCCGCTGGCCGTTGCGGGGTGGGCTGAGACGCATAGCAGCGCCGCTTCTTTCGGCGGCGGCCCGCGCGACGGCTGCTGCGGCAGCGTTGCGGCGGGTGCGCCAGGCGTCGAGTTCGGTGCGGGCCCTGTCCAGCGCGGCCTGGGAAGAAACGCCGCGGGCGAAGAGGGTTTCGGCGCGCTGGGCTTCGAGACGCGCAAGTTCAAGCGCCGCGTCGGCTTCTGCGAGCCCGGCTTCGGCAGCGCTGTAAGCTGCCGTCGCGGCCCTGAGCGCGGCTTCCGCTTCGCTGCGGCTGCGTGGATCCAGCAAGGCGGACTCCGCCGGCAGGAGGACGGCGATGACTTGCCCGGCCTGCACGGTTTCTCCTACCGGGTTGCCTATCCGCAGGAGACGCCCGGACTGCGGCGCGGAGACAAGATAGATGTCGCGGACACGGGTGCGCCCCTCATCGCGGACCTCGACATTGATCTCGCCGCGCGTGATCTCGCCAAGCTGGACCTCCAGCGGGCGCGGCATGAAGGCAAAGGCAAGGAGCACCGCCAGGAGGAGGGCAGCTGCGCCCCAGAGATAGTGGCGGAATACGAGTTTCGGGAGGCGGAAGGGCATCGGCTTTTCCATTACTGAAGACCCTTGAGCGCTTCGACAAGATCCAGCCGGTCGATCTGATGACGCACAAGCAGGCTCGACAGGGCGGCAGCGCCAAGGATCACGAGGGTCGCAAAGGCATAGGTCGCCGGATTCATGACGAAGGGCAGCCGGAACAGGTCTGATGCCATGGCATGCGAAAAATATATCGACAGTCCTGCCCCGGCGAGAAGGCCGAAGGGAATGGCGGCCAGCGTCAGCAGGGCGACTTCTCCCAGCAAAATGTAGGAAACAGCGCCGCGGGAGAAACCCAGCACGCGCAAGGAAGCCAGTTCACGCTGACGCTCGATGAAGCTGATCCGGACTGTGTTGTAGACGACGCCAAGGGCAATCACTGCGGCGAAGATGACGAAAACGCCGAGGGATACACCCAGATTCTCATCCATGAGCTGCGCGAGGCGCTCCCGCGCCTGGTTCTGGAGGGTCACGCCGGTGACCAGGGGTGCATCGCGCAGCGTGTCGCGAATTGAGGATTCCATATCCGGATCGAGACGAAGATAGACCCCGGAGGCAAGCTGGCCGTCTCCGACAAGGCGCGCCAGATCACCGGCGTCCATCTGGGCCCCGGATCCGAAATAGGTTTCTGCCACCGCAGCGACCGGCAGGGTTCGCACAGGCCGGCGCCCCTCGAGGACCCTGATCCGGACATCGTCGCCTGCAGTGATGGACAACCGTTCCGCCAGATCGGAAG
>CAYQRX010000027.1:0-5066 GCA_964419865.1 uncultured Hyphomonas sp. | reverse complement strand
GCACGAGCCCGCCCGGCGGCGGCGTCACCGGGCGGCGCCTCGCATCCAGCAGGCGCGAAAGTTCGGCGTCGCGCACAACCCCCATGAGCACCGCGCGCTCCGTGCGCTGCGCAGCTTCGAGTTTGACTGGCACAGCCCGGAAGGCCTCAGCGAGCATCACCCCCGGCAAGCGCGCGACCTCCATTTCTGCGCGGGCGTCCCTTGCTTCATTGAAGATCACGGCAGCGTCATAGCGGTTGGCTTCGGCAAAATGCACGGAGATCATGTCCTGCATGGCGTCCATCATGGTCATGACCGAGATCAGAAGCGCCAGTGATGCTGTCACGCCGCTGACGGTCAGCGCCGCACGGCCCGGCCACCGCACAATCTGGCGCAGGATCATCCGCGTCTGTTGATCAATGAAAGCGAGCTGCGTGATCGACGTGCCCACGCCGCGCGAGAAGTCCGGGGGCGGCGGCGGGTTCATGGCCTCGGCGGGGTTGAGCCGGGCAACGCGGCGGACGGCCACCAGCCCGCCACCGACAACGGCCAGGCCGGATACCAGACAGACGATCACAAGATCCGTCATGCTGGCACGGAAGATGAGATAGGGAAAATCGTAGTATTTGATATACATCGCAGTCAGGCGGTGACCGAACCAGGCCCCGAGCAGGACGCCGATCAGCAAACCGAGGCCGCCAATGATCAACAGCAGACGGAAATAGTGCATGGTCACTTCGAGATCGCTGTAGCCATACGCTTTCAGGAGTCCAATGGCCGGGCGCTGTACCTGGACCAGGCGCGAGACGACCACATAGACCAGGAATGCCGCGACGGCGAGGAAGACCGGCGGCACCACCAGCCCAAGTGTGCTGAGCTGGTCAATCTCGCTGGAGACGAACGCATCAGAGACCTGGTCCTTGCGGCCATAGGCGCCGAGCCCGCCATAAGGGGCGAGTATCCTGTCAATCTCGGCGATCACCGCCGCCTCTTCCGCCCCGGGCCGCAGGCGGAAGACGACCTCAGTGTAGCTGCCCCGGCGATCGGTCAGCTGAGCAAGAGGCTGATGACCCATCCATAGCACGCCATACTCGGCCTCGTCCGGCACCAGCTGGCCGGGCGCGATACTGTAGACATGCTCGGCAGACAGTACAAAACCGGTCAGCGTGACGCGAAACTTCGATCCCTGCACGGTTACATCCAGCGTGTCGCCGGGCAAGAGTCCATTGGCAAGGGCAAACCCCTTCAATACTGCCGCCTCATCGCGGCGGCGGGGATCCGGCAACCTGCCCATTTCCAGATATAGGCGGTTTACCGCCGCCTCCCTGCCCTCCGGCAGTGAAATCAACTCGCCGGCAGCGAACCCGTCCCGGCCCAGCACGTCGAGCCTCGCCGGCATCCGGATGCGCGCCTCAACCGCTTGGACACCCTCTACGCCAGCCAGCGCGCCTGCACTGTGATCCGGCGCTCGGACCACAGGAGCCCATAGGTCAGCCATCAGCGACTCTTCGTAATAGGCGCGCCTTGTTTCCTGCAGAGAGGTCATCAGACCTGCCGACAGGAGCTGAACCGAGACGCCGCCAGCGATCACAAGGGCGATGGCGAGGGCCTGTATGCGAATGGCCCAGAGGTCGCGCAGCAGTTTGCGGTCCAGCATACCGAGCCAGGATGGGAGATGGAGGAAGCTCACCAGGAAATCTCGCCTGGTTCGACTGGCTTGCGGTTCTCCCGCACCTCCCGGACCAGCCCATCAGAAAATTCGATCACGCGGTGTGCCATGGCCGCGATGCCGGCGTTGTGCGTGATCAGCAGCGTAGTGGCGTTGAGGTTCTCGTTGACTGTTTTCAGCGCTTCGAGGACCCGCACGCCGGTCCGGGAGTCGAGCGCGCCGGTCGGCTCGTCGCAAAGCAGCACTGTGGGCTGTTTGGCAACGGCGCGGGCGATTGCGACGCGCTGCTGTTCGCCCCCCGAAAGCTGAGCCGGAAAATGGTTGGCACGCTCTTCCAGTCCGACCAGCGCGAGCGCCTCTTGCGGCGGCAGGGGCTTTTCCGAAATCTCGGTCACCAGCGCCACATTCTCCCAAGCCGTCAAGCTGGGCATGAGATTGTAGAATTGGAACACAAATCCGACATGTCGGCGCCGGTATTCCGTAAGCGAACGATCCGTGGCCTTGGAAATATCCTGCCCCTGAAACAGCACCGTTCCCTCGGTAGGCCGGTCGAGCCCTCCGATGATGTTGAGGAAAGTCGACTTCCCACTGCCCGAAGCACCCAGAATGACGACGAGCTCGCCTTTTGGCAGATTGATGTCAATGCCACGCAACGCATGGACGGCTGCTGTGCCGGACCCGTAAACACGCCGCAGACCGCGCACTTCAAAACAGTCGCCCGCATCGGAAGCAGCCGGGATGACGGCATGTGGCATGAAACCCTCGCTCCGGAATATCCTGAAAGGCCGGACAATGCCCTCTGAGCCAGACATCCTGTTTACACTAGGACACGAGCCCAACCGACCCCAGACAATACTCCCTATGCGAGAAATCCTGTCCCGAGCAGGTCGCCAAGCGGCCTGTCAGACCATATGCGTCTCCGGCGGCCCCTACCCTAAGTAAAACTACGCATCGCGGCCCGGCTCCTCGGAACTTAGAATGGCTGACAGTCAGAAGTGCCCTGGCAATTTCACGCTCTTCTGCGCCCTGGAGAAGCACCATGAAACTCGAAGCTCAGACCCGCGTCGTCGTCTGCGATGGCGGCCGGTACGTCATCTACGAAAACCAAGGCGATACCGGCAGGCTGGATCTGCGCGTTGCCGATAGCGCCGCGCTCGACAATCCAGCGACGCGGGATCAGGGCAGTGACCGTCCAGGCCGCTATCCGTCACCGGGCGGGCAACGCTCATCCGTAGAGCAGACTGACTGGCACGACATGGCGGAGCAGCGTTTCATCGACACCTTGGCTGACAAAGTGAGCCAATGGGCATCCGCCGGGCCGACACATCGATTTGTCCTCGTCGCCGATCCGCGTTCCATGGGGCGCCTGCGGGCGCATTTCTCGAAGGATGTGCAGGCGCGCATGCTTACATCGATCACCGGGGACTATGCGCACAGGCCGGTCGACAGGATTGAAGAGCTGATCGCGTCCGTCTGACGGGTCCCGATCATGGCAGGTCAGGATAGCTCAACGCGTTCGCCATGTTCCGGCACAATGCAGGTCCATCCCAGCTTTTCCTCGATCCTCTGGCGCAGCTGGTCGGAAGCGTCAGGCTCTCCGTGTACGATATAGGTGCATCTGGGCGGGGTCCGGAAACCTGAAAGCCAGCGCATGATCTCATCCGAATCCGCGTGCGCCGAGAGCATGTTGAGGTTGTGCACCTCGGCGCGCACCGGATGCCAGGCACCGTGAACCTTCACCTCGGTCGCACCGGCCACCAGGTGAGCGCCGCGGGTCCCGCCTGCCTGAAAACCTGCAAACAGGATCGTGTTTCTCGGGTCCGGCGCGCAGCGCTTCAGATGGTTCAGCACCCGGCCTCCGGTCGCCATGCCGCTGGCTGACAGCACGATTTTCGGGCTGCTGTCGGCAACGATCCTGTTGGAGTCCTTCACATCGGAGACGAGGCGGGCGATGGCGCACATCTGCCTGTTCTCTTCCCGGGAAAGGGGCGTTCCCGCGTCCATCCGGCAGATCAGTTCGGTCGCTTCAACCGCCATGGGACTGTCCAAATAGATGGGGACATCCGGGATCGCGGACGCTTTCTTCAATTGCGACAGGTGATAGAGGAGGAGTTGTGCCCGCCCGACGGCGAAGCTGGGGATCAGGACCGTTCCGCCCCGCAGAATGGTGGTATTGATGATTTCAGCAAGGCGCTCCTCCGGGTCATCGCTGGTATGGGTTGAGTTGCCGTAGGTCGACTCAAGGATGAGATAGTCCGCCTCCTGCACGTCATCCGGCGGGGGAAACAAGGGCGAATTGTAGCGACCGAGATCACCGGAGAAGACAATCCGTCTGTCCTCGACATCAAGGGTGACCGTCGCCGCACCCGGGATATGACCTGCGGGGCGGAACCGCAGGTTCACGCCTGGGATCGGCTCGATCTCGACATCCATGGGATGAGAACGCAGCAGGCTGAGCGCCCGGCTTGCATCTTTCTCCGTAAACAGAGGCTCTGAAGGTGAGTGCCGGCTATATCCACCGCGATTGGCCTCTGCGGCGTCATACTCCTGGATGCGGGCCGCATCGGGCAGCAGGATGTGACAGAGTTCAGCGGTCAGCTCTGTGCAGAACACGGGGTTGCGATATCCGGCAGCCGCCAGGACCGGCAGATAACCGCTGTGATCGAGATGGGCATGGGTCAGGACCACGCCATCCAGCTCATTCACGTCAAATGGCAAAGGTTTCCGATTGCGCAGGCGAAGCTGCTTGTATCCCTGGAACAACCCGCAATCGACGAGGAGCTTACCGGCCCGACTTTCAAGCAAGAATTTAGACCCGGTCACCGTTCCGGCGGCGCCAAGGAAAGCAAGACTGGCCATCCTCCTTCATTCTCCCTCTTAGACCTTCGCAACCCTGTCCATAGACATGAGAGCCTTGCCGGGTCGAGATTGCGTGTAAAGCTCAATTGAGAAGGGCTGCGCCGAGATCGTTGAGCGTGGCCAGAAGGCGCGCCTCAGCAACCAGGATGGCGACTTCGGCGCCATAACGCGCCGCCTGCATATTGCGCCGTTCCGTCTCGGCGTCGAGTGCTTCGACCAGCGTGCGGATGCCCGCCTCATATTCCTTCTGTGCCCCCTCGGCGGCGAGCTCAGCGGCCGCCTCCGCGCGCCTCGCTGCGGTCAGACCGAGGCGCTGCGCAGCCACCTCTTGCCAGAGATAGCTGACTGCCTCGATAATCTGCAACTCGGCGGCCCGCTCCGCGGCCATTGCTGCGCTGCGGCCGGCTTCGGCCTGGCGCTCACTGGCTGCACGCAGCCCGCTCGTGAACATCGGCACCTCGACGCGCACAAAGGCGCCGACATCCGTGATCTGATCCTCGAAGAAGAAGTAGATATCCTCGCCGGTCGAAGCGCGCGCCCGCACCGAGACTTTCGGACC
>CAYQRX010000026.1:0-19462 GCA_964419865.1 uncultured Hyphomonas sp. | reverse complement strand
AGGCCTTCAGCTCGACCGGCTGCTACAGCGGGAATGACGCTTTTCACCCGGCCAATTTCGTGCCAGCAAAAGGCCGGAACGGGTCAAGGAGATCGCGGGGATGAAGGCTGGGGTCGTTGCAGCAGGGGCTCTCCTGATGCTGGCCGGCTGCGGTCAGGGGGCGGATGCGCCATCTGATCGGGTGCTCCTGGTCGAAACCTGCATTGCCGACGGCGAGGCTGAAGCAACCTGCGACTGCATCGCCGATGCCCTGCAGAACAACCTGCCGTCAGACCTGTTCCGGAAGACCGCGCAGGCCGTGGGGCAGGACAGGAAGGACATGATGACCTTCATCGGTGACCTGTCAGGCGAGGAACAACTCGCCTTTGCAGCGGTTCTGAACGATCTTTTTGCCTGTTCGCTGGCCGGGGAGACCGGCTGAAATGTGCACCGCTGCGCAGCGATCTTGCATCACAAGCCGGGTCAGCAAAGGGTAGTTTTGCTGGCACGGATGACGCAAGGTCGCGATCAGCCTAGAATGGGACTGAACAAAGAAGGGGATGTCCATGAAATTCATTATTATCAACAGCTTCCGTACGATGGTCTATGTTGCCTACATATCCATCATCGTGGCGGGGATCGCGCTTGGCATTTACCAGAAGGGCGAGTTCACCGGGGAGCTGCTCGGCCTGACGGGGGTTATGTCCCAGATTGCCGATTTCGGCGTCTTCGCCTTTGGCGGATGGGTTGCGGCAAGCCTAGTCTGCGGCCTGATCGTCACGCTGCTGGACATCCGCGACGACATCAACGACCGCCTGCCCGACGCGCGCCGGGACATGTAGGGACATTTCCGGCCATTCCGGGCCAGATTCAGGACATTTGCCGCCGGGCGCTGGCCGCCTGGCGGCATTTTTATAACGAATACAGGGAGGAACCGGGACATGACCCCGATTACAGCGGCCGCAATCTATATCGGCCTCAACATTCTCATACTCTTCTTTCTGGCCTACCGGGTTGTCGGGCGCAGGCGTTCGGCGCGGGTCTCGCTCGGCACAGGCGGCGACGGGGAGCTTGAGCAGCGCGTCCGTGCGCATGGCAATGCGGCCGAATACATCCCCGCCGTGATGCTGGGCCTGTTTGCACTGGCGTCGATTGGTGTCCAGGTCTGGCTCATTCATGCGATTGGAGCAGCCTTCACACTTGGCCGGGTGCTTCACGGTATCGGCCTGTCGGGGAATGTCCTGCCTGCGCGCATGCTGGGAACCATTCTGACCTGGCTTGGCATGCTGGCGACCGGTATCGGTCTGATCTGGTTCGCCGTGGCGTTGTCCGGTCCTGTGTCCTGACGCACCGGGCCAGTTGCGCTGCGGGGCGGTGCAGTCCATCTAGCGGGCATGGTTGATACGCTTCAATCCCCCGATTCCCTGCTCGATACTCTGCTGGGCCAGTGCCTGAAGGCCGGCGCAGATGCAGCAGATGCGCGCCTTGGTACAGCCGACGGCGTCAGCGTCTCTGTGCGCGAAGGCAAGCTTGAAAGCATCGAGCGCGAGGAAAGCGCGACGGTCTCGCTGCGCTGCTTCTTTGGCAAGCGCCAGGCGAGCGTCTCAGGCGCCGACCTGTCGGCAGACGGGCTGAAGGCGCTGGCTGAACGCTGCGTCGCCATGGCCCGCGCCGTGCCGGAGGACCGTTATTGCGGTCTCGCTGATCCGGGGCAGCTGCTGACGGGTGATGCCAGCATGGATCTGGGCGGCGAGACTGAACTGTCGGCCGAGCTGCTGGAGCGTGAGGCGCTTGCGTCGGAAGCGGCAGCGTTGGCGGTGCCCGGCGTCAAGACGGTCGCCGGCTGCGGCGCGGCGTGGAACCGGTCCTCGCGCTGGCTGGCGGCGACCAATGGATTTCGCTCCTTCAAGACCGGCACGTCGACCAGCCTGGGCCTCGCCGCCGTGGCCGAGCGCGACGGCCAGATGGAGCGCGACTATGACAGCTGGTCGGTGCGGTTCCTGAAAGACCGGCCTGGTGCGGAGGAGATCGGCAAGACGGCCGGTGAGCGGACGATTGCCCGGCTCGGCGCGCGCAAGGTGGCGACCCAGAAAGCCGCCGTGATCTTCGACCGTAGGGTTTCTGACTCGCTGATCTCCGCCTTCCTCGGCGCGATTTCGGGCCCGTCGATTGCCCGCGGCGTGAGCTTTCTCAAGGACCGGATGGGCGATCAGGTCTTCGGCAAGGGCATCTACATCACCGACGACCCGTTCCGCCCGCATGGTATGGGCAGCCGGGCCCATGACGGGGAAGGCCTGCCGGTCGCCGAGACCCATCTGATTGACGACGGCCGGCTGACGACCTGGCTGCTGAACCTGCCTTCGGCGCGCCAGCTCGGCCTCGAGTCCAACGGCTTTGCCTCGCTCGGTTTCGGCGATCCGCCGGGCGTAATGACATCCAATGTCACGCTGCGCCCCGGCGACCAGTCGCCCGGCGCGCTGGCCAAGGCGGCCGGCAAGGGCCTCCTCGTCACCGACATGTTCGGCCCTTCGATCAATCCGAATACGGGCGATTATTCTGTCGGTGTTGCCGGCTTCTGGTTCGAGAATGGCGAGATTGCGTGGCCGGTTTCGGAAGTGACGGTCGCGGGCGACCTGTCTTCGATGTTCGCCCGCCTCGTGCCGGCGAGTGATCTTGAAATCCGGGGCTCACGCGATGCTCCGTCGATCCTCATCGAGGATATGAACCTTGCGGGCAGCTGAACGCACGCTCGAACAGGATCTGATCCTGATGAAGACCCTGGCACGGGAAGCGGGCGAGCTGGCGCAGTCTTATCTGCAGGGGGGCGGCTCTGCCGAAGCCTGGAACAAGACCGGCGGGCGCGGCCCTGTGACCGAGGCGGACCTGGCCATAAACCGGCTCTGCCTGAAACAGCTCCAGTCTGCCCGGCCCGAATATGGCTGGCTGTCGGAGGAAACGCTGGATGACCCCGCAGCGCGCGACCGCGCGAGGGTCTGGGTGGTCGATCCGATTGACGGGACCCGCGCCTATATCAGGGGTGACCCGCACTGGTGCATCGGCATCGCCATTGTCGAGGAGGGCAAGGCGGTTGCGGGCGTGCTGTATGCGCCGGCGCTTGGAAGGTTGTATGAAGCGCGCCGGGGGGGCGGGACTTTCCTCAACAGCGCGCCGGTGCGCGTCTCGTCGCGGGCGCAAGAGGAGGGTCTGCGCCTGATCGCCAATGAAGGCGTGGTCACGCATCCCGCCTGGCCTGAGCCCTGGCCCGAGATTGAACTGGCCCGGCCGAAGCCCAACGCGACCTTGCTGCGCCTGGCTCTGGTCGCCTCCGGCGAGTGGGACGCAACGCTTGTGCTGGGCGAGAAAGCCGATTGGGATATCGCTGCCGGCGCCGTCCTCGTGACCGAAGCCGGCGGGGTCGTGACGACGCATATCGGCGAACCTCTGGTTTTTAACCGTGCCGTTCCGGCCCAACGCAGTGTCGTGGCCTCTGGAAACGCGCTGCATCCTTTGTTAGTGCGCCGCTCAGGAGTGGTGAACATTCCCGACCCGCAGGCCCGCGCCCCGGCGCCGCCGCCTGCCGAAACGGAGCCAGAACGGATGAACAAGAGCGCAAATACCGGCAAGCAGCTGCTGCATATTGTCTTCGGCGGCGAGCTAAAGGACGTAACCCAGGTCGAGTTTGAAGACCTGACACAGATCGACTTTGTCGGGGCCTTCCCGAATTACCAGGAGGCATACGATGCCTGGAAGGCCGCCGCTCAGCGTACGGTCGACCAGGCGGAGATGCGCTACTTCATCCTGCATGCGCACAAGCTGCTGGATCCCGCCACGGGGGACCACCATCACGTCTGACGCCGCCCCCGCGCCGAAGAGCCGGCGCTCGCTGGTGCGCCTGTTCCGGGCGCACTTCTGGCCGCAGCGCGCCTGGTTCATCGGCGGCACGCTGATGGCCATCCTGTCGGCGCTGTTCAGCATCGGGTATGTTGCGGTCCTCGACTTTGTCGGCAACGGTCTTCAGACGGATATCGAGAAGCAGGTTGAAGGTGTCGAGGCGCCGGTTGGCTGGATCTGGTGGGGCATAGCCGCGATCATCCTGCTGACGGTTGGCCGCGCCATGTCGATGTATGCCATGACCTTGCTGAACAACACTGGCGTCCAGCGCGGACTTGTTGGAATACAGACGATCCAGTTCGATGCACTGACGGACGGTGATTTCGCGCGCATATCCGGCGATGCGTCCGGGGGATTCGTCTCGCGTTTCATCAATGACGTTGTTGCGATCCGGGACGCGGCGCTGCGCTTTGCCAACAATTTTTTCAAGAGCCTCACGACCGTCGTCGGCGTCCTGATCTGGCTGCTCTGGAAGGATTGGCAGCTGGCGCTGATTATTGCGGTTGTCTATCCGTTGGCGCTGGGGCCGGTCGTTTCTCTCGGCAACTCCGTGCGCAAACGGGCAAAGAAGGCCCAGGAACAGACAGGTCAGATCACCTCGCTCCTGACCGAAGGCTTTCAGTCTGCGCGGGTGGTCAAGGCATATGGCCTGGAAGGCTGGCAAAAGGAGCGGGCAGCCAAAGGGTTTGCCGAGCGCTCCAGGCTGTTTCTGAAAGTGTTGTCCAAACGGGCGGGTGTCGACCCGGTTCTCGAGATTTTCGGCGGCCTCGCGCTTGCGGCGCTCCTGGGGTTTGTGGCCTGGCGAATCGCCGCCGGAGAGAGCACGCTGGGCGATCTGCTCGGCTTTATCGCGGCGGTGGGTATCGCTGCGCCGGAGGTGCGGGCGCTCGGTTCGATTGGCGCAGTGGCGCAGGAGGGGGCCGCAGCGGCAGACCGGGTTTTCGACATTGTCGATCAGGCGCCGCGGGTCGCTGATGCGCCAGGCGCAGGGAAAATCGAGGCCGTCCGCGGCGACATCGCGTTTCGCGACGTGCATTTTGCTTATCCGGACGGAACCGTCGCGCTCAAAGGGCTTACTTTTGCCGCCCGCCAGGGCGAGACGGTTGCCATCGTCGGCGCATCCGGCGCCGGAAAGTCGACCATCTTCAATCTGTTGCTGAGGCTGTATGATCCGTCTGCGGGCGATATCCTCGTCGACGGGGTCGATGTGCGCTGCGTGACCGGGGCGAGCCTGCGCTCGCAGATGGGCCTGGTCGCGCAAGATGCCGCGCTGTTCGATGATACGATCGCGGGGAATATCGCGCTCGGCCGCCTTGATGCGCCGAGGACGGAGATCGAGATGGCCGCGCGGGCGGCCCATGCGCATGACTTCATCATGGGCCTGCCCGGCGGATACGATGCGCCGGCCGGGGAGATGGGCCGGAACCTGTCAGGTGGCCAGCGTCAGCGCATTGCACTTGCCCGCGCCATCCTGCGCGGCGCGCCGATCCTGTTGCTCGACGAGGCAACCTCGGCGCTGGATGCCGAAAGCGAGGCCAAGGTGCAGTCGGCCCTGTCGGCGTTCGGCAAAGGGCGTACGGTTCTGATTATTGCCCACCGGCTCTCGACAGTGCGGGCGGCTGACCGGATCGTCGTGGTGGATGAAGGCCGCGCCGTGGAAGAAGGCACGCATCAGGCGCTGATGGCGCAGGACGGCGTCTATCGCCGGCTTGTCGAGCTGCAACTCAGCTAGTCACCTGTAAAATCCGGATCGCGCTTTTCGAAGAAGGCTGTCACGCCTTCCCGGAAATCCTCCGTCTGCTGCATCAGGGCGAAGGCTTCGAGATCGCGGTGCGCCGTGGCCTTGGCGAGGGCCAGCGCGGCGACATTGGTATCGTGTTTCACCATTTTCAGTGCGGTGGGCGGCAGCCTTGCTGCGGGCGCGGCGATCTCCAGGGCCTTGGGCAGGGCGCCTCCAGGCTCAGCAAGATAATCATAAAGGCCCCAGGCCAGAGCGGTCCCGGCGTCGATCCGTTCACAGAGCGCCGCGATACGCTTGGTGCGCGCCGGGCCGACGAGTGCGACGAAACGGGGGATCGAGCCCCAGCTCATATTCATGCCGCGCTCGACTTCCGGCACATAGAAGGTGGCAGCAGATGAGGCGACACGCAGGTCGCAGAAAGCCGCAAGCGCGGCGCCGCCGCCGACACACCAGCCTTCAATGGCGCATATCGTCAACGCATCGACCTGTTCCCAGGCTTCGCACATGGAGGGGCCGTTGCGCAGCAGAATGCGGCGCTCTGACAGCCCGGCCCGGCGCGCATCTGCGCCTTCAGGATCCTTGAGGTCAGCGCCGAGCGTGAAATTGTCAGGCCGGCCGGTGAGGATGACCACCGAAATGGCCGGATCGCCATGGAACAGGCGCGCCGCTTCCGTCAGCTCACCCATCAGCTTCTGGCTGAGGGCGTTGGCCTTGGCGCCTGTATCGAAAGAGACGATCGCGGTGCGCCCCTCAGTCTGGATGCGGACGAGATCCATCGGTCAGCCTGCCGGAGGGCCAGCCGGGCGCTCCTGCGGCAGCTGTGAGGCGGCATGCCGGAGGAACCTTACGAGCTTGTCCACGCTTTCGGCGCCCTGAACGGCGATCCGCCGGTTGGCGATATAAGTCGGCACACCGGAAATGCCCATCTCGCGGAAAATTTCGGCCTCCTGACGCACTGCGTCAGCATCCGCATCGGTCTTGAGCAGCTTGTCGACAATGTCCGGATCGAGATCGATCTGTCCGGCGATGGTTGCCAGTTCTGCGTGATCCCCGATGTCGCGCCCCTCGTTGAAATACGCCCTGAACAGGGCTTCCTTGGCCGCGGCGCCCTTGCCCTGACCCTGCGCCCAGCGGACGAGCCGGTGCGCATCGAAACTGTTGGGCCGCCGGGTTACGGCATCGAACCGGTAGGGAATGTCCTCGGCCTCGCCATAATCAATGAGGGCCTGGCGCATCGCGGCCATCCGCTCCCTGCCTTCCGGCGAGGAAACGCGTCCGGCCATGTAGTCCTTATAGTCGACGCCGCCGGCTGGAATGGTCGGGTCAAGCTCGAACGGCCGGAAGAGGAGCTGCACCTTCACATCCTGCGCCTCGGCGATCGCGGCCTCGATCCGCCTGAGCCCCAGCCAGCACCAGGGACAGACGATATCCGACACCATTTCGATTGCGACGGTCATCCTCTGGCCCCTGTCTCTGCAATTAGTTCAAACAATTATAGGCCAGAACCCGCCGGGGGTCACCGTTGCGGCGGGCTTTCCCCGGCGTCGGCGGTATCGATGCCGTGTGCGCGCAGCGCATCCTCAAGCTCGGTTGCAAACCAGGTCTGTGGTCTCGCGGGCGGTGCGGACGGCCGGCGCAGCTCAAGGCCAAAAGGCAGGCGTACCGCATCCGGCTGTCCGGGGGCTACAATCTCATGATCGGCAAAAAGCGAACGCGGCGCGGGCTCAGGCAGCATGGCGGCAATCAGAAAGCCTGCCGCGACAATGGCGCCGGCGTACACATTGGATTTGAACATACGCAGCGCTTCGCCTTCGCCCTTCGTCTTGAGCGTCGTGGCCTGCCAGGCGCCATGCAGCAGGAAAGCGAGTGCGGTAACAGCGCCGAGGCGCCCTGCGCCCTGCAGATAGGCTGCGGCGCCAATAAGCGCCGCGGCGCCGATATGGAAGCACAGGGACATCAGGACGGCGCGCTCGCCGAAGAGGCGCGCCGTCGAGCGCACGCCGATCAGCGCATCATCTTCCCGGTCCTGCAGCGCGTAGATCGTGTCGTACGCGATCGTCCAGAGAATGAGCCCCGCATAAAGGACATAGACCGGGCCGGTGATCACGTCCGCTGCGGCGGCGCCGACGAAGACGCCCCAGTTGAAGGTGAGGCCGAGCCAGGCCTGCGGCCACCAGGTGACGCGCTTGGTGTAGGGATAGATGACCACCAGCGGGAGGGCGAGCAGGGCGGCGATCTTGGCGTCCCAGGGCAGGGCGAGCCACACGAGGCCGCCAGCTGCAAGCTGGGCGAAGAGGAAGACGTAAGCCTGTTTTACAGACACTGCGCCGGACGGGATCGGCCGGTTGGCCGTGCGGGCGACCTTGCCGTCGAATGCCCGGTCGGTGATGTCGTTCCAGGTGCAGCCTGCGCCGCGCATGACGGCTGCGCCAATCAGGAACAGGATGATCCAGACCAGATCGAACAGGTGCAGCCCGGTGCCGAGGCGGGCGAAACCGACGCCCATGGCGCAGGGCAGGAAGAGCAGCCAGACGCCGACCGGCCGGTCGAGGCGGGCCAGCATCGCGTAGGGCTGCCAGGCAGCCGGCAGGCGCGACAGCCAGCCGGGAAGGGCTGAGTCGGCAGGGATGCTGAAACCCCCGGACGGGTCGTGATTACTCGGCATGGTCATCACCAACTGATATAAACGCTCACGGTTTCCTGCGCAGGAGGGCGTGGCTTCAAAACAACAGAATGTGTTGCAAAAACCACACCTTAACAGAGCGCTCCGCCGGCTCTATAGGGCCGGGATGGCAACGGTCCCGAGGCTCCATGTCGATGCGCCGCTGGCGGAGGCTGGCGTGATTGCGCTGGATGAGGCGCAGTCGGGCTATCTGCTGCGCGTCCTGCGGATGGGACCGGGAGACAAGGTGCGCCTGTTCAATGGCCGGGACGGGGAGTGGCTTTGCGAGG
The DNA here is from genome assembly GCA_964419865.1 of uncultured Hyphomonas sp. Lineage (GTDB taxonomy): Bacteria > Pseudomonadota > Alphaproteobacteria > Caulobacterales > Hyphomonadaceae > Hyphomonas. The sequence continues at coordinate 10,899 of CAYQRX010000026.1, read as the reverse complement.
TCAGTTCGGCCACCGGCAGACGCGCCGAAGTGACCGCCCTGAGACAGACGCGGACACAGACGGGACAAATCCGGACACATCTGACCCTCCTCTTCGCACCGGTGAAGAAGGACCAGACCGACCTGATTATCGAAAAAGCGACCGAGCTGGGCGCCGCGCATATCCGGCCGGTGTTGACCGAGCGGACGCAGACGCGAACGGTGCGCGCCGACCGGTTCCGCAAGATCGCTCTGGAGGCTTCGGAACAGACCGAGCGGCTGGACCTGCCGGAGATCCTTGAAGCGGCCAGCCTCGACGCGGCGTTGGGTGCGTTGCCCGGCGGCACGGCTGTGATCTACTGCGACGAGGCAGGCGACGAGGCGGAGGCTCCCTGGGGCGGACAGGCCGGCCGGGCGCGGCCGGCGCTGCAGGTGTTGGGTACGCTCAAGGGACGGCCGTCCGCCATCCTGACGGGCCCCGAAGGCGGTTTCAGCCCCGCCGAGCGGGCCTTCCTGCGCAGTCGGGCGGAGACCTATCCCGTTAGCCTGGGCCCGCGCATCCTCCGGGCCGAAACGGCAGCGATTGCGGCGATGACGCTGTGGCAGGCGGTGTGTGGGGATTGGGAATCCTGAGCGAACCGTTCAACTTTTCACATTCGCTGGTTGGCGTTGCCACTTTTCGGCCTTATCTCGCGCTACGGACACAGCGACACGGGAGAGCGCCGCGATGACCACGCCAACGAGCGACATCGACGAGGCCTCGCCGCGGATCGCCGGCAAGCAGGAACTGGTCGAATATCTGGAAGCGGGTTCAAAGCCCCGCTCCGACTGGGCCATCGGGACCGAGCATGAGAAATTCGGCTTTCTTTGGGATGGGCTGAAACCGCTCCCCTATGAGGGTCCGGCCTCTGTTCTGACCATGCTGGAAGGGCTGCGCGACCGGTTCGGCTGGGAGCCGATTCATGAGGCGGGGGTCCTCATCGGGCTCAAGAAGGATGGCGCGAGCGTCAGCCTGGAGCCCGGCGGCCAGTTCGAACTGTCCGGCGCGCCGCTCAGGTCGATTCACGAAACCTGCACCGAAGTCGGCCGCCATCTGACCGAAGTGCGCGAAATCGCCCAGCCGCTCGGCATCGGGTTCATCGGCCTGGGCGCTAGCCCGATCTGGTCGATGGCCGAGACGCCCGTGATGCCGAAAGGCCGTTACAAGATCATGACGGCCTATATGGACAAGGTGGGCCGCCTCGGCCGGCAGATGATGTTCCGCACCTGCACCGTGCAGGCCAATCTCGATTTCGGCTCCGAAGCCGACATGGTGCAGAAATTCCGCGTCTCTCTGGCGCTGCAGCCGCTGGGGACCGCTCTGTTTGCCAATTCGCCTTTCCTCGAGGGGCGGCCGAACGGTTTCCTCTCCTACCGCTCGCATATCTGGACCGATACCGACCCGGACCGGTCCGGCATGCTGCCCTTCGTGTTCGAGGACGGGTTCGGCTTTGAGCAATATGTCGACTACGCCCTCGATGTACCGATGTATTTCGTGCGCCGGGGGGGCAAGTATCTTGACGCCTCGGGCCTCAGCTTCCGCGACTTCATGGACGGCAAATTGCCGATCCTGCCGGGTGAGCGCCCGGCTATCGACGACTTTGCCGACCATCTGTCGACCATCTTCCCTGAAGTGCGCCTGAAGCGTTTCCTCGAAATGCGCGGCTCCGATTCGGGCCCCTGGGACCGGCTCTGCGCCTTCTCCGCCTTCTGGACCGGAGTTCTTTATTCCCAGTCGGCGCTCGATGCCGCCTGGGATCTGGTGAAGGACTGGACCGCGGCCGAACGCGAGGCGATGCGTCAGGCGGTCCGCACGCTGGGGCTGAAAACGCCGATCCCCGGCGGGCGCAACCTGCAGGATCTGGCGAAGGATGTGCTGGCGATTTCCCGCGCGGGCCTGCGCGACCGCAATATGCTGTCGGCCTCCGGCGATGACGAAACCGGCTTCCTGACCGGCCTTGAGGAAACCGCGATTTCCGGCCTGACGCCGGCCGAACGCCTGCTGCAGCGCTATCACGGCCCCTGGAACCGCGATGTGCGCAAGGTGTTTGCCGAAGAAGCATATTAAGAACGGCCCCTTGCCGGAGATTCCTGCGCCGCTACTCTCTTGCTTATGAGAGGGAAGGGCGGATTGATGAAACACGCGATTGCCGGAGTGCTTGGAGCGCTGATGCTGGCGGGCTGCGCGACGGGCGGGGCGGGAGACAGCGCGGGCGAGCCGGCGCCGGTGTCTTATTCCGCCTCCGGATGGACGGCGATGACACTGCCGGAGCTTTCGGCCGCGCTGGCCGCCGGCGATCTGACCTCCGAAGCGCTGACGCAGGCCTATCTGGAACGGATTTCGGCGGTGGACCGGGCCGGGCCGCGCCTGCAAGCCGTCCTCGCGTTCAATCCGGATGCGCTGGACCAGGCGCGCGCTTCGGATGCGCGGCGTGCGAACGGCGAAGCGCTCGGGCCGCTCGACGGCATTCCGATCCTGCTCAAGGACAATATCGAGAGCCTTGACCCGGTAGCGACGACGGCCGGGTCGCTGGCGCTGAAGGATAATGTGACCGGGCGCGACAGCCCGCTTGTCGCGGGACTACGGGGGGAAGGGGCGGTTATTCTCGGCAAGGCCAATCTCAGCGAATGGGCCAATTTCCGCTCCAACGACTCCGTCAGCGGATGGTCTGCCGTCGGTGGGCAGACACGCAATCCGCACATGCTGGACCGCAGCCCCTGCGGGTCGAGCTCCGGTTCGGGCACGGCCGTCGCAGCTTCGCTCGCCGCCGGCGCGGTCGGCACGGAGACGAACGGCTCGATCATCTGCCCGGCGCAGGTCAACGGAATCGTCGGCTTCAAGCCGACGGTGGGGCTGATCCCGCAGGCCGGTATCGTGCCGATCTCGCCGAGCCAGGACACGGCCGGCCCGATGACCAGGACGGTGACCGGTGCAGCGCTGTTGATGAATGCGATGGTTGCCGGGAATGAAGACTTTACAGCCGGGCTGTCGGCGGGCGCGCTTCAGGGCAAACGTATCGGCGTGCTGCGCGCTTCGGCCGGATCAAACGCGGATGTCATCGCCCGCTTCGATGCGGCTGTGGAGGCGATGCGGGCCGCAGGTGCGGAGATCGTAGAGATTACGGAGAACACCGTGCCGGACGGGTTCTGGGGCAAGTCTCTCCTCGTGCTGCAATACGAGTTCAAGGACAGCCTGAACGCCTATCTGGCCGAGGCGCCGGAAAGTGTCACGACCCGGACACTCAGCGATATCATTGCCTTCAATGCGGCCAATCCGGATACGGAGCTAGCGATCTTCGGGCAGGACCTGTTCGAGGCATCCGACGCGCTTGGCCCGCTGACCGACGAAGCGTATCTGGAAGCCCTCGAGTTTGTCCAGACGGCCACGCGGGAGCAGGGTATCGACCGGCTGCTGGCGGAGTATGGGGTGGACGTTCTCGTTTCGCCGTCCGGCCCGATTTCGGCCCGTGTCGATCCGGTGAATGGCGATGTCTGGCCGGCCTGGGCGGGCGCGGGCTTCATGGCGGCGATCTCCGGCTATCCGCACCTGACCGTGCCTATGGGCGAGGTGCATGGCGTGCCGCTGGGTGTCTCGTTCATCGGCGGCCGAAATCACGACGCAGATGTTCTTGGTTATGGCTTTGCCTATGAGCAGGCGACCCAGCTGCGCCCGGAGCCTGGTTATCTGGCGACGGCGGAAGACCGGCCCGAGATTGCCGCCGCGATGCAGCGTTAGACAGGCCGATCCTCGGCCTGCAGCTGGGCTACATAGTCCTTGAGCAGACGAACCCTTCGGGGACGAAAGCTTTCACCTGTGGATTGTGCAGCGGCGATCCGGTCGATCCGGAAGCTGCGCCAGTCCTGGCGCAGCTGGCACCAGGCAAGGAGAACCAGAACCTTGTCTGCATAGAGGATCGTCAGGGGAAGGACATTGCGCTGCGTAGCGTTTCCGGCTTCGTCCCGGTAGTCGAGGCAGATTACCTCTTCGTCCCAGCAGGCCTTGCGGATGAGGGCGAGGTCGCGCGCCGGCACGTTACGGCGCTCATACCGGAAGACGTAGTGGACGGCATGCGCCGCTTCCCGCTGCTGACGCTCCGGCAGCGTGGCGATGACCTTGGCGAGCGCCAGTTCGGCAGCCGCAGCGATCTCGGCGTCGCCGGAGTTCTTTGCTTCGGCAAGACCGATCATCAGGGCTTCGATCTCGATGCGTGTGAAGCTTTGTGGCGGCAGGGCCGGGTCTTCCTCAAGCACATAGCCGTAGCCGGCCTCGCCTTCGATGCGGGCGCCGGACGCGCGGAGGGCGGCAATGTCGCGGTAGATCGCGCGGGTTGACACCTCGGTCTCCCGGGCGAGGCGCTCGGCGGTCACCGGCCGGGGCAGCGTGCGCAGCAGGTGGAGCAGACGGAAGAGGCGATCAGTGCGGGCCATGAAGCCACCCTATAACGAAACCCTCCTGACGAAAACTGTCAGGAGGGGCGGGGCATAGTCGCTTCAGGGCAAGGCCCGCTACCACCGATGAAAGGAGACCCTCCCATGCTGACCCTCTATCATTCGCCCCAGTCCCGCTCGACGCGCATCATTGGCCTGCTGATGGCGATGGGCGTTCTCGACAGGGTCAATGTCCGCATCGTCTCGATCCCGCGCCAGGATGGTTCGGGCGGGCGAGACCCGGCCAATCCGCATCCTGAAGGCAAGGTGCCGCTGCTTGTTCATGATGGCGTGGAGATCTGGGAGAGCACCGCAATCATGCTGTACCTCACCGACCTGTTCCCGGCCTCGGAGTTCGGTGTGCCAGCAGATGATCCGCAGCGCGGGCGATTCCTGGCCTGGCTTTCCTGGTATGGCGCTGTCGTCGAGCCGGTCGTCATCTTCAGCCATATGGGCCTTGAAGACCCGGTCCTGCAGGCGACCTTCCGGGGCATGCCGGAGATCGTCGCCCGGCTGCGTCAGGCGCTGGCCGAAGGCCCCTGGCTGATGGGCGAGCGGCTGACGGCAGCTGACCTGCTGCTCGCGTCGCCTTTCCTCTGGTTCCCGGAGGCGACGCCTCAGGACAGCCTGATCCGGGACTGGGTGGACCGGGTGGCGAACCTGCCCTGGCAGGGCGCGCTGATGGAGTATGAAGCGAGCCACATGGCGCCGGCCTGACCTTTGCCTCGCCCGGCGCCGCGCGAACATCTGTTGCGGCGCCGGGCGGGAATAAGGATTGATTTTGCCAGACCGGCAGGCATGTTCCCGGGCTCAGCGGGGTCATCGGGGCCGGATCAGTGTCAAACGCAGCCTTCAGTGCAGCGGCGATGGGGCTCACCTTCATCGCCTTCTATCCTTATGTTCGTGCCATCCTGCGCGGGCAGACACGGCCGCACGTTTTTTCCTGGATCATCTGGGGCGCTGGCACATTTGTCGTCGCGCTTGCGCAGCTGGCCGACGGTGCCGGGGTCGGCGCCTGGCCGATCGCCGTGTCCGGCATCATCACGATCGGCGTTGCGATCCTCGCCTGGCGACGCTCTGCGGATTTGCGATTCACACGCATGGACTGGGTGTTCCTGATCCTGGCGCTCAGTGCGCTGCCGCTCTGGTATCTCACCGATACGCCGCTCTCGGCCGTCATTGTCCTGACGACCGTCGATCTGCTCGGTTTCGGACCATCGGTCCGCAAGGCCTATGATCGTCCGCATGAGGAGAATGCGGTTTTTTTCACGCTGGGCGCGGTTCGCAACGGATTTGTCGTTCTGGCGCTGGAAAACTATTCCTGGACAACGATGCTGTTTCCCGCGGCGGTCGGGATTGCCTGCCTTCTGTTCGTTGCACTTATCCTCGGCCGCCGCGTGGCTCTCCGCGGCCGGAAGGGTCAAGCCCTGCCCGCGGCCCGGCCGGACAATGGCAGCTGAATGATTTCGGCCTGGACACTGCCTTCCGGCAGGCCCAGTTCGGCGCGGTCGCGGCCGAGGCGCTTGGCCCGGTAAAGGGCCTTGTCGGCGCGGTCGAGGGCATTGAGAATGTCCTGGTCTGCGGCATCTGGCGCGCTGAGACCAAGGCTGATTGTCACTCCGAATGTGCCTTCCGGGCTGTCGAAGCGCAAGTTGCGGACCTTTTCGCGCAACCGGTTGGCGAGACTATGAGCGGCGTCCGGTGCTGTCTGCGGCAGAACCAGGGCGAACTCCTCGCCGCCAAGCCGGCCGAGCAGGTCCTCGTCGCGTATGTTTGCCGAAATCAGCTGCGTCAGACGCACGAGCACATCATCGCCGGCGCCGTGACCGTGGACATCATTGACGCGCTTGAAATGGTCGATGTCCAAGAGAATGACGCTGAGCGGCGTTCCATGACGGCTTGCGCGGGTTACCTCGCGCTCGGCAAAGCGGAAGAAGGCCCGCCGGTTGAGCGCCTTTGTCAGCGGGTCGGTCACAGCGAGATCGTAGAGGTCGCACTTCTCCCGTTCGGCTTCGATCAGGTCACGCACGGCATAGCGGCCTGCACTGCGCAGGCAGATGTCCTGGCTGATGAGACCGGCAAAGCTGCTCAGCATCTGCATCTGAGCTGATGTGAAGTCGCGTGGCTTCGTATCGATCAGGCAGAGCGTGCCGAAGCGTTTGCCTTCCGGGTCGCTGAGCGGCGCGCCCGCGAGGAAAGCGACACCCGGCGATCCGGTCACTGCCGGTTCCCTGGCAAAATAGGCTTCCTGCCGGCAGTCGCGGATGCAGAAGACTTCCTCGGACAAGTTCGCCAGTCCGCAGAAGGCTTCCAGCCCGGCGACGCGCGCCGGGTCAGCGCCCCATGACGCCTTGTACCAGTTGCGGTAGCGCTCGTTCAGGGAGACCAGCACCATCGGCATGCCGAAGACGAGCGAGATCGTCTCCGCGATCTGACCTGCGTCGTGTATGTCGGCGTCCTGGAGGATCCGGTAGCGCTGAAGCACTTCCGACTTCTGCTGCTCGAAGCGCGGCGGAGGATAGCTGGGCAAGGGCGAGGCTCCCGGCAGGTTTGGTTACCGGGCCGTTATGCCGAAGGCTGTTTTATTCCGGGTTAGGCCAGAGCGCTGAAAATCCCCGGGTTTCTAAACAGATTGGTCGTCTTTTCCCGGGCAGGTAGTCAGGAAGGCCGTCCGCTAATGCGGTCGGTTGATGCGTTAACTGCTTGATTGCCTCTGCGGCATCCAAGGCGAATTACGTATTCTGAAGCCTTCCTCCCGGGCCTAGACTTGCTGATGATAATAATTGCAGCCCCGCCCTTCGGAGCGGAGCCAAGGGAGGATTGTATGGCGGATACCGCAACGCTGAGAACGGCCAAACCAAAGGCAAAGACGGAACATTTCGACGTGCTGGTCGTGGGCGCCGGTATCTCCGGTGTCGGGGCAGCCTGGCACCTGAAGACGCAGCTGCCGAAAAAGAAATTCGTCGTTCTGGAAGCCTATGAAAGCTTTGGCGGCACTTGGTGGATGCACCGCTATCCGGGTATCCGCTCCGATTCTGATCTTTATACCTTCGGCTATCGCTTCAAGCCGTGGGTCGGTCCGCCGATCGCCAGCCGGGACGAGATCCTGAGATATATGGGTGAAGTGATTGAAGAGAACGATCTCGCCAAGCACATCCGTTATCGCCACAAGATCCGCTCGGCGAAATGGTCAAGCGCCCGGAAGAAGTGGACGGTCAAGGCAGAGAACCTTGAGACCGGGGATGTGCTGACCTTTACCGCCAATTTCCTCTGGATGTGCCAAGGCTATTACAATCATGCCGAGGGCTATACGCCCGAATGGCCCGGGATGGAGGATTTCAAGGGACAGATCGTGCATCCGCAGACCTGGCCGGAGGATCTCGATCTCAGGGGCAAGCGGGTGATCTGTATCGGATCCGGTGCAACAGCGGCAACGGTTGTACCGGCGATTGCCGCGCAGTGCGAGCATGTCACGCTGCTCCAGCGGTCTCCGACATATTTTATCCCGGCACGGAATGAGAATGTGCTGGCGGATGAGCTACGTACGCTCGGCGTCGATGAGGCCTGGATTCATGAGATTGTGCGCCGGAAGTACAATCACGAGCAGGCTGAATTTACTCGCCGCTCCTTCGAGGAACCTGAAACGGTACGTCAGGAGCTTCTTGAGGGCGTAAAAGCGTGCCTGCCGGAAGACTTCGACATGAGCCATTTCACGCCGTCCTACCGGCCCTGGCGCCAGCGCATCGCCTTTGTCCCGGAGGCGGACCTGTTCGAGGGGATCAAGGCCGGCAAGGCGAGTGTCGTGACCGATCATATCGACCGCTTCACCGAGAAAGGCATCCTGCTGAAATCGGGCAATGAACTTGAGGCCGATGTCATCATCACCGCGACGGGTTTCAATCTCTCGGTTCTCGGCGGGATTCCGTTCGAGGTGGATGACAAGCCGGTAAACTGGGCCGATACAATCACCTATCGCGGCATGATGTTCACCGGCGTGCCCAACATGGTCTGGGTCTTCGGGTATTTCCGGGCCAGCTGGACGCTCCGCGTCGACATGCTCGGCGATCTGGTCTGCCGGCTCCTGAAGCATATGGACGAGAAGAAGGTGAAGCAGGTGGAGGTGGCCCTCAGGCCGCAGGATCACAATATGGAAATCCTGCCATGGATCGACACCGAGAACTTTAATCCGGGCTATCTGACCCGCTCGATGCACCTGATGCCGAAACGCGGAACGGCGCGGGAATGGCAGCACACGCAGGATTATTGGCGCGAGAAAGACGAGTTCCCGAAGATCGACCTCGACGGGGCCGAATTCCGCTACAGCTGACGCCTTGCTTCATCGCTGCACTTGCCGGGGCCCGCCAAGCCCGGCATGACAGGCGCCGATGACCGATACGAGCGCCCCACCCCAGCCAGAGTCGGACGGCGTTGATGCTGTTCTGCTCCGAGATCTCACCGATGCGGTCGGTGAGCGCGATACGCGCTGGCTGTCGCGCACGCTGCGGCGCATGCACCCGGCGGATGCGGCCGATGCGCTGGAGGCGCTGCCTTTCGATACGTTCGAGGAAGCCGTCGAGCTGCTGGGTGAGGACCTGCCTTCGGAAATCCTGATCGAGCTGCGCGATTCCTACCGGGAGGGGGCGGTTGAGGTGCTGCCCGACGAGGTGGTTGCCCAGGCGCTCGACGAACTCGATTCGGACGATGCAACGACCATTCTGGAGGATCTTGAGGAGGACCGCCGCGAGCGGATCCTTGAGGACCTCGCTCCGGTTGACCGGGCCGAGCTGGAACGGAGCCTTGCTTATGAAGAGGACTCGGCCGGCCGTCTTATGCAGACGGAGTTCGTGGCGGTGCCGGAATTCTGGACCGTTGGCGAGACGATCGACCATGCCCGTGGGCGGGGCGAGGAGCTGCCTGAGACGTTCTATGAGATTTATGTGGTCGACCCTGCCCACCGGCTACTCGGCATCGTGCAGCTTGCGGCGCTGCTACGCGAGCCGCGGGACACCGCGCTCGAAGATATTATGGAGGACCCCCAGACTGCGCTGACGCCGGAGTTGGACCAGGAGGAAGTGGCCTACCGCTTTCAGAAGTATTCGCTGGCTTCCGCCCCAGTGACGGACGCTGCGGGCCGGCTGGTCGGCATGATCACTGTCGATGATATGGTAGATGTCATCCAAGAAGAGCATTCCGAAGATCTTCTTGCCCTGTCCAACGTCATGTCGGCCGACATATCGGACACCGTGTTCGAAACGGTGCGTGCACGCGCGCCGTGGCTCGCGGTCAACCTTGTAACCGCCTTCATCGCGTCCGGTATCATATCCATGTTCGAGGGGGCGATCGAGCAGCTGGTGGCTCTGGCCATCCTCATGCCCGTTGTGGCGGCGCTTGGCGGCAATGCCGGAAGCCAGGGGCTGGCCGTGGCCGTGCGCGCGATCGCAACCCGAGAACTGGATGGCGCCTCCGCCCGCCGGGCTGTGCTGCGTGAGGTGCTGGCGGCTCTGATCAACGGCTTGCTTATCGGCGCGGGTGTTGGCCTAGTGGCCCTTGTCTGGTTCCAGGATATCAGGCTGGGCCTTGTGATCGCTGCCGCCATGCTGGCCACATTCCTTTGGGCGGGCCTCTCCGGCATCCTCGTACCATTAGGACTGAAACGTCTCGGTGCTGACCCGGCTGTTGCCTCGTCGGTATTCGTGCTGACGCTGACCGATGTGATGGCTTTTTTCACATTCCTGGGTCTCGCGAGCCTGGTCCTCCTGTAAATTGGCCATTTTCCGGCGGAATCTCTCGCTGGAGGCGAAAAGGCGCGCCTTTTGCAGGGTGTCGCGTTAGGCATTTTGCCGGTTGTACCAGAACGGGAGCAGCTGATTGGGTGGCCCCCTTCGCATTTCTGCCAAGGGACTCGAGCTTGTGAAAAGCTTCGAGGGCTTTCGTTCGCGTGCAAGCCGGCTGCCAGATGGCCGCTGGATCATCGGGTATGGACATACCCGGACTGCACGCCCGGGAACGACGATCAGTCAGGCCGACGGTGAACTTCTTCTGAGATTCTCAGACCTGCCGCCGGTTGAGACGATGATCCGGGACGAGGTATTCGCCCCGCTCACCCAGAATGAATTCGATGCGCTGGTTTCCTTCGCCTGGAACATCGGGCCGGGCGCGTTCCAGGCATCTACGGTTCTGGCCCATATCAATGCTGGCGATCGCCTGGCCGCGGCCGCTGACATGTGGTTGTGGCGCCAGGCCCGCGTTGGCGGCGAGGTCAAGGTGATCGATGCGCTTGTCCGCAGGCGCGCCGCCGAGATCGCCTTGTTCCTGACCCATCCGTCCGGTCCCGCGCCAGTGCCCGGCGCCCTGATCCGGCCCTTGGCTGACGGCGGGGCAGAGGCCGGCGGGGCGCCTTCAGAGCGCACCATCATCATTGAGGCGCGCGGCGGCGCCGGGGCAGATTTCAGCC
>CAYQRX010000025.1:0-19799 GCA_964419865.1 uncultured Hyphomonas sp. | reverse complement strand
TTAGACATGGTCTCCGATCCGCGCATGGGCAATGACGGCGACGGGCGAGACCCGGATCCGAACGATCCGGGCGATCTTTGTGATCCGACCAAGCCCGGCGCCGCTGACAGTTTCCACGGCACGCATGTTGCCGGCACCATCGGCGCTGCGGCCACCAATAACGGCGCCGGGGTTGCGGGCGGGGCGTGGGATGTCCGGATCGTTCCGGTGCGCGCGCTCGGCAAGTGCGGCGGGCGCCTGTCCGACATCAATGACAGCATCCGCTGGGCTGCCGGCCTGATCCCCGCCGAACTCGATGACGGCACCGAGATCTGGAACGAGAACCCGGCCGACATCATCAACCTCTCGATCGGCCTGCTGGGCACCTGTCCCGCCTCGCTGCAGGACGCAATCGACTCGGTGACCGAAGAGGGCGTGATCGTTGTCTCGGCCGCTGGCAATGCCCGCATGTCGACCAGCTTCTACGCGCCGGCCGGCTGCCGCAATGTCATCACGGTCGCGGCCAGCGATGCGCGCGGCCAGATCGCGCCCTATTCGAACTTCGGTCCGGAAGTCATGGTCCTGGCGCCCGGCGGCGACCTGACCCGCGACGATAATGGCGATGGCAAACCCGACGGCGTCCTGTCGACCAAGGCGGCCAGCAATTGCTATGACCCGGTGACAGGTGAGGGGGTCGAGAACTGCCATTACGCCTATGAGCAGGGCACCAGCATGGCCGCGCCGCATGTCTCTGCAGCGCTCGCCCTCCTGATGGCGCGCGACCCCGGCGCCGGCCGGGAGGATCTCATCACCACGCTGAAGGCGGCGCTGGAGCCGCGCGAGGCGCTGCAATGCGCCGGCCTCTGCAGCCAGTATCCGGGCGCCGAGCCGATCGAGGGCAGCCCGGACATGTGCCGGCGGCCGTGCGGGCAGGGGCTTCTGAACCTCGCCAGGGTCCCGGTCAAAGCCTCCCAGGGCGGCGGTCGCTAGGATGGGCTGGCCGCGCCTCCCGATTGATGTCCGCGGGCCCTTCGGCCTGCTGGGCGTCGCTCTTCTGGCCGGCGCGGCCGGGCTCGGCATTCTCGGTGTGCAGAGCGGGGCGCCGCCCGCAGACGATGCCGGGACGAGCGATTATGCCCAGACCGGGACATTCCCCGCCGTGCCGCCCGGCACCGCCTCACCGGCCGGCCCGGCATTCGATCCGCCGCAGGGACGGCCTTCGCCCGTGATCGACCCGGAGCCTGCGCCCCTGCCGCCGGAGGAGCCCGAGGAAGACAAACCGGCCGCCCTCTCGCCGCTGCCGCAGGTCACGATCCAGCAGCAGGGCGCCGGCGGCGTCCTTCCCGCCCGGGCAGGCACAGCGGAGGTGGTTTTCATCGTCCGGCTGAAGGGCGCGCCCGAAGTCGACATCATCACCCGCAACTTCCGGCGCGATCCCGCCGCCGCGCAGGCGGCCTGGGCGGAGCTTGTCGCGCGCATCCCGGCGCTGGCCGAGTTCGAGCTGACCGGCGCCAGCTATGCCGGCGAGATGCGCCTGTCCCGGCGCCTGCCGGATGCCACCCCCGCCGCCATCAGCGCGGTTCAGGAACGCCTGCTTGCGATTGAGGGCGTGGCCTATGCCGATCCCGATTATGTTGCCCATCCCGGCCAGAAGGAAACCCCATGACGCTGCCTCATCCGTCGCTGCTTCCAACCCTGCTCGTTGCGGCTCTGGTCCTGACCGGCTGCGATCAGATCCGCACCCCGCTCGCTTCGCCCGGCCGCGGCGGAGAGGCGCCGCCGGCTCAGGACGAGCCGGTTCTGCCGCCGGAGGATGAAGAGGCGCAGGAAACACCGGCCGCCGAATTGCCGGTTCGCCCCAGCGCCGCCACCGCCGAATCCGCAATCGACTGGGAGGCGGCCCGCCGCGATCTCGCATCCCGCCCGATCGAGGAACGCGAAGGCGCCTTCCAGGTCGCCTCCGGCGAGGCGGCACCATCGGTGCCGGTCTTCCTGCCTTCGAACCCCATCATGGCGCAGAGCGGCGATGTCGCCGCCCGTTTCCAGCCGGTCAGTGACGGCTATTATGCCTTCTTCCCGGGCGATGAGTATGACGTGATCGTCAATGGTACCAACAAGGTCATCGCGGCGCCGGGGACCGAGGTGCGGACGCGCAGCGAAGACCTGATATTCCAACCGACCACGGACGGGGCGCAGGTGGTGTTCTCGCGCTATGGCGCCGACTATCTGGTCGAGTTCCAGTGCAAGCAGCTGACTGGCGGCCTGCCGCTCTGCATTACGGAAGAAGAAGCGATTGCCTTCGCTGAGGATCTGGTGATTTCGGGGACGCGCTGATGCGATATCAACTCTCTGCTCTGGCGCTGGCTGCAGCGCTCGTCAGCCTTGGGGCCTGTGACTTCGTCCGCCTGCCGGGTGATGGCGGCCCGCCGCCTTCGACACCGGAGCCAGGCCCCGCGATTCCGCCCGGCGCGCCCGGCCCGCCGCCGCCTGATCCCGAGGACGATCCCTGGGCCCTGCCACCGCTGGACGAGGAAGAGACGCCCGAACCCGGCCCCGTCGACGGCCCCGCCCCGGACGACGAGCCCCCGGCGCCGGACATGCCGGTTGACGAAACGCCGGGTGAAGATACCCCGCCGGACGATGCCGGCGAGGTTACGCCCGCCGATCCGCAGCCGGAGCCCGAGCCGGAACCTGAGCCGCCGGTTGAGCCGGTCTTCAGCTATCATGCCCCCGGGGCGCTTCTGGCCGGCACCGGCGCCGGCTTTCCGGATCAGGTCGTGCATGCGCCGGGCATCGTCTTCCCGATCAAATCGGCCCCATCCTATCTGCAGTCCCAGGTCTTCATGTTCGGCGGCGGCGTTGCCGGCGGCGACCAGTGCGATCCGCGCAATTACGACTATCCCTGGCGCGACAATTTCTGCGAGACACGATCTGCCAATCGCGGCTCGCCCTTCTGCCCGGTGAACAAGATTCATCAGGGTCAGGACATTCGCGTCGGAACGGCGGCGGATTGCAACACGCTGCGCCGGCAGAGCGCGGCCCAGCGCGGCATCCATGAGGTTGTGGCGGTCGAGGACGGCGTCATTTCCTCGATCGGAACCTACACGGTCAAGCTGCGCGGCGAGGGCAGCATCTATAACTACATGCACCTCAACATGAACCGGCTCGCCGTGACGCCCGGACAGTTCGTCAAGGCCGGCGATCTCATCGGCTATGTCTCGAATGATTTCGGCGGCACACCGACGACCATTCACCTGCATTTCGAAATCCAGCAGAACACGGCCGATGCCAGCTGGGCGCATGTGCCGCCCTATCTGTCGCTGGTCGAAGCCTATGAGCGCCGCCAGAACGGCCCCGGCCAGCAGCTCGAGCCGGAGATCGGCGTCGCCTCGGCGCCAGAATGGGTCATTCCCGAAGGTTTCGAAATTATCGAATGAAACGCAAAAGGGCGGCTGCGGGCCGCCCTTTTTTCCGCCCTCTTGGCTGGCCTTCAGCCGCCGATGGCCTGCTCGTCGCGCTCGCCGGTGCGGATACGCAGGATCGATTCCAGATCGTGGACGAAAATCTTGCCGTCGCCGATCGTGCCGGTATTCGCCGCCTGGGTAATCGCCTCGACGAAGCGCTCAGCATCATCATCCGCGCAGGCCAGCTCGACCTTCACTTTCGGCAACAGGCGCACCTCGTATTCGGCGCCGCGATAAACTTCCGTCTTGCCCTGCTGGCGGCCATAGCCGCGAACTTCGGTAACGGTAAGGCCGGTCGCCCCCGCCTCGGAAATCGCCTCAATCACCGCATCGAGACGGCTCGGCTTGAAGACGGCTGTGATCAGTTTCATTGCGGAGTCCTGTCGAGGCTGACCTATGCTGCGCCTGCGAAGGTAACCAAGATGACGTTTTCGTCAATGTTCATCGCGCCTTGCCGCGCGGGCAGGGCGGGCAATTCTTACCCTGTCGGTCACTGGCGCGGCCGTACCGCCTCTCGGTGGGGCATATAGCCGCTTCACCGCCTCGACCAGCACCACCCCGCCGAGGCCGGGCATGATGATCCGCCCCATCGCCTCCCAGCCTTCGGCGGCGGAGGTGACGAGGCCGAGACTCGTCGGCGGCATGTAGAGCGCGCTGGATGAGGCGGTCACCTGGAAGAGGCCGACAGAGAGGAGGTTGGTCAACTGTCCGCGCGTCCAGGGCCGGCCATGGCCAAAAGGCGTATGCGTGGCGCGCGACCAGAGCCCGGCCCGGTTGGCGGCGGTCAGGACAATCCGGCCCTCCGGCGCCGTCACCCGCCAGATTTCGCGCAGATAGGCGCGCGGATCGCCGGTCTCTTCCAGCCCGTGCAGCACGATTACACGGTCGAACTGGCCGTCGGAAAACGGCAGGCGCGGATCGCCCACGGCGACGGCGGCATTGCCCCGGCCTGAATAATCCCAGCTGACGGGCCCATGCTCATGCGGTACGGCGGCGATGATGCGGCGCGGGGTCGCCGAAAACGCGTCCAGCACGGGCAGCGCGTAGCCGAGGCCCAGAACAGACAGCCCCTTTGCATCGCTCCACAGGTCTGTCAGCTTGCCGGCCAGAATGCGCCCGGCGGCCTTGCCCAGCGGCGAGGCATAAAAGCGTTCGAGGGTGACGGCGTCCTGTCGCATCGTTATGGCTGGTCGTGCGTTCCTGCTTTGCGGAGGTCAGATATGAGTGTCCTGATCGAGATACACCAGTTTCCCTGCCTGAACGATAATTACGGCTATCTGGTACACGAGCCGGACTCCGGCACCACAATCGCGATCGATACGCCCGATGCCGAGGTCTATCTCGCCGAGGCGGAAAAGATGGGCTGGCAGATCAGCGAGATCTGGAACACCCACTGGCATCCCGATCATGCCGGCGGGAACCTGAAGATCAAGGAAGCCACCGGCGCCCGCATCATCGGCCCGGCCGGGGAGGCGGAAAAGATCCCCGGTATCGACCAGCGGGTGAAGGGCGGAGACACGGTTTTGCTCGGCCGCGCCAGCGCGAAGGTCATCGACGTGCCCGGCCACACCCTTGGCCATATCGCCTACCATTTTGCCGAACAGGATGCGGCTTTTGTCGGCGACGCTGTCTTCGCCCTGGGATGCGGGCGCGTCTTTGAGGGCACGATGGAGATGATGTGGGAGAGCCTCAAGCGGATCAAGAAGCTGCCGAAACGCACACGCCTCTACTGCGCGCATGAATACACCCTCTCGAATGCAAAGTTCGCGGTCACGATCGAGCCGGAAAACAAGGCGCTGAAGGAATATGTCGCCTGGATCGAGAAACGCCGTGCCGAGGGCAAGCCGACGGTTCCGGCGCTCTTGGAGCGCGAGCTGGAGACCAATCCCTTCCTGCGCGCCGACCTGCCGGAGATGCAGCTCGCCATGGGCCATTCCGGCGATGCGGCCGCAACCTTCGGGGAGATCCGTGGGCGGAAGGACAGGTTCTGATGGCGCCGGCGATCTCCGGCGATCTTGGCGCAAACGAGATCATCCGCCTCCTGAACCTGGCGCCCCATCCTGAAGGCGGCCATTATGGCGAGACATACCGCGCCGCCGGCCCGGACGGGGCCCGCGCGCCGCTGACGGCGATCTATTATCTCCTTCAGGCAGATGAAGTCTCCGCCTGGCACAAGGTCGATGCGGACGAGGTCTGGCTCTGGCATGCTGGCGGCCCGCTCTCGCTTACCCTTTCGCCGCCGGACGGGAAGGGCGCGGCCAGCCTCACCCTCGGCCCGGATCTGCGCGCCGGCCAGCGCCCCCAGGCCATTGTCCCGGCGGATCACTGGCAGACGGCGGAAACGCTCGGCGCCTGGACGCTGGTTTCCTGTCTCGTCGCGCCGGGTTTTGAGTTTTCCGGCTTCACCCTGGCGCCGCCGGGCTGGCGGCCACAGGTCTGAAGGCCGCGCCTTCTGGCAAAGGAAAACGCCAACGCCGTTGGCGTTTTCTGCCCCCGTCTTGGAGGAACCGTTGGAGTTTTTCCGGGGGCTTATCCACGGGATAAGCCCCGCCTTGTCAGCCCGCGATATACTGCGCGCCGTTCACCGTCATGGTCGCGCCATTGATGAAGGCGGCCTCGTCCGAGGCGAGATAGGCGCACATCGAGGCGATCTCTTCGGCCTTGCCGAGCCGGCCGACGGGGATGGTCGCGATGATGCCCTCCAGCACTTCCGGCTTCACCGCCTGCAGCATCTCGGTGTCGATATAGCCGGGCGCGACGACGTTCGAGGTGATGCCTTTCTTCGCGCCCTCATAGGCGAGCGCCTTGGTGAAACCGATCAGGCCGGCCTTGGCGGCGGAATAGTTGGCCTGCGTGAACTGGCCCTTCTGGCCGTTGATCGAGGAGATGTTGATGACCCGGCCCCAGCCGCGCTCGCGCATCCCGTCCCAGACCTGGCGGGTGACATTGAAGGCGGAGGTCAGGTCGACATCGATGACCTGCTGCCACTGGTCCTTCGTCATCTTGTGGAAGGGCGCATCGCGCGTGATGCCGGCATTGTTAACCAGGATATCGACCGGGCCGACCTCGGCTTCAATCGCCTTGATCCCCGCGCCGACCGCATCGAAATCGGCCACATCGAACTTGAAGACCTTGATCCCGCTCGCTTCGGAGAAGGCAGCGGCGGCCGCATCATTGCCGGCATAATTGGCCGCCACCTGATACCCTTTTGCCTTTAACGCTTCGCTGATTGCCTTGCCGATGCCGCGCGTGCCGCCGGTCACCAGAGCGGTCTTTGCCATGGCCTTATCTCCTCCCACTGTCTCGTCATCACAAGCCTTGCCCACAAGCGCGGGCAACATCAATAGCGCATTGGTCTTGTGCCGGTTCTGTGCCAAGATTTCGCACTAGCACAATAATTGCTTGCCCCCTTGCAGGGCAGCCGCGAGGTGAGGACATGCCAAGACAATCTGGCTCAGCCGGGCCGATCATCATCAAGAAGTATGCGAACCGGCGTCTCTATGACACGTCGACTTCGTCTTATGTCACTCTGGAACACTTGGCGGACCTTGTGCGGGAAGGCCAGGAGTTTGAGGTCCGCGACGCCAAGACCGGCGAGGATCTGACCCGCCAGGTCCTGACCCAGATCATTTTCGAGCAGGAGACGAAAGGCCAGGGCGCCCTGCCGCTGAACTTCCTGCGCCAACTGATCGGCTTCTATGGCGGCGGCGCGCAGGCTTTCCTGCCGGCCTTTCTCGAAATGTCGATGAACAGCTTTGCCGAAGCCCAGAAGGAGTGGCGCAAGGCGTCCAATCCGATGAACCTGTTCGAGGCGCAGGCGCGCCGCAACATGGCGATGTTTGAGCAGGCGATGAAGATGTTCATGCCGGCCGCCTATCCGCCCTCCTCGGCCGGCAGCGCGGGATCTGCCGGCACCGGCCAGACGCCGGCCAACCCGTTCATGGATTATCAGGCTGAAGCGCTCGCTGCGATGCAGGAGCAGATGGAGACGATCCAGAAGCAGCTGGCCGAGCTGTCCCGCAAGGAATAGCCCGGCCGCTGCGTCTCGCCTCAGATATCGCCCGCGACGCCGAAGTCGCGGCGCGCCGAGACGATGGTGACGATCACACCCGCCAGCACATCCAGCAAGGTCATCGACATCAGGATGAAGAAGGTCGAGGTGGCAAAGTTCGGCATCAGCAGGAACTGAACCAGGCAGAGGATGAACAAGAGCAGCGAGATGCCGTGATTGACGATGGTCGCGGTGCCGGTGCTGGTCGATTTCAGAATCTCGAGGAACAGGAAGACGACCGACAGCAGCACAATCGCGTCGCCCTTGCTGAGCACCCACTCAACACCGGAAATCATCGGCAGGCCGATAAAGCGCTCATTCAGCAGGGCGGCCATCGGCGCAACGGTTGAATCGATCAGCTGCCCGGAAGCATCGACCTGCTGGACCGGTCCGCCGAAGGCCAGCGCCATCAGATTGTAGAGAATGACTGGAATGACCAGCAGCGGGAAGATGCCGAAGATAAGCCGCATGAATGACCCCTGTTTCTGAGTTTCGCCATTGCCCGCACGATGCTTCTGGTCGCGCTCCATCTTGGCAACAGCCGCGCCTGCCATTGCGATTCTCGTGTCCATTGGGCCTTTTGCTGCCACGTCCACCCTCGCGAAGCCGATTGCGCTTAACAGCTGTGTCTAACGTATCGGGGCGGGTGAGGCGAGCGGGGATTTTCCCCCTGCGCCCGGGCGGCTTTAGCGCTTCGGATCTTCGAAGTTTGCCTCTTCGGCACTGTGATGCAGCTGCAGGTTGAGCAGGACGCCCTTGGCAACCGGCAGTAGCCACAGGCAGAGAGCGGTCACCAGCGCGCCGACGCCGATCATGGCCAGCACTTTCAGCCCGGCCGGAAGCGGGCTCATCGGCACGAGGAACAGGAATGGCGCCGTCAGGATCAGCACGCCGAAGCCGACGAAAAAGGCCGGGCCGTCGGCGGTATCGGCCGCGCGCATGTCCCGGCCGCAATGCGGGCAGGCCTCATTGAGCTTCAGATAGGCGTGAAACAGCCGGCCCTCGCCGCAGGCGCCGCAGCGCTGGCGAAGACCGGAGAGGATCGGGGTCGGTTTGCCTTGCATATCGCACAGATAGGCGCTCGCCGGCGGCTGTGCGCCGTGACAAACGCCCGCGCCTCCTCTTGACGCGGGCGGGCGCTTTGCCCACGAGTGCGCCGGTTTTGAAAGCCCGCCCGGAGCACCCTGCCCATGTCCGACCCTGTCTTCGACCGCATCGCCATTATCGGTGTGGGCCTTATCGGCTCCTCGATTGCGCGGGCGGCCGCCGAATATGGCGCGGCCGGCGAGGTCATCCTGTATGATGCCGACGCCGATGTCCGGGCCCGCGCCGCCGAACTCGGCCTCGGAACCGTTGCTCCGGCGCTCGAGGCGGCTGTGTCTGATGCCGACTGCGTCATCGTCTGCGTGCCGGTCGGCGCCATCGGCGCGGTGGCCGCCGGCGCGGTGCCGCACATGAAATATGGCGCCATCCTCACCGATGTCGGCTCGGTCAAGAGCGAGGCCGCGCGCGCCCTGCACGAGGCCGCCGATGGCCGCATCCATGTCATCCCCGGCCACCCGATCGCCGGCACGGAACAGTCCGGGCCCGAGGCGGGCTTTGCGAGCCTCTTTCGCGGCGCCTGGCATATCCTGACGCCGCTGTCGGGCCAGGACGAGGCCTATCAGACAGCCACCGACCGGCTCGGCGCCTTCTGGCAGCGCCTCGGCGCGAAGGTTGAGACCATGGACGCCGCCCGCCATGACCGCGTGCTCGCGATCACCTCCCACCTGCCGCACCTCATCGCCTTCAACATCGTCTCGACCGCATTCGACATGGAAACGGTGGAAGAGGGCGAGGTGGTGAAATACTCCGCCGGCGGCTTTCGCGATTTCACCCGGATTGCCGCTTCCGATCCCGTGATGTGGCGCGACGTGTTCCTGAACAACCGGGAAGCCGTGCTCGAATGTCTCGGCCGCTTCTCCGAAGACCTCGCCGTCCTGCAGCGGGCGATCCGCTGGGGCGACGGCGACGCCCTGATGCGCGAATTCACCCGCGCCCGCTCGATCCGCAAGGCGATTATCGAGGCCGGACAGGATTCCAGCGTGGTGAATTTCGGACGGAATGTTCCGGGAGCTGACAGGGGCGATTGACGCCGCTAGCGCGGCGCGCGTTTCGCCAGGATGCGTTGCAGCGTGCGCCGGTGCATGTTGAGGCGCCGCGCCGTCTCCGAGACATTGTGATTGCACAGCTCATAGACGCGCTGGATATGTTCCCAGCGCACCCGGTCGGCCGACATCGGATTTTCCGGCGGGGCCGGGCGCTCGTCCTGGGTGGCGGTCAGCGAACGGATGATGTCCTCGACATCGGCCGGCTTCGACAGGTAATCCACCGCGCCGGCCTTGACGGCGGCAACGGCCGTCGCGATCGCGCCATAGCCGGTGAGGATCACCGCGCGCGCGTCCGGGCGGTGCTTCTGCAGCACTTCGACGACATCCAGCCCGCTGCCATCTTCCAGGCGCAGGTCGAGAACCGCAAAGGCAGGCGGGTTCAGCCGGGCAATATCCTTGCCTTCAGCGACATTTGTGACCGCCGAGACGATGAAGCCGCGCTGGGCAAGGGCGCGGGCCAGACGCTGCACAAAGGGGCCGTCATCGTCCATGACGAGGCAGGTCTTGTCTTCCACCCCCTCAAGGCTCGGATGCAGATTCACGGTGGCAGGCCGTTCCATTACGCTCACTCCTTTGGGCGGTCTGGCCGCCGGTAAGGGGATATATGGCGGAAATGTCAACTATTCCAAGCTGCGTGGCAGCAGTGCTGCAAGGGGCCAGACGGCCTGAACGATAGCGCCGGTGGCCGGCGGTGTCCTGTTCCGGGACGCAATCCGCCCGCCAGTCCGCTCGATCAGCGTCTTCGCGATGAAGAAACCAAGGCCCATATCGCCCCCGCCGAGACGGGCCTCCGAGCGGTCGGAAATATAAGGCTCGCCCAGTTTTGGCAGCACTTCGGGCGAAAAGCCCGGCCCGTCATCGCTGATCGTGACGACCACCTGGTCGGCGGTCCAGCTGGCGGTCGCCTCGACCCGGCTGGCGGCAAAGCTCACGGCGTTCTCGATGAAGGCGCCGAGCGCGTGCAGGATTTCCGGGCTGCGCGCCAGGATCGGCGGCTTCTCCGCCCCGCCATCGCCCGGCATCGCGCGGACGACGAGCGCGACGCCAAGCCCCTTCATCGGCGCAGCGGCCTCCTCCACCAGCGCATCCAGCGGCATGCGGGCATGGACGATGTCGGTCGCGTCGCGCGCCTCGCGGATCGCCGACAGGATCGAGCGGCAGCGGTCGGCCTGCTCGGCGATCAGCCGGTAGTCTTCGGCGTGCGGATCATCGGGGCCGGCTTCCTGGACCAGCTCCTTGGCGACGAGATGGATCGTGGCGAGCGGGGTGCCGAGTTCATGCGCCGTCATGGCCGACATTGCGCCGAGAGCGGAGAGTTTCTGCTCGCGCGCCATGACGACGCTGGCCGCGTCGAGCGCCCGGACGAGGCGCGCCTCATCCTGGCTGACGCGGGCCGCCGACAGGGTGAAGAACACGACACCGACGGCAAGGGCGGCGAACTGGCCCCATTGATACAGGATCGGCAGATGCGTGCCGCCCGGCTCGTCCCAGGGCAGCGGCAGGCTGACAAACGGCATCAGGGCTGCCAGCCCCAGCGCGAGGAGCGCAATGAAACTCGCCCGCAGCCGGCCGAGGCTGAGTGCGGCCACCGTCACCGGCGCGAGCATCAGCAGCAGGAACGGGTTCGACAGGCCGCCGGTCGCCGCAATCAGTGCGGCCAGCTGCATCGTGTCGAAGGCGAGCTGCATTTCCGCCTCCCAGCCCTGCGTCAGCCGCTGCGACTGGAAGGCGAAGGAGAGGAATACGTTCAGCCAGGCCGAGGCTGCGATGATCGCCAGGCAGAGCGCCAGCGGCACATCGAAACCGAGGATGAAGGCCACCAGCAGCACGGTGGCCGTCTGTCCCGCCACCGCCAGCCAGCGCAGGGCGATGAAGGTGCGTAGCCGCGTACGCCCCAGCGCCGACTGCGCCGAGCCGAGCCCTTCAGGGGCGAGGGTGAAGATCGCGTCCTCGAAACCGAGGCGCGAGTCGCGGGAAAAGTCATCCATGCGCCGACTTATGCGGCAGCCTGTCTCTTGCGCCAAGCGGCGGAATGGGGCCCTGTCTCACACCATGCGCCAGATATTGTCCCTTACGGTTCCCGCTTTCCTGATGCTCGCTGCCTGTGGCGGCCCTTCCGATGCGCCCGCCTCGGGCAGCGCGAAGGGCGCCATCTCCGGCATGTCGTCGGGCTGCACGACCCGCGCCTATCCGGAAATCGGCGGGCCGATCTCGCTGATCGACCATACCGGCGCGCGGGTGACCGAGGAGAATTATAAAGGCGCCCCTACGGTCATCTATTTCGGCTTTACCTATTGCCCGGATGTCTGCCCCGCCGCGCTCTCTACGTTGGGCGCCGCCTATCGGCGCCTGCCGGAAGGCGAGGTGATGCCCCAGACGCTGCTGATCTCGGTCGATCCGCAGCGCGATACGCCCGAAGCGCTCGCCAGCTATGTCGCGACACCGGCCTTCCCGCCGGGACTGGTCGGCCTGACCGGATCAGAGGCCGAGATCCGCGCCGCCGCCGATGCCTTCAAGGCCGACTATGCCCGCATCGAGCAGCCCGAAAGCCTCGCCGAATACACGATGGACCACACCAATCTCATCTATGTGATGGATGAGGAGTGGCAGCTGAAAACCTTCTTCACCCATGACGACACGCCGGAGACGATCTCGGCCTGCCTGGCGGAGCTGTTCTAAATCTCGTCCGCGCCGCCCGGATGGCGGCGGCGGCGGATCAGCCACATGACGCCGCGCAGGTCTGACAGGGCGTCGCGCAGGCGGCCGAAATTGGTGTAGTTCGAGCGGCCTTGCCCACGCGGGCGGTGGTTCACTTCCCGGAACTCTACCCCATGCCCGTCAGCCCGCATCAGGGCCGGCATGTAGCGGTGCATATGGTCGAAATAGGGGAGCTGGATATAGGCGGTGCGGTCCATCACCTTGATGCCGCAGCCAGAGTCGTCGCAGTCATCCTTCAGCATCCGCTTGCGGATATTGTTGGCAAACCGGCTGCCGAAACGCTTCCAGGCCGTATCCTTGCGGCTGCCGCGCCGGCCCATCACCATCTTGAGGTCATGCGGGGCGTCGGCCCGCGTCAGCTGGCGGTAAAGGTCGGGCAGGTCGGCGGGATCATTCTGCCCGTCGCCGTCGAGCGTGCCGACGACCGGCGCGCGCGCGGCGAGGATGCCGGAGCGGATGGCCCGGCTCTGGCCGGCATTCTTGCGGTGGCCAAGAACGCGCAGCATCGGGAAGCGGCTCTTCAGTGCCACAAGCTGTGCGCGGGTCTCATCGGTGGAGGCATCATCCACGAACACCATCTCGAAGGCGCGGCCATCAAGGGCGCGGGCGATCTCGGCGATCAGCTGTTCGACATTGCCGGCCTCATTGTGAACAGGCACGACGACGGAAAATTCAAGCGAGTCGGCCAACGGTCAGCCCATTCAGTCAATTCAACGGTTCGGGGCAGATAACCCTCCCAGCCGGCAAAATCGAGACCTGCGCGACATGGAGAGGCGAGGCCGGGGAATATTTATCCCTGTGTGTGTCCGAATTGCCCTGATTTTCAGCCATTCCGGGCGTGCCGCCGCCGCCAATTCCGCAAGACGAAGCGCCAATCCGGCGCTATTCAGGGCCCATGACACTGCTCGACCGTCTCTCCCATGGCTGGAAAGCCTGGGTCCTGCTTTTCGTGATCACTTTCGGCGCCGCCGCGCCGGGCGTTTTCCTGCTGCCGGCGCTGGACCGGGACGAGAGCCGTTTCGCCCAGGCCTCCAAGGAGATGCTGGAAGAGGACAATTATATCCTGATCCAGTACCAGCACGAGCTGCGCAACAAGAAACCGGCCGGTATTCACTGGCTTCAGGCTGCCTCGACAGCGGTGTTCACGGGTCCGGAAGCCAAACAGATCTGGACCTACCGGGTGCCGAGCTGGCTCGGCGCGGCCTTCGGCACGCTCGCCTGTTTCTGGGCCGGCATCCCGCTGATCGGGCGAAGGGCGAGCTTCCTCGGCTCGGCGCTGTTCGGGGCGACGCTGCTGCTCACGTCCGAGGCGCATATCTCCAAGACCGACGGTATGCTCGTCTTCCTGACGACCCTCGGCATCGGCGCGCTGGTGCGCCTCTATGTCGAGAAGTCCCAGTCGAAGGCGATGGCGCTGCTGTTCTGGGTTGCGATGGGGGCAGGCTTCCTCATCAAGGGGCCGGTGACGCCGATGGTGGCGGCCTATGCCGGCCTTGGCGTCTGGCTGTGGGACCGGTGGAAGACTGGCCGGGGCGGGGACTGGTGGCGCGTGCTGGTCTGGTGGCCGGGCCCGGTGATCTTCGTCGCCATGGTGCTGCCCTGGCTGATCTGGATTCAGCTGGCGACAGACGGGCTCTATGTCCAGGGCGCCGTCGGCAAGGACCTCAAGGACAAGTTCGTCGGCGCCTCTGAAGGCCATGGCGGCCTGCCGGGCTATCACCTCCTGCACATCCCCGCCTGGTTCTATCCGGCGAGCCTGCTTTTCATTCCGGCCATCGTGGCGACGCGCCGCGCGCTGAGGGGCGAGACGCTGACCGCGCTTGGCCACGGCACGGCGGGGCTCAAATTCCTGCTCGCCTGGGGCGTGCCGACCTGGATCTTCTTTGAACTCCTGCCCACCAAGCTCAGCCATTACATCCTGCCCGCCTATCCGGCCTTCGGCCTGCTGTGCGGCTATGCGGCGGTGCAGATCATGGACGGCATGAAGATGCCGCTCGCCCGCTGGCTGGGCATCGGCACGTTCCTGCTCGGCGCCGTGGCGCTGCTGGCCGTCTCATTTCCCGGCGTCACCAGCTACCTGATGGCCGAGACGGCAGGGGATTTCACCACCGTTTCGAAGGAAGAAGTGCTGGCGGCCTGGGCCGGCTACCGGGAGTTCCCGCTCTGGCTCTGGGCGGCGGGCTTTGCGCTGGCGGGTCTTACCATTGTTGAATCAGCCCGTATACGGATGGGGGCGGCGGTGACGCTGGCGGTCTGCTCGGCCGTTGCCATCGGCTGGCATGTGCGCATCTTCATGCTGCCGAGCCAGGTCTGGGTGCAACCGACCGAGACGGCGCGCCTCGCGCTTGAAGATGTCTGCGGTGTTCCGGGTGAGGACGATCTGTGCAATGTGAAGACGCCGGAGCGTGTGCTGGCGCTCGGCTATGCCGAACCGTCCTATGTGATGACGCTCGGCACGCAGAACCTGCATCCGCCGGAGACGCCGCTCGACCTGCCGCATGGCCCGGCAGCGTATCCGGTCGTCTATCTGCTCAACTTCGAGGACCGCAAAGCCGACCCCGCGATTGTCGATACGGCTGAGAGCCTGCGTGCCCAGGCAGCGGCGCTCGGCGTGTGCCTCACCGAAGGCGACTCGCACTACGCTCTCAACTACAATAACGGCGACCCCGTCCACTTCCGCGCCTGGCGCTTCGACTGGGGTGGGTGTCCCTGATATTCCCGCCAGCACTTAAAGCCGGACAGGGCGCTGCCCTTCCGGTTTTGCTTGGATGTAGCGAGCGGAGACATAGCAGGCCGCA
Organism: uncultured Hyphomonas sp.; assembly: GCA_964419865.1. Lineage (GTDB taxonomy): Bacteria > Pseudomonadota > Alphaproteobacteria > Caulobacterales > Hyphomonadaceae > Hyphomonas. The sequence goes on along the minus strand of CAYQRX010000025.1, from coordinate 4,639 downwards.
AGCTGGGTTGGTGTGAAACATAGGTTGCGACCCCTTATGTCTCCGCTGCCGGAGCCGAAGCTCCCGCCCGCCAGTGCATACCCTGCACGGACGACAGCATGAATATTACCACCGTTTGGAAGGTGTCGGATTGATTTGCCGCACTTTCCTGCAATCTGGCGTGACTGCTGGGGGCAGGTTCGCAGAGCGTGGGGGATAAGGGGGGCTCTCCGCGCCCGAAGGGCCTGGGAGGGGAGGGCCGGAGGCCTGTTACCCCTCCAGCTCCACATCCCAGTAGAGATAGTCCATCCAGGTCTCGTGGAGGTGGTTCGGCGGGAAGCGGCGGCCGATTTCCTGCAGCTGGTAATTGTTCGGCCGGAAGGGACGGCGCTGGAGCCCCATGCCGGTGTCGCGCAGCAGGCGTCCGCCCTTGGCGAGATTGCAGGGGCTGCAGGCGGCGACGATGTTCTCCCAGGTTGTCCGCCCGCCTTTCGAGCGGGGGATCACATGGTCGAAAGTGAGATTGTCCTGGGCGCCGCAATAGGCGCACTGGAAGCCGTCGCGCAGGAAGACATTGAAGCGGGTAAACGCCGGGGGGCGGTCCTGGCGCACGAAGTCGCGCAGCGCGATGACCGAAGGCAGGCGCATCTCCCGGCTCGGGCTGCGCACGACATAGTCATATTCGGCGATGATATCGACGCGGTCGAGGAAGACGGCCTTGATCACTTCCTGCCAGGGCCAGAGCGACAGGGGATAGTAGGACAACGGCCTGAAATCCGCGTTCAGGACGAGGGCGGGGCGGCCATTGGGCGGGGTCGTGACAATCTCAGCCATGGCTCCCTCCGATCTGGCCCGTCTGGGCTTGGTCCCTGCTGTTGCTACTGAAGGCGCGTGCTCCTGATGCCTGTGCTCGCCGGTCGTTTAGGCGATTCTGGTGTTAAGATTATGACAGGACGGGACGAACGCAAGGCCCGGCGGGCTGCGCGCTCAGCCCGGCGGGGCGGCACTGCGCGCGCGCTCAGCATTCAGCCAGCCCCAGAGGAGATGCGCCGCGACGCCGCGATGCGGCCGCCAGATTTCGGCATGCGCGGTGAACTGCTTTGATTCCATGCGGGTTTCATAACCGCCGAGCTGTCTGTGCGCCTCCATCAGGCCGACATCGGCAACCGGGAAGGCGTCCATCGCGCCGACGGCATAGAGGAGGAAGAGTTCCGCCGTCCAGGGGCCGATACCGCGCACGGAAATCAGCTCGGCACGGGCCGAATCAAGGTCAGCGGCGCAGACCCGGCCGAGGTTTAACTCGCCGCTTACCATCGCCTCGGCGATCGAGGTGAGATGGGCCACCTTGGGCCTTGAGAGGCCGCAGCCGCGAAGCGCTTCGGGATCGGCAGCGAGCACGGACGTGGCCGTGACCTCGCCAAGATGCGCCTCGACACGGCTCCAGATGGCCGCGGCGGCGCGGGTCGAGACCTGCTGATAGGCGACCATGCGGCCGAGCATCGCATAGCCCGGCTCGCCGGTGCGCCAGACCGGCACGCCAATCGCCTCATAGGCGCGCTCAAGGGCTGGATCGGTGAGCGCGAGGCGCTCGCAGGCGGCTTTCAGGCGGCGGCGCGGCGGGGCGCTCACCCCTGCCTCTCCGCCTGCACCCTCCGGCCCTCGTCGATCAGCCGGTTTGAGGCGGCCTCGAGCTCTGCCTCAAGCCGGGGCATCAGCCCCTTGCGGTCGAGGCCCGGCGGGATGGGCGGCAGCACTTCATAGACGATGCGGCCGGGTGTGCGGCGGATGCCTCTTCCTGGCCAGCAAAGGCCGGCATTGGTGGCAACCGGCACCACCGGCAGGGAGAGCGCCTTGTTGAAGGCCGAGATACCGGCGGCCTGATAGGCCGGCGGCGCGCCGGCGGGAACCCGTGTGCCTTCCGGAAAGATGACGATGCTGCGCCCTTGCGCGACCCGCTTCTGAGCTGCGGCGACCATTGTTTTCAGTGTTTTCGATGTGCCGGCCCGGTCAATCGGGATCATGTCGGTCTTCAGCGCATACCAGCCGAGGAAGGGATAGAAGAGCAGCTCCTTCTTCAGGATGATCGCCGGATCGTGGCAGATGAGGAAGGGAATGAAGACGTCGAGCATGCAGTGATGCTTGCCGGCATAGATGACGGGCCCGGCGGGCATGTTCTCCCGGCCGCGGATTTCCGTCTCGATGCCGCAGATCAGCTTGAGGCCGAAGCGGATGACCTGGGCGTAAAAGCCGATCCCCCGGATCGCGACGATGCGCGGCAGCAGCATTGTGGGCAGGTAGAGGATGCCGAGCAGGGCCATCCAGCCATAAAGCCAGATCAGGAACAGGCAGGAGCGAAGCATGGTCATTCCAGCGCTGTAGCGGCGTTCCGGGTGTCCGTCACTATTGCGGTGGCTACATCATCGAGCGCAGGGCGCGCATCACGGTGATACCGGCCGCGACGCGCGAGGCCAGCCCGGCGATGATCGGGGTCACGACGAGGATGGCGAGGTCCGGGAAGTCGAGGCTGAGTTCTGGCAGCAGGCCGGAGCGGCTGGCGGCGGTGCGCGCGGCGAGGACGAGCAGAGCGACCAGAACCAGGGCGACCAGCGCGCCAACCGTGCCGGCGCGCAGACCGAGCAGCCAGAAACGGCGCTCGAACAGGGCGGCGATGAACCGGTCGCGGGCCCCGGCAATGTGGAGCACGTCGACAATGTCCCGCCGCGCCAGCAGGGCGGCATGGGTCGCAAAGGCGATGACGGCGACCGCGGTGGAGCCGAGTAGCGCCACGATGCCGAATGCGATCAGACGCGCCGTGCCGAGCATGCGGCGCACATCGCCGGCCCAGGCGGCGTGGGAGTCGATGGCGGCCGTATAGCCGGCTTCCTCGAGGCTCGCGGCCAGGCGCCGGCCGATGTCGCCGGCCTCCGGCGCCGCGGTGACGGCGATGAGGCGCGGCACGGGCAGGTCGGCGGGCAGGCCGCGGCTGCCGAAGGTCGGCTCCAGCAGGGCGGAGATTTCGGCGTCGGAGATCAGCCGGGCGCCGTCGACGCCCTCGACCGACTGGACGATCAGCACGGCCGCCTGGGCCGCGCCGAGGTCGGCCTCGGACAGCGAAACCGTGTATTCGCCCTCGACTTCGGCCGTCCAGGCGCGGGCGGCGCCATAGGTGGACTTCGCCGTCAGCGCGGCGAGGGCAGCAAGAAAACAGAGCGCGCCGACGACAAAGAACAGCGCCGCTTCGCGCGCATCCTCGAGGGGCAGGAGAGAGGTCTCGCCGCGTTTCATTCGGCCGCCTTCACTTCAATCCCGTCGCCCCGCCGCCGTGCCGAGCGGCCGGGCTCCGGGGACTGTTTTGCGAGAAGGCCGTTGGCCAGGTGGTAGACCGGCGCGTCGAGCTGCCGGACGAGGCCGTAATCATGAGTGGCGATGATGACGGTAGTGCCGAGGCGCTTGTTGAGCTCGATGAACAGGCGCATCAGGCGCGCGCCCATTTCAGGATCGACGTTCCCGGTCGGCTCGTCGGCGATCAGCAGGTCCGGCTGAGTGACGACGGCGCGGGCGATGGCGACGCGCTGCTGCTCGCCGCCCGACAGGGTTTCGGGGCGCTTGTGCATCCGCTCGCCAAGGCCGACCCAGGCGAGGAGCTCCTCCACATCCGGCCGGTACTGGGCCTCCTTGCGGCCCATGACGCGCAGGGGCAGGGCGGCGTTTTCATAGGCAGTCAGATGGCCGAGCAGGCGGAATTCCTGGAAGACGACACCGATCCGGCGGCGCAGGGCGGAGAGCTGGTCGCGCGACAGCCGGCTGGTCGGGCGGCCGAACAGCGAGACTTCGCCCGAGCTCGGCGGCTGGGCGAGATAGAGCAGTTTCAGCAGGCTCGACTTGCCCGCGCCTGAAGCACCTGTGAGGAAGCTGAACGAGCCGGGTTTCAGGACGAGATCAATCCCGCTAAGAATCTCCCCTGACGCATCATAGCGAAGCGTCACCGCGTCGAGGCGGACGGCCGCTTCGTCAAAGATGTCAGGGCGCAGCTGGGTCATGTCTCTGGGGCGCGTCCGGTGTCTGGTGCGGGGTTAACGAACGGGGCGACGAGCAGGAAAGCGTCTGGGGCCATGATTCTCACCTGTCCTTCCTGCGGAACCCATTATTTCGCGGATGAATCAACAATCGGTGAAAGCGGCCGCACGGTGAAATGCGCCAGCTGCGGTCACTCCTGGTTTGTCCAGCCGAGCCATCTGGAGGAGGGGCGCTCGCCGCCGCCGGCGCCGCACGAGCTTTACCGCGAGAGGCTGCGCGAGGCGCGCCGCGAGAAAAGCCGCGTGGCGGCGATGGCATCCTGGCTGGTGATGGGCCTGATCTTCGTCGGGCTAACCGGGGCGTTCTTCTTTTTCCGCAATGAGGTGGTCAAGGCCTGGCCGCAATCGGCCGCCGCCTATCGCCTGTTCGGCCTCGAAGTGAACCGGTTCGGCCTCGATTTCGCCGGCGTGGTGCACACCCGCACCTTCAATGACACGATCCCGATTGTCACCGTCACCGGGCGGGCGGTGAATGTGGCGCGGACACGGATCGAAACACCGGGCGTGCGCGTCGACCTCAAGGATGAGGACGGGGGTATCGTTGCGACCCGTTTCAGCTTCGTCACCCCGGTCGAGTTGGGTCC
>CAYQRX010000024.1:0-20114 GCA_964419865.1 uncultured Hyphomonas sp. | reverse complement strand
CATACCGCCCCCGCTGGATCAGCTGCGCCTCCCGCTCGGCTTCGCTCCAGGCTTCGCTCATCCGGCGGCGCACAAGGGTTGGATAGATGCCCGCAAACTGCCGGCCGACTTCCTGGGTGAAGGCAAAGTCCGCCTCCCAGTCGCCGGTGTTGAACCTGTCATAGAAGATGCCGCCCGTGCCGCGCGGCTCGTTGCGGTGGGCGAGGTGGAAATAACTGTCGCAATACGCCTTCATCTGCGCGTGGTCGGCGCCCGGATGGGTGTCGCAGGCGGCCTTCATCGCCGCATGGAAATCCACCGAATCGACAAAGCCCGGATCGCGCTGATAGGCGAGCAGGGGCGTGAGGTCCCCGCCGCCACCGAACCACGCCTCGCTGGTGACGAGCATCCTTGTATTCATGTGCGCCGCCGGCACGCGCGGATTCAGCGGATGGGCGATCAGCGAGATGCCGCATGCCCAGAACCGGCCGCCGGACGCGTCGGCGCCGGGGATCTGGGCGGCAAAGGCTTCCGAAAACGTCCCGTACACTTCCGAGAAATGGACGCCGACCTTCTCGAACACTCTCCCGCGCATGAGGCCCATCCGCCCGCCGCCAAGGTCCTCAGACCCATCGCCGCGCCTCCAGTCCTTCAGCGCGAATCGTCCGGCTTGTCCGCGATAGAGCGGGGGGGTAGCGGCGTCTTCGATGGTCTCAATACGCGCGATGATGTCTTCCTGCAAAGCCCGGAACCACGCGCTGGCCCGCGCCTTGTGCTTGTCCATTCCGGTGGCAACGGCATTATCGTTCATGCAGGACTGATGCGTTGGGCGCCCGCGCCTCGCAAGTCCCCTGTTGTCACAGGGGCGGTTGCAGGGTAACGCCCTGACGCATCAGCGGGCTGGGCCGCGCAGAAATTGCCGCGCCCCGCGCCCACTTGCCGCAATGTGCGGCCCGCGCAGCTTTAGTAAAGACGGCGGCTAACGCCACGCACCAGGGACGGACAGACACGTGACGACAGAGACCCATCACGAGACGGTCGATGACGACCGCCGTAACTTTATCCACATCGCTACCGGATCGGTCGCGCTCGGCGGCGCTGCCATGTTCGCCTGGGCCCTTGTCGATCAGTGGAATCCGGCCGCCGATACCCGCGCTGCCTCTGCGCTGGATGTCGATGTGTCGAAAGTCCCGCTCGGCGGCGAGATCCGGATCCTGATCGGCGGCAAGCCGTTCTTTATCCGCCACCGGACGCCGGGCGAGATTGCCGCCGCTGAATCGGTCAATCTCTCGACCCTGCCCGACCCGGAAACCGACGAACAGCGCCTGCGCCCCAAGGCAGATGGCTCGCTGAACCGCGCCATTCTGATCACATCTGGCGCGTGCACTCACCTTGGCTGCGTGCCGGTCGGCCCCGCGCAGGGCAATACCGGCGACTATGGCGGCTGGTATTGCCCGTGCCACGGCTCGCACTACGACACGTCTGGTCGCATCCGCAAAGGCCCCGCGCCGGCGAACCTGCCTGTCCCCAATTATCGCTGGGTCTCTGACTCGGTCGTCAACATCTCCCTCTGAGAAGGATCCCTTTAGATGAGCGGACATGCATCCACCTACACACCGAATTCGGCCTTCGAGCGCTGGCTCGACTCGCGCCTGCCGATCATCCGGTTTGCCCATGACACGGCAATCAGTTTCCCGACGCCAAAGAACCTGAACTACTGGTATGTCTTCGGCGGCATCCTGGCGGTCTGCCTTGTGATCCAGATTGTCACGGGCGTGATCCTTGCCATGCACTACGAGCCGAGTGTCGATGGGGCCTTCGCCTCAGTCGAGCGGATCATGCGCGATGTGCCTTATGGCTGGCTTCTGCGGTATATCCACGCAAACGGCGCCTCGATGTTCTTCCTTGCGGTCTACATCCATATGTTCCGCGGCCTCTATTACGGTTCCTACCAGGCACCGCGTGAAGTCCTGTGGATCATCGGCTGCGTGATCTACCTGCTGATGATGGCCACCGCCTTCCTCGGTTACATGCTGCCCTGGGGGCAGATGTCCTATCACGGCTCGAACGTGATCACCGGCCTCTTCGGCGCCATCCCGCTGGTCGGCGAAAGCATCCAGACCTGGCTGATGGGCGGTCCCTCGATCGGCAACCAGACGCTCCAGCGCTTCTTCTCGCTGCACTATCTGCTGCCCTTCATGATCGCCGGCGCTGTCGTCCTGCACGTCTGGGCGCTGCACGTGCCCGGAAACAACAACCCGACCGGTGTCGAAGTGCAGGATGTCGAGAAGGACACGGTTCCTTTCCACCCCTATTATACGGTGAAGGATGGCTTCGCGATCGCGATCTTCCTGATCCTGTTCGCCGCCTTCGTCTTCTACGCGCCGAACGTCCTCGGCCATGCCGACAACTTCATCGAAGCCGACCCGCTGGTGACCCCCGCCCATATCGTGCCCGAATGGTATCTGCTGCCCTTCTACGCGATCCTGCGCGCCATCACCTTCGACCTTGGCCCGATCGATGCGAAACTGCTCGGCGTCATCTTCATGTTCGCGGCCATCGCGGTCCTCTTCGTGCTGCCTTGGCTCGACACGTCGAAAGTGAAATCGATGCGCTACCGTCCGGTGGCACGCCAGTTCTTCTTCGGCTTTGTTGTGGTCTGCCTCCTGCTCGGCTGGTGCGGCGCGGCGAACCCGGATGATGCGGTAATCCCGGCGCTCCAGGGCGAGCCGAGCCTGGTTGTCAGCTATACCGTCGATGGCGGTGTCGCGACGAGCACCTATCGCGGTGGCCAGGAGGCATTTGAGGCGGCCCAGTCCTTCATGGCGAGCCTGCCTGCCGGTGCCAATCCCAGCCTTGCTGCGGTTCCGGCGCCAACTTTCGCCTTCCGCCACCTCTCGCTGATCCTGACCTTCCTGTACTTCGGCTATTTCGTTGCCCTGTTCTTCCTGGGCCTCACCGAGAAGCCGAAACAGCCGCCGGAATCGATCCACAAGTCCGTGCTGAAGCGGAAGCCCAAGGACACGGGCATCGCCGTGCCCGCCGAATAAGCAGCCAAGCTGGGGAATGAAAGACATGAAAACCTTCCGCATCCTCGCTGCTGGTCTGGCTGGCCTCGCCTTTGCGGGCCTTGCTCATGCCGCTGGCGGCGCCAAACATCCGCACGGCCCTGAAGAAGGCTGGCCGTTCGACGGCATCACCGGCCAGTATGACAAGGCCTCGGTCCAGCGCGGCTATCAGGTCTACAAGCAGGTCTGTTCCAGCTGTCACGGCATGAAGCTGCTCAGCTACCGCAATCTCGGTGAAAAGGGCGGGCCGTTCTATGATCCGGCCTATCCGAACCCGAACGACAATCCCTGGGTCAAGGCACTGGCCGCCGAGAACGAAATTCTCGATCCGGTTCCCAATGACGTCGGGGAGTTTGACTTCCGCCCGGCGACTCCGGCCGACCGGTTCCGGTCACCCTTCCCGAACGATGCGGCGGCCCGCGCGGCCAATGGCGGCGCCCTGCCGCCGGACCTTTCGGTCATCACCAAGGCGCGCCATTACGGGGCCGACTATATCTACAACCTGATGACGGGCTATCCGGATCCTGACCTTTATGAAGACCGGACTCTCGAGGAAGATGGCGAGACCATCTATCAGACCGTCATCGACATGTCGAAGTTCGAGAAACTCGGCAGCTACCGGCCCGATCATGGCCCGGCCTATCTGATCCAGCCGGCCGGCCAGTACTACAACCCCTACATGGCGGGCGACACCACGCCGAACTATCTCGGCGATCCGCGCCATGCCCCGCCGGGCGGCTTCCTCGCCATGGCCCCGCAGCTGACACCCGGCCGCGTCGAATACACCGATGGCACCGAGGCGACAGTCCACCAGATGGCTTATGACGTCGCCCAGTTCCTGGCCTGGGCCGGTGAGCCCAAGCTGGAAGCGCGCAAACAGACCGGCCTGGCAACCATGGCCTACCTGCTGATCCTGACGATCCTGCTCTGGTTCTCCTACAAGCGCATCTGGCGGAAGGTCGAACACTAGGCCAGCGGCAAGAACATGCCGCATCTGATTGCCATCCGCGGGGTCACCCCTTCGGATGGCTTTCTGTTTTCGGGGGAGGGCCTATGAGCGGCTGGACACTTGGCATTATCGGCGGCTCGGGCCTCTACGCCCTGGATGGGCTTGAGGATCGGCGAGAGGAAGCGGTCGAGACTCCTTGGGGGGCGCCTTCCGATATGCTGGTCCATGGCCGGATCGGCGAAATCCGCCTCGTCTTCCTGCCGCGCCATGGCCGGGGCCACCGGCTGGCGCCGTCTGAGGTGCCATACCGGGCCAATATCGCGGCCCTGAAGATGGCGGGGGTGACCGACATTCTCTCGGTCTCGGCCTGCGGTTCGCTGAAGGAGGCCTACGCGCCGGGCGATGTGGTCGCCGTCGACCAGTATGTCGACCGGACCGTGTCGCGCCCCTCGAGCTTTTTCGGCGAAGGCCTTGTGGCGCATGTCTCGATGGCCGATCCGGTCTGCCGGCGACTGGCGGGTCTCGCGGCAGACGCCGCAGAAGCGGCTGGCGGCCGGGTCCACCGCGGCGGGACATATCTCGCCATGGAAGGCCCGCAATTCTCGAGCCGCGCCGAAAGCCATCTGTACCGCCAATGGGGCGCCGATGTGATCGGCATGACCAATATGCCCGAGGCGAAACTCGCCCGCGAGGCCGAGTTGCCCTATGCGAGCCTCGCCATGGTCACTGACTATGATTGCTGGCGCCAGGACACGGCGGCGGTCACCGTCGCGAACGTTCTGGATGTCATGGCACTTAACATCGCGCTTGCCCGGCGAACCATAGAGGGGCTCGCAGCTTCCCTGAACGGAACAGTGCGTACACTATCGCCGCAGGGGATCGAAACCTGTCTTGATACCGCCGTGATAACCGCGCCGGCTGCGCGCGACCCAGCGCAGATGCGCAAACTGCAGGTCATTGCCGCGCGCGCACTCGGCGTCTAGAAATGTCATAGTCGGATACGGTCCGGCGTGCGTCTTGCTCTTCAAGGCTGTGTCGCAGGGGGATCTCAGAATGAGTGATGCAAATTTTTATACCTTCCTGACAGGCGGCCTGGCGCTCCTGATCGCGCTGATGACGCTGGTGGCCTGGCATCTGTGGCGCATGCGGGAAGATGCGCGCGCGGGGCGGGCCTCGGCGCTGGAAGGCGTGGCGCATGAGCTGCGCATCAACCTGCAGCGGATGGTCAGCGAATTGTCTCAGGTCGCACACAATGCCGGTGTTGGTCCCGATGTACTGCTGCCGATTCGCCATCCTCAGCTCGATGGGGTCAACAGCTCGCTGATCACCGCCAACCGGAACGGCATCGCCGTTCTTGGCTCGACCTATCAGGAACTTGAAGCGCGCAAGCTGGGCCTGCGCGCCATTCTTGCCCAGGGCCGTGAGCCCGGCACGGCGCTCGATGACGCGATGGACGCGGCCTTCAACGGGATTGCGGCGCTGTATATCTGGGAAGTGCACAAGGGCGCGCGCGCGAAAGAGATCGGCACGGTGCGCAGCTGGTCCGTGCGCGACTGGATGAAGGAGCATGGATTCAGGGCCGATGCCTTCCCGGGCATGCATCTGCGCGATGAAGTGGTCGAGCGGCTGCGCCTGTACGGCGTGATGCTGACGCCGCGGCCGCTGACGCATACCGCATGGGAATACTATTCCATGCAATATGACCGCCATGCCGACGCCCGGGGCCCGCTTGGCCGCCGCCGTGCCAGATCGGATGAGGCGGCGAAGCAGCCGGAAGAGGCCGAAGCGCCAAAGCGCGGCGGGCTGTTCGGCATGTTCGGCCGCAGCAAGGACGAGCCGGAAGCCCCGGAGGTTGATGAGGCTGATAATTACGAGACCGGCACCGCCGGGGACGCTCCGGCCGAAGTCGAAAGCGATACACCGGAGGCGTCGCCAGCAGACGAAGACAGCTATGCGGCCAGCGACCAGACACCCCGCCCGAACTGACGCGGTTTCTGTCGTTGCAGGCGGGTTGTGCCTGAGCCTTGCGGCCTGCGCGGGACTGCCCGCGACTGGTCCTGACATGCGCGCGGCTGATGAGGCAGCCATCCTTGCTGTGCTGGAAGACCAGACCGCCGCCTGGAATCGCGGCGATATAGAGGGGTATATGGCGGGCTATTGGCGCTCGCCCGATCTGCGATTTGCGTCCGGCGGGAATGTCACGCGCGGCTGGGATGCGACGCTGGCTCGGTATCGGGCGCGTTATTCGGCCACGGGCGATATGGGCACCCTGACGACCGGTGAGCATGAGATCGACGTGCTGTCCCCAGACGCGGCGGTGGCCCATGGCCGCTGGCAGCTTGACTGGCATGGCCGCAAGCCGGGTGGCCTCTACACCTTGGTCCTGCGCAAGATTGATGGCGGTTGGGTTATCGTCTCCGACACGACAACATCGGCGGACTGACGGCGTCCCGATCTGGAGGGTAGGGCGCCGGGCCACAGCCGCGAAAGGAAACGGCCCGGACTTTTGTCCGGGCCGTCGACGCACGTCTCAGCTGACGGAGTGTCAGCTGGCCGGCAGCAGCACCGTGTCGATCACATGGATGATGCCATTGGAGGCTTTCACGTCTGCTTTCACGACCGAAGCGCCGTTGACGCGGACACCGTCCGTGCCATCGATTGCGACCGTTCCGTTAAGGGTTTCGGCCTCCAGCTGCTGGCCAGCCAGATCCTTCGATTTCACTTTCTGACCTGCAATGACGTGCAGTTTCAGAATACCGGCGAGCTGCTCCTTGTTTTCCGGCAGAAGGAGCGAATCGACCGTTCCCGCAGGCAGTTTCGCGAACGCCTCATCGGTCGGCGCAAAAACCGTGAGCGGCCCTTCACCTTTCAGCGCATCGACAAGACCGGCGGCTTCTGCGGCGGCGAGCAACGTATTGAAGCTGCCCGCAGCGGCAGCCGTATCGACGATATCCGAAGAAGGCTTGGCATACTCGGTCTTGGCATACTCCGCCTTTTTGTCGTCCTTCGCCTTGTCGCCATGGTGGCCGGCGCTCGCTGGAAGCGCGATAAGCAAAGCGGCGGCGGCTGCTGAGATAATGATCTTCATTGTTCAGTCCTGTAGTCAAAAATCTGCCGCCGGAACCATTTCCGACGTATATCCTATACGGGGCAAAACATAATATGTCTCACATTGTTACGGAGCTTTAATGTTGCAGCGCGGGGCTGCTCCAGCGGGGGTATGTCCGGTAACCGGCAAAGCCCTGGCAGGATGTCGGGTCCGGCCAGGGCTGCGCACAGGGGGGTACTTCTCCGGCGGTCAGTTGACCGGCAGGAGAACCGTATCGATGGCGTGGAGAACGCCGTTCGAAGCCTCAATATCGCTGACGACAATCCGCGCCCCGTTTACCCGCATCCCGGATGTTTCATCGATTGCGTCGATGGCAACCGGGCCATTCAGCGTATGTGCCGTGATCTGGAGGCCGGCCAGCTCTTCGCTGGTCAGCCTGCGGCCGGCGATTACATGCATGCGCAGCAACATCGCCAGCTGATCGCGATTTTCTGGGCGCATCAGCGTGTCCACCGTGCTGACCGGCAGCTTCGCGAAGGCGGCGTCGGTCGGCGCAAAGATCGTGTAGGGTCCATCAGATTCGAGCGCGCCTGCGAGTCCGGCCGATTCGGCTGCGGCAACCAGGATTGTGAAGCTGCCATCGGTCCGGGCAACCTCCAGCACATTCGCCTGAGCCGGAGCGTTGGGCACGCTGGCGCCCGATGGTTGCGCGTCGCCCGTCTGACCTGCGCTGAGGAGGAGAAGGGCAAGCAAGGCGGATGGAACAAGCTTCATGGGCCCGATCTTTCTCTCCAGGGGCGGCCAGGCGGCAAAAAATATCATCAGGTTCAAGGCGTATACGGCCAACCCCGGTGCGGGGTTGCGGGTCATGGACAAGGTTTAATCCGGAAGGCCCCAGCGATTCCGCCTTCGCGGGCGACTGCCCGGCGGGACTTCACACCCTTGTCAGAAACCCTCTCTGTCCAAACAGGATTTTCCGCTGCTATACTCAGGGTTGACCATGAGCCTCTGGACGACACTTCTTGCAAGCGGCCGGCGCCTGTTCGACCAGGGGCCGGATCCCGATCCGGCCCCCGGGCCGGAGGCGTGCGCGCCCGACCCCAATGATGTGGGGTTCACCGCCGCCGTCGTCGGTCTCGGCGCAAAGATGGCCATGGCAGACGGCATGGTGACGGATCAGGAGATCATGGTCTTCTCGCGCGTCTTCCGCGCCCCGCCCGAGGAGGCTGACAATGTGCGCCGGGTGTTCAACCTCGCGCGCCAGACGGTGAAGGGCTACGAGTCCTATGCCCGGCGGATCGGGCGGCGCTACAGCCACCGGCCTTGCCTGCTTGAGGGTGTGCTGGACGGCCTTTTCCAGATCGCTGGCGCTGACGGCGTCGTCACGCCGCCCGAACTGGAATATCTGAGGACCGTCTCACAGGCTTTCGGTTTCAGCGAAGCGACATTCCGGCGTATCCGGGCCAGCCATCTCGGTCCGGATCGGGACGATCCCTACCATGTGCTCGGCGTGCCGCATGACGCCGATTTCGCCGTCATCCGCACGGCCTATCGTCGGCTGATGGCCGACCATCATCCTGACCGGGTGGTGCAGATGGGCGCCCCGCGCGAGTTTGAAGGCGCAGCCCATGCCAAGGCCGCAGCGATCACGGCGGCCTATGCGAAGATCCGCGCCGAACGCGGTCTGTTGGTGCAGCAGGACTGACACCTGCGCCCGCGGAAAACCGCCAAAGCGCCGCACTGCGTTGACGCCCTGCCTTCATCGCGCCATTTTGCCATGTGAAAGTGGCAATCATGGTTCAGACACACGCTTCCCCCGGCCCCAGCTTCTTCACTGCGCTGCGCAGCGGCGCGGCGCTTGTCATGCAGCTTCTGGCTGGTCTTCTGCTGGTGCTGGTCGCGAGCATGGTGGCGGTGGTGACCGCGATTGCCGGGGTGGCTCTTGCCGCTGCGGCCCTTGCCATGCGCTATGCGGCGCGGCGGACCGTATCGTCGGCTGACAGCGGTGAAGCGGAGCGCGCCGTCACACTCGAAGCCCGCCGGACGCCGCGCGGCTGGACGGTCGAGTAACCAACCTCCGAAATTTTTCGGAGCCTGAACCGGTTGCCGCACCGGCGGCCCCGGCTTTGTCAAGCTGCAAGGGTCAACGGTCGAACAGTTTCGACACGCTCTCTTCGTTCGCGATGCGCCGGATCGCTTCACCGAGGAGCGGCGAGATCGGCAGGACACGGATTTTCTTGCTCTTTGCGGCCGCCTCGGATGGCTGAATCGTGTCAGTCATGACGAATTCGTCGAGCACGGATTTCTGGATCCGGTCCACCGCGCTGCCCGACAGGACACCGTGGGTGACATAGGCGGACACCGAGCTTGCGCCATGTTCCTTCAGCGCCGCTGCCGCGTTCGCCAGCGTGCCGCCACTGTCGCAGATGTCATCCAGCATGATGCAGCGTGCGCCGCTGACATCGCCGATGATATTCATGACTTCGGACTTGCCTGCCTCCGGCCGCCGCTTGTCGACGATCGCCAGGTCGGCATCGAGGCGTTTCGCCAGTGAGCGGGCGCGTACCACACCGCCGACATCCGGGGACACGACGACGATCTTGTCCCGTCCGAAGCGCTCCTTGATATCGTCCACCATCACCGGCCCACCGAAGAGGTTGTCGGTGGGGATATCGAAGAAGCCCTGGATCTGGCCGGCATGAAGGTCCACGGTCAGGACGCGGTCGGCGCCGGCGGTCGAGATCAGATTGGCGACGAGCTTGGCCGAGATCGGAGTGCGCCCATCGGTCTTCCTGTCCTGCCGGGCATAGCCGAAATAGGGGATCACAGCCGTGATGCGCCGGGCCGAGGCGCGGCGCAGGGCGTCCATCATGATCAGAAGCTGCATCAGATTGTCATTGGCCGGGTAGGAGGTCGACTGGATGACGAACACATCCTCCCCGCGGACATTCTCATCGATGCGGACGAAGATTTCCTGGTCGGCGAAGGTTTTGACCTCCGAGCGCGTCAGCCGCATGTCCAGATAGTCGGCAATGGCTTCCGCGAGTGGCCGGTTGGCGTTGCAGGAAATCAGCTTCATGGGGCGCTCTCTCTGGTCCGACCGGGGTCGCGACGCTTTTGTAACAGGGAGGCGCGAGTCGCAAGCCACAGGAAACTGGAATCCGCAGCCTTTAGGCCAGAATCACGATTGCCGAGGCATTCCGGCCATAATCTGCCTCTCCGCGCAGGTTGCGGCGGCGGTTGGAGAAATAGGTTTCCTCCATCGCGCAGGTATCATGTCCGAGGTTGAAAACACTGCCCGCCCCTGCGGCAACCAGCTGGCGGGCACAGAATCCCGGCAGGTCGAAGTGCAGCCGGTCACCCTTGCCGGCGGTGAACAGGTCTGCGCTGGCCGCATCCTCCCTCAGGAAGGCCTCACGGAATTCCGGGCCGACCTCATAGCTTGCCTGCTGGATTGTCGGGCCGATGACCGCGCGGATGCGCTCCCGCTCAGCCCCGAGGGCTTCCATCGCGTCCAGCGTGTTCGCCAGCACGCCGGCGAGCGCTCCTTTCCAGCCGGCATGGGCCGCGCCGATCACGCCTGCCTTGGGCTCGGCAAACAGCACCGGCGTGCAGTCTGCCGACAGGACGCACAGCCCCAGTTCCGGCCGGTCTGTGACCATGGCATCGGCCTCCGGCCGCTCGCTCCAGGGCCCGGTCACACGCACCACATCGGGAGAATGCACCTGATAACAGGAAAGCAGCCATTTCGCGCCCAGCGCCGAGCCAATGCGCGCCCGGTTCTCGGCGACGTTCCGGGGCGCGTCGCTCGACCCTTCCCCAGCATTCAGGCTGCCATAGAGTCCGCCGGATACGCCGCCCCGCCGGCCGAAGAAACCATGACGGAGCCCGGAAAGTCCGGCGAGGGAGGGGGCTGTCGCAAAAGGCGGGTGCATGGCCCATCTGCTGCCGGGCCGGGCCCGCCCCGTCAAGGCCTGCCGGTCCCGCCCGAAACCTGCCGCTCCGGCATAGGCAAAACGCCGCGTCTCTGCTAGGGGGCGCCCAAATCCACCAGACAGCGCCCGTTTTCCTCCCGAACGCCGCCCGCCGGAAAGCCTGACCCTATGACCACGCCGCTCGAAAAGATGCGCAACATCGCCATCATCGCCCACGTTGACCATGGCAAGACCACGCTCGTTGACGAACTCCTGAAACAGTCGGGCACCTTCCGCGCCAACGAGAAGACGGCCGAGCGGATGATGGACTCCAACGACCTGGAAAAAGAGCGCGGCATCACCATCCTCGCCAAGACCACCTCCGTTGAATGGAATGGCTACCGCATCAATATCGTCGACACCCCCGGCCACGCCGATTTCGGCGGTGAGGTTGAGCGTATCCTCGACATGGTGGACGGCGTGATCGTGCTCGTCGATTCGGCCGAAGGCCCGATGCCCCAGACCAAGTTCGTGGTGTCTAAGGCCCTGAAAGTCGGCCTGCGCCCCATTGTGGCCGTCAACAAGGTCGACAAGGCCGAGCGCCGCGTCGATGAAGTGCTCAACGAAGTGTTCGACCTCTTCGCCAATCTCGACGCCACCGACGAACAGCTCGATTTCCCGGTCCTCTACGGCTCGGGCAAGATGGGCTGGATGTCCAAGCAATATGAAACGCCCACCGCCAATATGGACGAGCTGTTCCAGCTGGTCGTTGACCATGTGCCGACGCCCAAAGTCGCCGAAGGCCCGTTCCGCTTCCTGGCAACCACCATCTCCGCTGACCCCTTCCTCGGCCGCATCCTGACGGGCCGTATCCTGTCGGGCAGCGTCAAGCCGAACCAGTCGATCAAGGTGCTGAACCGCGAAGGCGGCCTGGTCGAGCAGGGACGCGTCTCGAAAGTTCTCGCCTTCCGCGGCCTTGAGCGCGTGCCGGTGGACGAAGCCTCTGCAGGCGACATCGTCTCGCTCGCTGGCATGACCAAGGCCAACGTCGCCGACACTTTCTGCGATCCGTCGGTCACCGAGCCGCTGGCCGCACAGCCGATCGACCCGCCGACCATCTCGATGACCTTCCGCGTCAACGATTCGCCGCTCGCCGGCACCGAAGGCACGAAAGTCACGAGCCGGATGATCTGGGACCGCCTGGTCAAGGAGGCCGAAGGCAACGTCGCCCTGAAAGTCGAACGCGCCACCGATGCGGAGGCCTTCACCGTCTCCGGCCGCGGGGAGCTTCAGCTCTCCGTCCTGATCGAGACGATGCGCCGCGAAGGTTTCGAGCTTGGCGTCTCCCGCCCGCAGGTCGTGATGAAGGAAGGCCCGAACGGCGAGAAGCTTGAGCCGATTGAAGAAGTTACCATCGACGTGGACGATGAGCATTCCGGCATCGTCGTGCAGAAGCTCTCCGAGCGCAAAGCCGAGATGCTGGACATGCGCCCCTCGGGCGTCGGCCGCACCCGCCTTGTCTTCCACGCGCCGACGCGCGGCCTGATCGGCTATCAGGGCGAGCTTCTGTCGGATACGCGCGGCACCGCCATCATGAACCGCATCTTCCACGAATACGCCCCTCACAAGGGCAAGATCCAGGGCCGCCACACCGGCGTGCTGATCGCCATGGAGCAGGGCGAAGCTGTCGCCTTCGCCCTCTGGAACCTGGAAGATCGCGGGCCCATGATGATCCATCCGGGCGACAAGGTGTATGGCGGCATGATCGTCGGCGAACACAATCGCGACAACGACCTCGAAGTGAACGTCCTCAAAGGCAAGAAACTCACCAACATGCGCGCCTCGGGCTCGGACGAAGCCGTCCGCCTCACCCCGCCGCTGATGATGACGCTGGAAAAATCCCTCGCTTACATCGCGGACGACGAACTCGTTGAGGTCACCCCGAAGAACATCCGCCTACGGAAAATTCATCTCGATCCGCATGAGCGCAAGCGCCGTTCCAAGCAAAGCGCCGACGCCTGACCCGCGTCCAGGGAGTTATCCCGCTTCAGCTTTGTCCCTGTCGCGTTCCGGGCCCGCATCGGCGTCCGGCGCATACTCATCATCCGGGGTGGCGGGCTCCGGAGGAAAAATCGCCGCGGCGAGCGCGCAGGCTTCCTCCAGCCCATCCTCGCAGGCAATGGCGTAGAACAGCGCCGCGCCCGCTTCATCCTGCCGCCCGCCTTCGCCGCTGCGGCGCATGTCGCCCGCCTGCAGGCACGCCTCCAGCAGACCCGCCAGGCAGGTCTCGCTGAACAGGAACCGTGCCCGCCCCGGCGCAAGGTCTCTACCGTCATCATAGAACAGCCAGGCCAGCTCATAGCAGCCGATAATCGAGCCTTGAGTGCAGATCACGGAATAGATGCGCTGTGCCCGGACCGGGTCAGCCTCGCCGCCTTCGCCAGTCAGGACCATGCCCGCATAGAGCTCGCACGCCGCCAGTTGTCCGTAGGCGCAACCGGCTGCGCGCTCAGCGCGCAGCGTGACCAGCTCGTCCGGTTCGAACATGTCCTCTGTGTCCGGATCGGTGCCCGGTTCGTCGAAGAACAGGTCGGGCAGTGCCTCGCTTGCAAATGGGGCAGCAGACGGTTCGTCTTCCCGGGCTCCGCCGTCCCGCGCGAGGGTGGAGACGAGGATCGGGATATCACGCCGTTCGGAATCCTCAGTACCATCAGTCGCAGGCGGGGGCAGCGCGTCCCGCGCGCCGGGCCCGGCATCGCCCAAGCCTGTATCGGCCTCGCTGCAGGCTGCCGCAACGCCCAATGCGCAGGCCTCGGCATAGGCCGCCTCAGCGCCTCGCAGATCGGGTGCACCGGTGTCCGGAAATTCAAGTTCATGGCCGAGCCGCAGGCATGCCTCGCCTGAGCCCAGCGCGCACCCCAGCCGGAAGAGTTCGATGGCCACGCTCGTGTCTGCTGGCCCGTTGCGCCCGAGATAGGCTTCCTGTCCCGCGATGAGACAGGCCGCGCCGTCTCCTGCTTCGCATTGCGCCAGTTCGGCCGCGCGTGGCGCCCCGCTCTCCCCATGCACAACGCCGGCCGGGGCCAACAGCGCCGGTATCAGCAGGCAGGCCAGCTGCCTTACGAATCGCATATGTGAACCCCGCATGCCGCTCCGCAGGAGATATTGTTGAGCTTGGCTGGCCGGGTCAACACCGCTGGCCGCGTGCCGGGGTAGGGGGACTGCCCCGGTTGCCCGCCGTCAGCAGGCGGCGCTATTGCACCTTGAACTCGATCGGATAGACCGCGTTCTTCTGCTCGACGGGCTGGCCGTTACGGTTGGCAGGGAGGAATTCCGCCCGCCGCACGGCGCGTTCGGCTTCGGCCCGGAAAAGATTATCCGTACACTGCGCGGAGACATTCTGCGGCCGTCCGGCCGTGTCCACGTCGAAATTAACTTCACGGTGCCCCGTATTGCGTCAAGCAAAGATTGAGTGCAGCCCGCAATTCGGGGTGGAGGGCAAACAGGGCGGAGTGAGGGGCCATCCTTGGCCTCGGATGGCCCCTCCAGCGCCAAAGACCGGGAGGAAACATTGGTCAGGCGCTGTTCCGGTTGTGTACAGCTTCAGTTGGCGAGCGCGTACTCGACCGTGACCAGTTTTTCGAAGCCCGGCGCGATGGCGGTGCCGGCGGCGCTCTGGTCGGCATGGATCTGCTGGACGGCCGCAGCCATCAGGCCGGCGACGCAGTCCTGATCGACATAGGTGCCGCCGGTCGCCGGGATGCGTTGCGAGCAGACCTTGCGCGCTTCACGCTTGAGCAGGGTGATGAGGCTGTCTGCGCCTTCGTCGCTGGCCAGAAGAGCCGGATCATAATCCATCCGGAGGGTGACTTCAGTGCCGCCCTGAGCAGCGGCGAACGGGGTCAGTAGCATGGCCGCAGCCAGGATCATCAAGGTGGGTTTGAACATTGGACAAGTCCTTCAGAGTTAGCGCCGGATGCCCGGCCGGAAACTCCTCCCGCAGGCAGCCAGGGGTATTCTCCTGCGCCGGAAACGGACACCGTTCATGGCGGGTGTTCCGTGGCCTTTCCGGCGCGGCCCAGGTCATGCTGCAGCGCAATAACTAGAGGCTGCGTGCGACAGGGCAATGACAAGTGTTCGCCTCAGGGGCGAATAGGAGCCATGCAGTCCCGACTTGCCTCCGGGTGGGGCAAACATGCCCAACATTTGAACAGGTGTTGAAGCTGCCCCCGGGATCAGGGGGTTGAGCGGCGTTGTCGCCTGTCTAATCTGAGCGGCGAGAATCCAGGCGGGGGATATGTAATGCAGATTCGGACAGGTCTTCTGGCGGTTATAGTTCTCGCCGCTGGCCTCAGCGCCGGGGCGGAGACGGTTTCGGAGTGCCCGGATCAGGCGGCCCAGATCCTGGTCAATATCCAGTACGCCGCGCTCACCGGCCAGATGACGAACTCGCAAGACATCTATCAGAATGCCCTCCTGGCTCATCAGCTCTGCTCCGAAGACCCGGACGTGCAGGGCCTTGCCGCGCAGCTTTTCAGCATGCTCGGGCAGAGCTTTCAGGAGCCAGATCTCAAACTCGCCCTCTACGGCCATGCCTATGACGCCGCCATCCAGCAGGATCACGTTTTTGGCAATGGTACGGGCACTGAGATCACCCTTCCCGATG
Organism: uncultured Hyphomonas sp.; assembly: GCA_964419865.1. Taxonomy (GTDB): domain Bacteria; phylum Pseudomonadota; class Alphaproteobacteria; order Caulobacterales; family Hyphomonadaceae; genus Hyphomonas. The sequence goes on along the minus strand of CAYQRX010000024.1, from coordinate 4,489 downwards.
GCACGAGGAAAAAAGTCTACCCCTTCGGCGATACCTGGCGCATGCTGGAGAAGACCGTATTCCCCGGCCTGATGGACCTTCTCGATAACCCTGCCGAGCCAAAGGTCCACGCCATCTATGAAGATACCGCGCTTCTGGCGTGCCCCTATCAACAGAATCACAGCCGCGGCATGGAATACGAAGTCCGCGCTGTCGGCGAACTTAAGGGCACACAGCTGAACAGGCCTGAAACGGTCAACCGCATCTCCGGACGGCTCCTGCGCCTGCGGGAAGCCTGTCCGGGACGGGCCGGCTATCTCAGCTTTGCGCTCGCCTCCTTCCACAACCGGGCCGTGTACGGAATGCTCGCTGGCGACCCCGCGGAAGCACGTGAAAATGCACGCCGCGCGATTGCCTATGCCGCAGACCATGACCGCGCTGATCCTGACACGCGCGGCGCATACCCCTCGGCTGACGCCGATTTCCTCACCCGCATGCGCACTGAATTGCTGAACCGCTATCCGGATATCGAGAGCTGAGGAGTTCTGGCGTCCGCGTCAGAACAGGAGCCGTTCACGCAGACCGAGCCCCCTTGGCCGGCGCAGCGCCAGACCGCCGCCGCGTTTCGGCACAGTGAACCGCGCCTGCTCGGCCACCCGGTAGGTTTGATCCGCAACTGTATCGACGGCCATGAAACGGGCCTCCGCCCGATCCGGCTCGAGTGTCAGTTCGAGATAGCCATGCGTGGTCCCGTTGACATAGCGCACCGCAGGATTGGCCCGGTTGACCAGCAGGGCGAAATCGCGCGCGCGCGGGCCGAGCAGTTCGGGCGAGAAGGCGGACGGGGCCGTCACCGAGCTGACCGCCAGTTCAACCCCCATCTGCGTCCCATCGGCAGACGCCAGCTGGTTCGCCCACCAGGCATGCGTATCACCCGTCAGCACAAGGAGGTTGCTGGTTGCCGCCGATCGGGCAAGCCCATACAGCACTTCCCGTTCCGCCGGATACCCGTCCCAGGCGTCCAGCATCAGCGGCAGGGCGTGGCGCGATGCGGCCAGAAATCCGTCCGCGCCATCCCACCTGGCGCGTAGTTCCCCAATGCTCTCGTCCGAAAGGTAAGGGAAAACGTCTGGTGTGGTCACCTCGGCCATCATCGTCTGATTTGCGAGGATCATCCAGCCATCTGCGGCATCGGCAAAAGCCGCCTCCAGCGCCGCGCGCTGTACTGGCCCCAGCTTTTCCCGTGCCGGGTCGGCGATCATCGCCCGCAGCGCTGCGGGATCGTTCTGGTAGGCGGCGGCCTCTGCAAACCCAAGGCTCGGCGAACGCGCCGCCAGCCGGGTTTCCAGCACGGCCAGCGTGGCAAGTCTGCCGAGTTTTAGCGCATTGAAGCGCGCCTCTGCCGGCCCGCGCACCGGCTTACGCACCGGCATCCATTCATACCAGGCCTTCAGCGCCGCCTCGCGCCGCGCCTGCCAGTCCGCCGCGCTGCCTTCAAACCCTGGCGCCCCGCGGCGGGAGGCGTTGTTGGTGATCTCATGATCGTCCCAGCTTGGGATCACCGGATGCGCGCCATGCAGCGCCTGCAGTGCGCCATCGCGCTTGTATTGCGCGTGGCGGCGGCGGTAGTCCTCCAGAGTTACGACCTCATGCGGCGGATCGTGGCGGCGGCCCGGCAACTCCTGCGGGGCCCCCTCAAAGTCGCCCGGCGCTGCGCCGTACAGATAATCGCCAAGATGGATGACGAGATCGATATCGTCCCGGCGCGCGAGATGATCATAGGCATTGAAATAGCCGTGGCTGTAATGTGCGCAGGAAACAGTAGCGAGGCGCAGGCTGGCGGCGTCTGTGGCAGGTAAGGTCCGTGTGCGCCCTGTTGGCGATACATGGCCGTTCCAGCGGAACCGGAAGTAATAGCCGCGCCCCTGTTCCAGGCCGCCCGCATCGACATGAACGCACCAATCATCTGCGGCTCGCGCTGTGGTCTGTCCGGTCTGCAGGGGGGCGGCAAAGTCAGGCGTTGCAGCTATCTCCCAGATCATCTCCTCGGCCTCGCCCGGGCCTTCACGCGTCAGTCTTGTCCAGAGGATCACGCGTGTCTCGCGCGGGTCGCCGCTTGCGACGCCGTGCGCAAATGGCGCCTCTGACGGCGCGCGTGCGGACGACAGGGCAGGGCCCGATGGCAGGGCCGCGCAGGCCGCCGGCGCAAGGCCGAAAGCCGCGAGCACGCCGCGCCGGGAAAGTGAAACACCCATCATCGCGTCGACTAGGGCCACAAAGATGAACTGGCGGCAACCACGCCGCACTGGGAGTTTCGCTTGAAGGGCCGGCCGCTCAGACGCCCCGTCGCGCACGCAGCGCGGCGGCGAGTGTGCCGTCATCGAGATGGTCAAGCTCGCCGCCAACCGGCACGCCGTGCGCGAGACGTGTCACATCCACGCCCTTGCCGTGCAGGAGGTCTGCGACATAGTGCGCCGTCGTCTGACCATCGACGGTCGCGTTGAGCGCCAGGATCACTTCGCGCACGCCGCCGGCCTCGATGCGCTTGATCAATGAAGCAATGCCGAGGTCCTCCGGACCAATCCCGTCAATTGCTGACAGGACCCCGCCGAGCACATGATAGCGTCCGCGGAAGGCGCCGCCCCGTTCCAGCGCCCAGAGATCCGGCACATCCTCCACGACACAGATCAGACCTTCATCGCGCCCTGGCATCTGGCACACGGCGCAGGGCTGTACGGTATCAAAATTGCCGCAAATCTCGCATTTCCTGATCTTCGCGCCGGCTTCCGCCATCGCTTCGGCCAGGGGTTTCAGAAGCGTTTCATTGCGCTTCAGGAGATGCAACGCCACCCGCCGCGCCGAGCGCGGACCGAGACCGGGCAGCTTGGCGATCAGGTCAATCAGACGCAGAAGTTCGGGGCCGGCAGAGCGTTGGGACATGGATTGGCCTTCTGCCTGAGTCTGCCGGGCGTGTCATCCCGGCCGCTCCAACCTTGCGCGCGATGGTCCTGCTCAAAACGGCAGCTTGAACCCTGGCAGCAGGCCGCCGAATCCAGCGGTCGCCGCCTTCATCGCCTCTTCCATCGCCTGGTCCAGCCGCCGCCGGGCGTCCCCATGAGCGGCCTTGATCAGGTCTTCGACGATCTCTGGTTCGTCGCCCATCAGGCTCTTGTCGATGGTCACCGAGACGAGTTCGCCCTTGCCGCGCAGCTTCACGCGCACAAGGCCCGCCCCGGCAACGCCGTCGGCTTCGGTGGCTTCGATCTTCTGCTGCACCTCGGCCATCTTGGCCTGCATGGCCTGGGCCTGCTGCATGATCTGGGCGAGGTCTTTCATGGCGTCTTCTCCGTTCAGGCCGGGCGGCGCGTCTTGAGGTCGATTACATTGCTGGCGACATTGTCGCCGCCGGCCTCGCTTTCAAGCGTCTCGGGCGCATCTGTCACATCAAGGATCACCGCGCCGGGCAGGGCGGTGAGCGCGGCAGCCACCATCGGATGCGCCTTTGCCGCTTCGATCCGTTCGGCCTTTTCCCGGTGCTCGCGCTCACGCACCGATTCGGTGTCGGCGTCGGCTTCCTCCACCGTCCAATCGAGATCGGAATGATCCTCGAGGAAGGCTTTCAGCCGGCCGAGCAGGCCGGGCGGCGCGCCGGGGGCGAACGCGCAGGCAAGCCGTCCCGGTGCAAAATGCGACGGGCGCACGAAGCGTTCGACGTCCACCTGCAGGGAAACTTCCCGGGCCGCGTCCATGGCGGCCAGCATGCCGGCAAAGCTTGTGATCCCGCCGGGCGACTGGGGCGGTGCCGTGCGGGGGGCATCAGCCTTTCCCGGCGGCCTGCCTCCCTCGGCTATCATCCGGGCCGCTTCCTCCGGGGACGGAAGGGCTGAGGCCGCTGCCAGGCGCAGGACAATCATGTTCAGCGCCGTCGCCGGGTCCGGCGCGATCTGAAGGTCGCTGTATCCGGAGAGCAGGAGCTGCCAGTTACGCGCCGCCTGCGCCGGGGTCAGGCGCTGGGCGATGGCCCGGGTGCGGTTTGCCCAGTCGGCCGGCCCGGCCGGGGCCCAGTCATCGCCGGTCGCCTGCGCGACGGAAATGTCGGCGGCAATGTCCAGCAGGTCTTTCAGCACGACCGCGGGGTCCGCCCCGCCGGCCACCTGGTCGCGCGCCTCAGCCAGCGCCCCCTTGGCATCGCCAGACACCGCTTTCTCGAACGCATCGAGCAGCCGGGCCCGGTCGCCAAGGCCGAGCATCTGGCGCACCGCCGCGCCGGACACCGCCTCGCCATCCGTCGTCTGAACGATCGCCTGATCGAGCAGGGAGAGGCCATCGCGCACCGAGCCCTCAGCCGCCCGCGCGATCAAGGCGAGCGCTTCCTCCGAGACATTCGCCCCTTCCTGCGCCGCCACATTGCCGAGATGGCGCGCGAGGTCGCCGGTCTCGAGGCGCTTGAGGTCGAAGCGCTGGCAGCGCGAGAGCACGGTCACCGGCACCTTGCGGATCTCGGTCGTCG
>CAYQRX010000023.1:0-20281 GCA_964419865.1 uncultured Hyphomonas sp. | reverse complement strand
GGAGAATTTCGGCCTGGAAGGGGCCTTTACTGAAACGCCCCGCCTTCGGGCCATGTGACGACAGGCTGAACATCGCCGATCATCCAGCCCTGGAGGTTTCCGTCCTTCCCGGCCCAGCTTTTCGTGTCCGTTACCGAGGCGGATATCATGCCGGGAGGGGGGCGAACCAGAAGCCGCGCATCCACCTATGGACAGGGCAAGGCAGGCCAACCCAAGGATCATCGAGGCATTGCGTTTGGGAAGGAATGGAACCGACATGGCCGAATGTTCCGGAGTTTCTGAAACTGTGATGCGCCCAGCGCCAGATCAGTCCCGGGGGGCGTTGCCAAGACCGGCAAAGCAGCATGCCTGCAAGAAATCTGTCAGCGTCCAAACTCGCCTTTCTGTCCTGGTCAGGAACGCCCTGCCAGGAGCAGGCTGCGCAGATAGGCGCCATATTCATTCTTATAGCCGGCAGCGAGCTCTTCAAGCTTGTCGTCATCGATAAAGCCGCCGCGCCAGGCGACTTCTTCGGGGCAGGCAACTTTCAGGCCCTGGCGCTTTTCCAGCGTCTGGACAAATTGAGACGCCTGGATCAGTCCGTCGAAGGTTCCCGCGTCCAACCAGGCTGTCCCGCGTGGCAGCTGGGTCACGCGAAGGGCGCCGCGTTGCAGATAGACGTCATTGATCGAGGTGATCTCGAGCTCTCCGCGGGCGGAGGGTTTGACATCTTTTGCGATATCGACCACATCGCTGTCATAGAAATAAAGGCCGGTCACTGCCCAGCTGCTTTTCGGCTTTTCCGGCTTCTCCTCGATCGAAATCGCAATCCCTGCCTCATTGATTTCCACCACGCCGAATTCGGAAGGATTGGAGACATGATAGGCAAAGATTTCTGCGCCCGAGGTGAGGGATCCGGCCCGTTTCAGGTCTCCGCGCAGGCCTGCACCATAGAACATGTTGTCTCCGAGCGCGAGCGCGCTGGGTGATCCGCTGACAAAAGGCGCGCCAATCAGGAAAGCTTCTGCCAGCCCGCGGGCTTCAGGCTGGACAGCATACTCAAAACGTACCCCCCAGTCCTCGCCGGTGCCGAGTGTCGCCACATAGAGCGGGAGCGCTTCAGGCGTGGAAATCACCAGAATCTCCCGGATGCCCGCCATCATCAGCGTGGTAACGGGGTGATAGATCATCGGCTTATCATAGACCGGCAGAAGCTGTTTGGAGATCCCCTTCGTGATCGGATAAAGCCGGGTTCCTTTTCCGCCCGCCAGAATAATACCCTTCATGCTTTCCACCCTTCTGTTTCTATGAGCTGACGCACGCAGCGCTCTGCACTCTGGCGCCAGTGCGGCAGGCATATGCCGAATGTTTGCTTCAGCCTTGTGCTGTCCAGACGCGAATCGGCCGGCCGGCGAACCGGTGTTGGATAGTCTGCGCTGGTAATGCGGCGCACGCCGGCCGCCGGCCCGCCAAGACGGCTGCTGAACCCGAACAGGGCTTCGGCAAACTCGGCCCAGCTGGCCTCGCCTTCGGCCGTCATGTGGTAGGTTCCGTAAGCCGCCGCAGACGGCGCCTCGACCAGCCTGGCCGCAACGGCCCAGATCGCGCAAGCAATGTCTGCGGCAGCGCTCGGATTTCCGATCTGGTCATGCACGACACCGATCTCCGTGCGGCTTTCCGCCAGGCGCAGCATCGTCTTTGCAAAATTCTTCCCCAAGGGGCTGTAAATCCAGGCGGTCCGCAGGATCACATGGCTGGGATTCGCGCTGGCCACCCGGCGTTCGCCCTCCAGCTTCGAGCGGCCATAGACACCGAGCGGCGCGACCGGATCCGTTTCGGTGTAGGGCCGGGCTGCAGTGCCATCAAATACGTAATCTGTGGAAATCTGGATGATCGCAGCGCCGCCGGCAGCAGCGGCGGCGGCCAGATGGTGCGCAGCTTCTGCATTCAGGGCGAAAGCGGCAGCTTCATCGGACTCCGCCTGGTCAACGGCGGTATAGGCCGCCGCGTTGATGACAATGTCCGGCCGCAGCGCGCTCACAGCGCGCCCTACCGCGTCCCTGTCGCAGATATCGAGGGCGGGCCGGCCGAGAAAGGCGGCTTCAAAATGCTCGCCAGGCAGGTTTCGCGCCAGCTCCGTCGCAACCTGACCGGACCGGCCAGCGACCAGCACCTTGTATTTGCTCATCGTCTCCAGCTCCTGGTGGGCGGGGTGCCTCTGTCGGGATCAGGCGTTTGCCGGCAGCCCCAGCCTTTCGCCCGCATAGACCTTCTCCCGCAAAGGTTTCCACCAGGCCTCATTGGCAAGATACCAGCTGATCGTCTTCGCGAGCCCCGAGGTAAAATCCTCCCTCGCCTGCCAGCCAAGCTCGGACTCAAGCTTTGTTGCATCGATTGCGTAACGCTGATCGTGTCCGGGTCTGTCCTTGACAAAGGTAATGAGCTCCCGGCGGGGCGCATCGGCCGGAATCATTCGGTCGAGCTCATCACAGATGGCTTCAACCACCTGAAGATTGGTGCGCTCATTGCGGCCGCCGACATTATACGTCTCCCCAGGGCGGCCCCTGGCAGCAATGAGCAAGAGCGCCCTGGCATGATCCTCCACGAAGAGCCAGTCCCGGACATTGTCGCCTCGCCCATAGACAGGCAGCGCCTTGCCTTCAAGCGCGTTCAGGATGACCAGGGGAATCAGTTTTTCAGGAAAGTGGTAGGGGCCGTAATTGTTGGAACAGTTCGAAACGATCACCGGGAGCCCATAGGTGCGCTGCCAGGCCTTGGCGAGATGATCGGCCGCCGCCTTGGATGCGGAGTAAGGTGAAGAAGGATCGTAAGGGGTTGTTTCGGTAAACAGGCCCTCAGCACCAAGGGATCCGTAAACCTCGTCTGTTGACACATGAAGGAACCGGAACGCCTGGCGCCGCTCCTCGGCAAGCCTGGCCCAGTAGGTCCGCGCTGCTTCGAGCATGTTGAACGTGCCGGTGATATTGGTATCGACAAAAACGCGCGGCCCGGAGATCGAGCGGTCGACATGGCTCTCGGCCGCCAGATGCAGGATCGCATCCGGGGCCGCTTCGTTAACGATTTTCATCATCTTGCCGGCGTCGCAGATATCCGCCACGACCAGTCTGGCCCGGCCGGACTGCTCTGCTGCAGCGATGCTGGCGCGAGTTGCCGCATAGGTCATCTTGTCGATTATGGTCACATCGCAAGCAGGGTCAGTGATGGCCTCGCGTACGACGGCAGACCCGATAAAGCCGGCCCCGCCCGTAATCAGTAGTTTCATCCGGCGCTCTCCATAAGACTTGACCCGGTTAACATCCCTCCTGCCCTTTTCCAACGGGAGAGAGACGCTCTGCGCAAGCAAATGGCAGCCGGGAGAGAAGCCGGTTCAGGAGGTTGTAGCAAGCCGGAGCGCCGGACTGGACGCCTCAGGCTGGTTCTTTGCCTTCTGCGCAGCTTCATACGCATTGACGATCTCGAGCACCGGTCCGATCGCCCTGACCCGGCCCTCATCCATCCACAGCCCGGTCTCACAATTGTCGAGGATAAGCTTGCGGCTATGGGAGGCCAGGATCAGAATGCCTGCCTTTTCAACAAATTCGTTCATGCGGCGCGTGGCTTTTTCCTTGAAGGCAACATCGCCGGCGCTCAGCCATTCATCAAGGATCAGGATTTCTGGCTCAAACGCAGTGGCGATCGAAAAGATCAGCCGCATGCGCATGCCTGCTGAATAGGTTTCAAGCGGCATCTGCAGGAATTCCCCGAGTTCGGAAAACTCCGCGATCTCCTGGCGTTTGGCCTCGATCTGCCGGTGGGTGTAGCCTGCGGCCAGGCCGCGCAGGGTTATATTCCGGTGCCCGGTGGCTTCCGCCTGGGTTCCCAGATTGATGTTGATCAGGCTTGTAATCCGCCCCCTCACCTTCAGGGAACCGGTCTCCGGCGCAAGGATGCCGGCAAGGACCTGAAGGAGGGTCGTCTTTCCTGACCCATTCTCCCCCACGATCGCCAGCCGGTCGCCCCGGTGAAGGCTGAAGGAGACCTGATCGATCGCCCGGACACCGCGCAGGCGCCCTTTCTCGTCCCAGATCATCCGGTTTGAATTGGCCGCATCAATTTCCTTGGCAACGTTTCCGCGGAACGGATAGGTCACCCCCATCGCTTCGGCGATCACGCAGGAAGGCAGCGGCGGCGCTTTTGCCGGCAGCGACCAGTAATTTCCGGGGGAAGGTCCGCGAGACATGCTGGTTACAACCAGTAAGGCAGGCGCCGATGGGCGACATAGGCTGCCCCCAGCATGAGCAACAGATTGACGCCTGTCAGCACCCCAATCACCTTCCAGCTCAGCATATCGGGCATATGCCCGAGCAGCGGCGAAGACACAATCTCCAGGGCATGGGTCAGAGGGTTTACATCTGCGATCGTCCGGCGCAGGCTCCCTTCCGGCATTTCTGCGCGCACCCAGAGGATCGGGGTTGTGAAGAAAAGGATCCGCGTCAGTGACTGCATCAGATGCTCCACATCGCGCAGCCGCGCCGTCAGATAACCGAGATAGGTCTGAACCAGCACCGCATTGACCAGGAGCACTGCCAGGGCCGGCAGGGCAAGCCAGGAAACAGGCGTCGTCAGGTGGCCGGTCACCAGGAGAACCAGCACGGCCACGACCATGCTGATGACGAACACGAAGACTGCCCTGGCGACACTTTTCAGGACATGAATCGAATGCGGAAGCGGCATCGAACTGACCCAGGTCTTGCTGGCGCGGAATACTGCACACCCATCGGTCAGGTTTGCCGTCAGGAATGAGAAAAGCGCATAGTTGACCGCGACATAGGCAGTAAACTCATTTGCGCCCTTGTCCGAAAACCCTCCGAAAAAGATCGATATCGCCGCCACGAACAGGACATATGAGATCACGATCCAGGCCAGCCCCAGCCGGCTGCGCCGGTAGCGCTGCTGCACCTCGTCTGCGGCGAACGCCCACCAGAGGCGCGGGTTCGACAGACCTCTCGCAAGGTCGCGCAGCCCTATGAGCAGGTCGGCCTTTCCGCCAACGGATACGAAACCTGCAGATGCCACGAATGAACCCTTCAAACCTTGCAGAATTCATATGGTCTAACCGGACCAACCTCAACTCGTTTCAGCGGCTTGCACAAGACCCTTCTCAGCTTACCTGCGAAAGCTAACGACAATCTCAATAAACTCCGCCCTCACGCCCCGGCCCAAGTCGTCGATATGGATAATGTGGCTCGGCATCCCGGACGACGCCTCTATTTTTCTTGCGATATCAAAGCCCCAATCCGTCACAACCAGAGAACCGTCGCTATCAATGGGATTACGATGAAATTGCGGTTCAAGAACATGCTCTACATTCCCATCGGGCTGTAGATGCGCACGTACTCTTGAGGGCTCGAATTTCTGGACCAGCGGGACAGAAAAAATATGGGCGCCCCCGGGCCTCAATACCCTTGCGATCTCCCGGAAAGCGGCCTCTGGATCGAAGATGTGTTCGAGGACGTCCTGGGTAATAAACAGGTCGAAACTTGCATCGGGGAAGGTCAGCGATTCCAGCGACTCACTTCTTATCCCATGGTCAACATCGATCAGGCCTCTCGGTGTGCCGGGAATGTAGTGACTGCTAGAATAGCGCCTGCATTCGCGCGCCAACTTTCGGGAAACTCCCCGATCACAGGGGGATGATTCGTGAATATGTAGCTTGCGATAATTCGGGTAATATCGTTTAAGGACCTCCATTAAAGCGCGTTCGCGGGGGACGGAGCCGCAGGTCGGGCACAGCAGGAAGTCCCTGAACCATTGTTCCATTGCGGAAAAGCGAACGTTTGCCTCGCAGATCTCGCAATAACCTTCTACTTGATATTCTTTGTTCGCCACATCTCTGTCCTGATTGCCTCATTCCAAGAACTGTCATGTCAACGCTATCTGCGCAACGTATCGGCGGCTGAAACACATGTATCAGATGGCGAGCCCCACAAGACGATGAAGTTCCCATGCGGGCATAAGCCAGCCTTGCGCGCCATCTCAACGAGACCTGCGCAATGATGCGTACCGGCAAAGCTGTGGGCATTGTCTCAATCCCGCTCAGCCAGGTTCCGTCCGGGCAAACCCCATTCGACGTCCTGATGGCTGGCACAGGATACAATACAGGTAACCTCGTTTTTTCAACGGCTGTCCAGCACCAGATTTCCGGTCCGCAAGAACGCCTCAGCTACAGGTTCGACCCTGAAGCCGCCAACTCGCGCCTGCGCTGCGTTGTGATACCCGCAGCCAACTGGCTCCACGCAGGCGCCGATCTTTCAGACCTTGCTGACCGCGTAGAGCGACTTGACATACCGGCAGTCATTATCGGCCTGGGCGCTCAGAGCACTGACTATTCAAGTGACCCGGAGGTGCCTGAAGGGACGTTGCGACTCCTAAAGGCGGTTTCAGAACGTAGCGCTTCGATTTCGGTCAGGGGGCATTATACGGCAGGGGTTCTTCAACGCCTTGGCTTTAACCGGCTTACTGTTACTGGTTGCCCTTCTCTTTTCTGGAAAGTGCACCCTGACCTTAGCGCATCGATACTCTCCCTTGCACGAAAATCAGAGGATGGCCCCCTGCTGCTTCACTCGACCCGATATTCTGCAGGCCACGCGCCCTTCCTCACCGAACCATCTTTACACAGATCTATATTTCGTCTTGCATTTGCCCAGAGGAGCGATCTGTTATTCCAGTCAGAGCCTGAAGAAATCAGCATGCTGGTTTCTGCGAGCGGAAAGCCCACATTCGATCAGCGGCTCATTCGCATGATGATCAAACTTTATGGCGCCAGAGACTGGTATGAGGTTCGCAGCTTTGTACGAGAGCACGGACGCGTCTTTTTTGACACAAGGACCTGGATCGAATCGCTAAACACTTATCGCCGGGTTTTCGGCACCCGGTTGCATGCGTCGATTATTGCCCTTAATTGCGGCTTGCCTGCCATAATCGCCCCGCACGATAGCCGAACGGCTGAAGTTGCTGAGTTTGCCCATTTGCCGTCGATAGGCCTCAAGTCAGGGCGATTGACTTTGTCGGGTATCAAGCGGGCGTTTCAGTCGCGCAGCTTCGACGTTTATCTCTCCCATCGTATCGAGCAGGCAGAGGCCTATTCGACGTTTCTGAGGGACTGCGGAATCGAACCGAACCGAGACAATATTGGCTGATATTTTGCTTTTCATGAACCTGACAGTCACGTCTTTGAGCTAACGCTGTGGAAAAGTTGCCTTAAATGATCAGGCACGAACCGTGTGTGGCAACGCTGCTTTGGCATTCGCCGGTATGGAGAATCATGTCGGGTCCCCATGCCTGCTGGGTTAGACCCGGATTGAATTGAGTTGAGGATGTCTATGGAAAGGCCAAAGATTGTCACTGTGCTTGGCATGCATCGCAGCGGCACAAGCGCGATAACGAGGGGTCTCAAAGTCCTGTCAGTGGACCTCGGGGCCAATCTGGCGCCCGCAATCGCAGGCGAGAATGACAAGGGATTCTGGGAAGACAGGGATATCTCGCTGATCAATCGCCGCGTTCTGGAAAAGCTGGGCAGCGACTGGGACAGAACCTCCCTCGAAGCCCTTGCCCCCCTGCTTGGGCCTCAGTTCTCGGACGAACGATACGCCGCCGCCAGCCTGCTGGAAGAGAAACTTGGAAGTACAGGCCTCTTCGGATTCAAGGACCCGAGGACGGCACTTATTCTGCCGTTCTGGACAACGGTTTTCGAAGACCTCGGGATCGAGGACACTTATCTGATTACCCTTCGCAACCCGCTGGAAGTCGCAGAGTCTCTACACAAGCGCAATGGCTTGGACACGGCTCAGGGCCTGCTGCTGTGGCTTAAGTACACCTGGCAAGCTGTCGCAATGACCACTGGCAAGACGCGTTGCTGCGTTGCCTATCAGCACATCCTCAGCCGCCCGGCTGAAGAACTCGCCCGAATAAGCCGCGCGCTGGACCTGCCAATGCCAGCCCATTCCAGCGCTGAACTCTTGGAATATTCGGCCGACTTTCTCGCGCGGGATCTGCGTCACAACAGGATTTCAGACCGGGAAGTGGCGCGTTCGAGTTTCGCTTCACCGGAACTCTCCGAATTCTATTCTCTCCTGCTGGACTGGTCTCGCATTGAGCCGGGCTCTGAATTAACCATACCGGCTCAGCTCCGGTCCGGAATAGAGACATATTTTGGCCAGTTGCAATTGATCCTTGAGCTCAACGACCGGCTTCACCTCAGAAACAAGTCGGCTGAGGTTCGCATCGGACAGCTTGACAGGGCCCAGACCAGGCTCACGACGTCCACAGAAGAACTTCGCACGGCAATTTCGGAAAAAAACAGTACGATTTCAAGGATCAACCAGGAGATCGAAGCGCATCGCCAAAGCGAGAAAAAGCTTGCTGGCGAGATCGAGAGCCTGAACCAGGAGATGACTGGCCTCAGGTCGCAGCTTGCCCAATTCGAAGCGAACCTGCAGGCCGCCGGCAAAAGCCTCGAAGACAGGGATCAGCTCATCTCGAGCCTCAGGGCGGACCTCGCCCAGGCCGCCGAAAAGCTCGAAGAAAGAAACAATAAGATCTCGGCACTGCAGACAGATCTCCAGGCCGCCGGCAAAAGCCTCGAAGACAGGGAAAGGTTGCGTGCAGACTTCGAACAGACATCTGCCCGCCTTAAAATGTCTGAAGCTGCTTATGGCGAACTGAAGGCCGAGCTCGACAATGGCGCGGCCCGCTCTGTTGAACAGCTGCGCCGTATTGCGGCGCTTGAGCAGGAGATTGAAAAGTCGGAAATGCTGTTTCGGCGTCAGATGGAGGAGTCTGAGGCGCGCGGCAGGGCTGCCTATGACAGGATGCAAAAGTCCGAGTCTGACTTGCGCCTGCGCTTAGGGGCTGCCGAATCGAGACTGAAAGAGCTCAACGACACTCTTGACCAGCAAGTTCGGTCAAACCTGGCGACAGAACTGGAACTGACCGAAAAAATCAAGGAAGCGCGTTTGTTGCGACAGGACCTGAACGCCTTGAAAACAAGCACTTCCTGGCGCGTGACGCGACCAATGCGGATCATGAAGACCGCGGCCATGAATCCGCAACTCGCGCTGAAAAGGCTCATTGGGAAATAAGAGACGCCGAGACAGGGCCGACAGGGCTGTGCAAGCCGAATCTACCAAGGCAGTAAAGAATGACTAACTCCTCCCGCCTCAGTTCCCGCAAGCGCGAGGATCTCGCAGCTCAGCTTGTCGATCCCGGGTACTATCTCGAACGCTACCCGGATGTCAGGGATGCCGGCATAGATGCAGCAATTCATTACTTTCAGGTCGGTTGGGCCGAAGGACGCATGCCCAACGCCCTGTTCGATACAAACTGGTATCTTCGAAAAAATCCGGACGTCGAGCGGTCGGGTATCTGCCCCCTCATCCACTTCATTGTGACAGGCTGGCAGGAAGGGCGCGATCCTCATCCCCTTTTTTCAACGCCCTATTACCTTCAATGGGTCTCCGAGGCGGATCGGGAAGGCATGGACCCCCTATCCCATTACCTGGCCAAAGGCTCCCAGAACCTTCTCCAGCCGCACTGCCTTTTTGACCCGGTCTATTATTCCGGGCAATGCGAGCGCGCCGACTTTGATGCGCCGCAAGGACTGACACACTATCTCCAGATAGGCTGGAGGAAACACCTGAAGCCCCACCCGCTGTTCGATCCGGCAGTATATGAGGCCAGCGCAGGCAAAATCGCTGATATCAGTCCTCTGGAACATTACGTTCGACACAGCGGCACATCCGGCCTGCGGACCCATCTTCTCTTTGATGGTGGATTATACCTTTCTGAAAATCCTGATGTCGCCGCTTCCGGAATGCTCCCGCTTGTCCACTACCTGCTCGAAGGGTTCAGGGAGACCCGAAAGGTCGGCCCTGCAATAACGACCTCGGACGAGATGGCAGGACCAACTGGCACGCCTTACCTGGTTCAACTTGCTCTTGAGGCTGAAGATCATCCCGCCGAAACGGGGCTCGGAAGAGCTGACCACAACGAGGAAAGGACAAAGCCCGCAAATGCGACCGCGCAGAGAATACCTGTACGCATTCAAAACAGTTTAGACATTGATCAGTTGTTGAAGATCAAGGACATCAGCGAGCAGCAAAGAGCCGTGGCGATTGTCTGCTGGGATGGGGGTCACAATCCGGTTGGCCGGGCCAAGGTGCTATATGAAGCAGTCCCAATGGACCGGCCAAAGGCCCTGATTACCTACCTCTTTCCGGAGTTTGGCGGTAAATTGTGGCCGCCGGTACAGAATGAGAATATCAACTTTCTCGGGATCCCATGGAACGAGCGCTATCTCGCTCATGAACTCTTCAAGCAGATGGGAATCCGCTTTGATACAGTCTGGATTTGCAAACCAAGGCTGCCCGGATTCATTCTCGCGTCCAATCTGGCGTCTGATGAAGCCCGCATAATACTCGACATCGACGACAATGAAGAACATTTCTCTCGTTCAGCCGGCTCAAGATCAAAGCCCTATGGGCTTCCTTCAATTGGCCTTAGCCGAAAGATCCTGGAAAAGATCCCCGCAAGAACAGTCGCAAGCGCCACCCTGATGGAAATGTTCGGTGGGCAGATGGTTCGCCATGCAAGGCGCCCGGTAGCGACTTCCACTCTTCAGGTCAAACAGGGCAAACAAACAGTAAAGGTCGGCTTCCTCGGGACGGTCAGACCGCACAAGAAAGTTCTCGAGGTGGCGCAGGCCATTCGGGAAATAAGGCTAACCGGAGGCAGGCAAGCAGAATTTCACGTATACGGAGATATCGCGCCGCGAGAACTGCAGGACAAGCTCAGAGACACCGGCGCACAGGTGCACGGCATCGTTCCGTTTTCAGAGGCCAGCAAAATTGTCGAGAATTGCGAAGTCATGATAACCGGATTTCCCTCTGATGAAGACGCTGACCGGGAAATCACCAGATACCAGATCACCGCAAAGATCGGCGACTCCCTTGCTGCAGGCAAGCCTGTACTCGTGCCCGACACACCTGGTGTGCGGGACCTCTCCCATACCCCTGGAATTTACCTGTTCAGCGCGGAAAACTTCGAGGCACAGCTCGAGCGCGCCCTCAACCACACCGGCAGGATCGAATTGCCCGAAGAGTTCACATTCACCGCTGCAGAACGGGCTTTCAACAGGGCAGAAGCTGAAGCGGGGGCAACTCCGGCGGCCGCTGTTTTCAATGATATCAGGAACACTGACCCTGTTCGTTCAAATGCGGAAAGGGAAAAAATAATCCTGGTCTGGAAGCAGCATGATGCCGGTCTTTATGGGCGCCGCATTGACCAGCTCGCTCGCAAGCTGAAGGCTGAGAAGCCTGAAAGAGAGGTCATCGTGCTGGAGTTCCTGCATCAGTCTACCCTGGATCAGTACAAGTCCAATTCAGGGGACTGGACTGCAGACTTTTCAGCCCTCGTGGAACTGGCTAAACGCAAGGCCGGAAAAGGCTGGAGCGATTGCAATGGTGTCCGCTATGTGTCGCTGCACCACAAGACCGATGCTGGGCTAAGTGCTCAGTTTACAGAATTCATTGTACAGGAACAAATAAGCCCCCGAAACAGTCGCTTTGTCCTTTTCCCGATTATTCGGCCACTGAAATCGGTTTGGAGTTTAATTCGGCTGTACCCCTTCACCGTAGATGTCGTGGACAATCAGTTTGCCTGGGCAAGCGAAAAGGACAAAGAAGCGTTCTCAGATCAGTACCGTATTCTTTTTGAGGAGGCTGAAGGCGTTGTGTTCAACTCAGAACGCAACCTCGATCATTTCCGCACCCTAGGCATGATCCCGGGAAATGTACCGGTGTCACTGCTCCCCAACTGGTACCAGCGCCCGGTGTCGATGCAGTCCTTTTCCAGGGAACTGATGATACCAGAGCGAAGATTTGTCTACACTGGAAACATGAATGATCGTATTGACTGGAAACTGATGAACGAGGTGGCTGACTTGGATTATCCGCTCCATCTCGTGGGAAGCGCCTATCGGGCCGGCGAAGAATTCCGTAGGCTGATAAGTCGGCCCAATGTCATCTATCATGGGCCCTTGAACGAAGAAGCAACCTACAGGATCGTCGCGGCCAGCAAGGTTGCCATAATGCCTCATTTGCGGGACAAGTTTTCAGACTTCATGAACCCGTTGAAATTGCTGATGTACCGAGACGCAGGCATCCCAATCGTAGCCTCGAATGTGGAAGGAATAGACGATTCTGTTGATGTTATCACTATTGTACCTTTAAACGACTTTGCTGATGCAGCTCGTCGAGCAATGCAATAAGTGGTGGCTCGGTTTGTCTGACCAGATTTCGCTCGCTCTATAAGTGTGAACCGCACCAAGTTTGCCAAAGGCAATATTCTTTGAATGAAAGGCCCTATGATACAGAAGAAGCAGGTCAGCTAGTGACTTTGCAGCGCTCAATGAACCCACTATCGCTGCATGCCCTAAACCAAACCACCCCTAGAGTCACGCGTGCCATCCTTATCAGCACTTTGACTCCGATGATTCAGGAAATGTCTTGATGTTTTTTTGCTCAATTTGTGGTGTTGCTGATAACTTTCTGATTGAACAAGATAAAGCGCCTCGTGATAATTTCCGATGCAGTAATTGTCGAAGCATGGTTCGGCAGCGAGATGTCGCGCAGCTAATTGTTGACTCGTTTGGGCGAGGAGGCGTCACTCATCTTTCTCAGTTACTAACAAGAAGCCGATTTCGCGAATTGGACATCTATGAAATTGGAATGACGGGCCCTCTACACAAGATTCTAGCAGAACACCCGAAATATGTAAATTCGTACTATTGGGAGGATATCGAACGAGGTTCAATCAGAAACGGTGTCAGAAGCGAAGATGTCACTAAGCTTACATTTCTGGACAGTTCGTTCGACCTAATAGTCTCTTTGGAAGTATTGGAGCACGTATTCGATATTGAATTAGCTTTGAGAGAGATCTCGCGAGTACTAAAACCTTGCGGACTTCACATTTTCTCTGTGCCCGTGCGATATCCACTGCCGGCCAAAACTTTACATCGCGCAAAAGTTGCAAATGGACAGATTGTGAACTTGGAACCTCCCAGATATCACATAGCGGGAGACGGATCGAAGAGTTTGGTCGTTTCGGATTTCGGTGAAGATTTCATAGACTTGCATGAGCAAGCCGGACTGAAACTTGACATTATTTATAGGTCCGCTCCCCACTTCCCGGCCAATCGAAATGCAAGCTTTGTCGCGCGAAAAATCTAAATCGACACAATGGGTGATATCGATGTCTCAAGAAAAAAAAGAAGTGAACATAACACCAGAAAAAATCGATTTGCTGTATAATATTGAAAATGAATTACCGCAAGGAGGAACAGTAAATATTTGGCCTGGATACTATAAGATCAGCAATCCAATAGTAATTCCATCCAACACCTCTTTGACTGGAACGGCGCCGGGCGTAAGAATCGAGTTGGCCGACAACTCAAATTGCCACATGATTACCAACAGTGACTATGTCGAGGGCAATACCAACATTACTGTTTCAAATGTGGAATGCTTTGGTGAAAGAAAACATCAGTCGCGACCACCTGATCATAAAGCCCTAACTTACGCCTGCGGAATTTACTTCAAAAGATGTCAAAATATTTCGGTCGTTAACACTCGGTTGTTCGAAATTGCTCAAAATGCAATTCATTTGAACAACTCCGACCAAATTTTACTCAAGAAGATCCACACGGAGAACTTGGGGTGGAGCGGTCTGGGCACATCTGGGGCATCCTCAATCAGACTTGAAGAATTTGATGTTTACAGCGCGGGCTTAGAAACAATTCATTCAGGAATTCACCTCGATGGCGGTGTCGGAATCTACATAAATGCAAGAGTTTATGACTGTACCGGCAACGGCATTATGCTCGATTCCACTTACGCAGAGCTTTATCATTGTGAAGTGGAAGCTACATCTAAAAGGAACTTCAGAGGCCTATCATTGAGCGGATCAGGAGAACGGAAGCTTGGATCGGTTCTGGTAAAAGGAACATTTTCTGAGAATGCAAAAGCGGGTGTGATGGTTTCAAATGCTGAGAGCGTCTATTTTGATGACGCAGTAATAAAAGCTAATGGTGAACATGGTATACTTTTCCAAGGTCGCAATGGAGGGAACCACAGTTTGATTGGACGCAACTGCTTGGTCAACGATAATCCCGTCAACATCGAAGAACTTCATGCAAGCAACAATAATTGGTGCAATAATTTTGATTTGCGTGACGATACAAAAAATCAACAAGAAACAAGTGTTTCAAAAATGCGTTCAAAAACAATAGCTAAGTTCTATCAAGCCAATCCAAAGGTTAGATCCTCGGTCCATCCTTCGTGAATAATCGACGCGAAAAGTTTCGTAATCGAACGCCAATTTCTGTTGGCCTAGCGAACTTAGTCTCAGCAAATGGAAGAAATTCACTCGGTATCGCATATTCCTTCACACCGTGGCGGCAGAACCAGCCGATATAAGCCCTTCGTCCGGCAGGCGTCGACATCGGAAAAAGCTTCATGAGGTCAGGACGCGATCTAAGGTAAGCACCCATCAGCCGGGTCACCAGAAGCCCCTCAGTCTGAATAATATCAGGGTCCGGACTGTTCCAGAATTCCATATCAGGGGCAATAAACCTTTCTTCACTTGGCCCGAGCCTTGGCGGCTGGCGGCGCATGGGCAGCAGAATTGGCAGGCCATTGGCGAACCACCCATAGCCGTATGGTAGCCGTGACCATTGCGCCTGGCCGCGTTGATTGAGCGCCTCGATATAACTTCTGACGAGCGATGCAAGCGCCGCGCCCATGGTCGGCTGGGCTGCGCCCAAGTGTTTTGAGAGGGTATTTGGCTCCTGCGGCGACACACCGGAAAAATGGAAAAAGACAAGAGGCCTGCCGTCGACCATATAGCCCCCGGCCGTTTCCTGAAGCCTGCGCTCATGCAGGTTCCAATAGGCCACATTATAGCCGGGATGACGAACCACCTTCAGCTCATCAATAAAGCCCGGCGCCATGTCGACGAACCGCTGATCGACGAACAACCCCTTCTCTGGCGCTGAGATACACTCCTGCCGCAGCTTTTCAGACCACCAGTGCAGAAAATCGAGGCTTTCCTCGGTCCTGGAAAAGGCTGCAAAGCCAAGATTGAAAGCCCCGCTCCGGAGCACGTCCATGTCGCGCCCGCCCTGCCTTGCCTGGCTTGCCTTTAGCAGGTGAGGGGTGAGGACCGCCGACTTGCCTGCGGCCAGGGCGTCATGCACATCTTCGAGGGGCGCAAAGACCTGAATGTCCGGGTCGAGATAAATCGCTGCATCAAATCCCATGCTGTTGAGCAGATGCAGGAAACAATCAGCTTTCACCGATGTGCTGAACTCTATCAGCGAATAGCGAAAGGCCATGTCCAGGAGATCGGGAATGGCGAGATCTGAAACCGGTATGACCTCCGGCGGAAGCTCGGGGCCGTCATCACCGACCGCGTCGGCAAGAAAAATGAAGAAAGGCCGGCCTGGTTCGACGGCAAGGACACTGTCGCGCAGCGTCATTGCATAGGCTAGGAAATTGCGCGCGCAGATCGTAAAAATAGCCGTATTCATCATGACCTGCTAGCACTTGATTTATGGACAGGCTAGTAGCGCAGGTGCTGCTGCCCGGGCCGGGGCAAAGACGGGCGAGACCTGTTGAACGGACACCAGATGGAGCCGGCTGACTTGCATCTTCACAGACCAGATTCTACCAGCAGCGCTCCACTTGCAAGGCGTTTGCGCCAGTTCCTGTCGCAAGCTGTCCGGCGAATCGCTGCCCGCCTGCCTCTGCGCGATGAAGACCGGCGCCGAATAAGGGATTTTGCGTTTGAACGGACAGGGTTCCTGCTTTCCTGGACCGTCACTTATCAAAACTGGCAGCGGGAAAATGAACGCATGGCCAGTCTGCGCAGGCAAATGTCTGCAGCTGGCGAGGCCGGCGGTAGCAGTGCCGGAACCAATAGGGCCATATATGTAGAGCTCTCCGCGCTGCCCCGGCCTGCCCGGCTTCTCGCACGCGCGATTGCCTTCTACCTGCCGCAGTTCCACCCGATCCCGGAAAATGATCGCTGGTGGGGCAAGGACTTCACTGAATGGACCAATGTGCGCCGGGCCCGCGCGCAGTTCGAAGGCCACCGCCAGCCGCGCCGGCCGGGCGAGCTTGGCTATTATGATCTGCTCGCCGATCCTGAGGTCCGGCGCCGGCAGGCGGCCCTTGCGAGCCAGTACGGGCTGGAGGGCTTCTGTTTCTATTATTACTGGTTTGGCGGCCGCCAGCTGCTGGAACAGCCTGTTGACGCCTATGCGGGCGACAAGGAAATCACGTTCCCCTTCTGCCTGTGCTGGGCGAATGAGAGCTGGAGCCGGCGCTGGGACGGGCGCGAGGACCAGCTCCTGATCGCCCAGTATCATTCTCCTGAAGATGATATTGCCTTCATCAGCCATATTTCCAGCTATCTTGCCTCTGACAAATACCTGCGCGTCGGCGGGCGGCCACTCGTCATACTCTACCGGCCAGATCTTCTGCCTGACGCGAGGGCCACTGCCCGGCGCTGGCGAGACTGGTGCCGCCGGAACGGCGTCGGCGAGATCTTCCTGGCCTATACCCTTTCCTTTGCCCGCGGCTCGCCGGACGAATACGGGTTCGACGCAGCCATCGAGTTTCCGCCCAACAATATGGGGCTTGCGCCGCAGGAAGGGCGCGTAACCCCAATTGGCGATGCCTCTGGGGCGCGCATCCATGACCTCTCGCAGCTGCCGCTCGGAAAAACGCCCTACCGGGCACCTGATTTCCGCCTGTTCCGGGGTGTGACGCCTCAATGGGACAACACGGCCCGCCGGATGGGCCATGCGACCATCATGCTCGATGACGGGCCCGGCTTATACGAAGCATGGCTGCGCAGCGCCGCCGAAGACATGGTCCGGCGGGAAGGGCGCCCGGATGAGCGGCTCGTTTTCATCAACGCCTGGAATGAGTGGGCCGAAGGGGCCTATCTCGAGCCTGATCTGGATCATGGCTATGCCTGGCTGGAGGCGACGCGCCGCGCCCTTGATCCTTCGGCCGACAAGATGGTCGAGCCGCGCGACCTTGTCCCACTCGGTCCGGTGCCGGCAGGGCGGCCTGCAACCCGGATCCTGCTCGTCGTGCACGATCTTGCCCGCAACGGAGCCCAGATCCATTCACTCCACCTTGCCCGCGCCTGGTCACGCAAATTTGGCTGTGAGGTTGCAATCCTCGCATGCGAAGACGGCCCGCTTCGCCCGAATTTCGAAACATATGGGCGCCTCCTCATCCTGAGAGAGGATATGGCCGGCACAAAGCACTTCAATTCAGCCCTGAGACAACTCAAGGCCGACGGGTTTGACCGGGCGATCATAAATTCCTGCGCAGGCGGCTGGATCACGCCCTATCTCGACCAGGCCGGAATAGAGGCGCTCGGCCTTGTCCATGAACTGCCCGGCCTTATCGGCGCCATGAACCTCGCGGCCGGCATTGAGGCCTTCGAAACCCATGCGCGCCATGTTGTCTTTGCGTCCGACTTTGTGCGAAAGCGAACCGAAGAGGAGGTGCTCGGGCGCCCCTGGTCGAGACCTGTGATAGAGCCTCAGGGCCTCTACAAGGCTGAGAGCATCGCCGCGCCAGCCGAGAAGGAAATTGCCGCCCGCGAAATCCGCGAACGCCTGAGCCTGCCTGAGGACACACAGATCGTGATCGGGGTGGGTTTTGGCGACCATCGCAAGGGGCCTGACATATTCTGCCGGTGGGCGGTCGAAGCGGCCCGGCTGGACCCCAGGCTGCATTTCGTCTGGATTGGCGGGCTGAGCCCCGCGATGCGCGCTGAATGTCATGCCATTCTCGCCAATGCCGGAGCGCTTGGCGACCATGTCAGGCTTCTGGGCTTCCAGAATGATACCGGCGCCTTCTTCAAGGCCGCCTGTGCCTACGCGCTCTCCTCGCGCGAGGACCCTTATCCCTCGACCGTCCTGGAAGCGCTGGCGTGCGGCACACCGGCTTTTGTCGTATCGGGCACGACGGGCCTCTCCAGCCTTTCGGGCAACCCGGCCGTGATCGAGCTTGAGGATCACGACCCGGCCGCCTTTGCCCGGGCGATGTCACAGCTGGCCGGATCTGCGCCGCGCCGTAAGAAAGCCGCGCAGGCGGGCATTGAACTCATTCGCCAGTCATACGGGTTCCAGAGCTTTGCCGGCGACCTCCTGCGCCTTGCCGGTGTGTTCCAGCCGCGCATCTCGGTCATCGTCCCGAACTATAATTATGCCCGCTACCTGCCGCACCGGATTGCGAGCATCCTCAACCAGGACCTGCCTGTCTGGGAGATCATATTCCTGGATGATGCGTCCGCAGATGATAGCCTGGAAGCCGCCGAACGTCTCCTGAAGGATTGCGGCATCCATTACCGGATCGTCCCGAACGCGAAGAATTCCGGGTCGGTCTTTGCCCAATGGCAGAAGGGCGTGAGCCTCGCGCGCGGGGATATCGTCTGGATTGCCGAAGCCGATGACTGGGCCGCATCAAGCTTCACGAAGGTGGCTGCAGACGCTTTGCGCAACGAGGCAGTAGTCCTCAGCTACACCCAGTCCAACCAGGTGAGCCGGGCCAGTGAAATCCTCTGCCCGCATTATCTCGACTATGTCGCCGATATCGACAAGGAGCGCTGGCGCCGGAGCTTTGTCAATGACGGGGCAAGGGAGCTGGCCGAGGGCCTCTCGGTCAAGAACACGATCCCGAATGTGTCCGGCGTCCTGTTCCGTCGCGGCGCCCTCGCCGCAACGCTGGATCGCCATATGAATGAAATCTGCAGCTACCGGGTGGCCGGCGACTGGTGTGTCTATGCGCATCTGGCCGGGATGGGAAAGATCGCCTTTGATCCGCGCCCCCTCAACTATCACCGGCGCCATCAGGAGAGCGTGACGATTTCACGTTTCACACGCGCCGAATTCGACGAGATCGCCCGGATGCAGGCGCGGGTCCAGGAGCTGGCCGAGGTCTCGCCTGCGATAAAAGCGACTGCGCAGGCTTATCTTGCCCATCTTGCAGAACGCCTGGCCGAAGCCCCCCTGAAACCGGCTGGCTTGCAAGGCCAGGCGCAGACAGAACAGGGGTCAGAGGAGATCGATAAAGTCAGGACGCCCGAAGACTGAGAAAGGCTTCCGGATATGCCGGTAAGGCGTTCCCTTGATGGTTTCATATTCCTCTGCAAACCGGCTCCAGGGAGATTCCGTCGCATTCGAGGCCACCCCGCCATGAACCTGGTGGAAGGTGCCCTCGCCCAGCAGCATGATGAGACGGGTCTTTTCGTCAGCGCAGATGCGGTTCCAGAAATCATGATTGATCAGCCCTCCGCCGGGTGACTGGAAGCGCAGGTCATAGCCTCCAAGGCGTTCATATTCCTCCCGGCTCAGAAAAAGCGCATTGGTCTCTGAAGGCAGGTGGAACCAGCCTTTGGCCGATGAACCCGCAAGCGCGCAAATGCTGAACAGGGCGTAGCCGTCGGCCCGCCAGTCGACAGAGTCGAGCAGCTGGTCTTCGACCACCTGATTATAGCCCTCAAGGACCGATTTCATCTGGACTTTCGGCCCGAGGTGAAACCCGATCGTGCCGACAACCGCATGCCGGCTCAGCCTCAGTGCAAGCCGGGCTGTTGAAAGCAGGCCGGGCGAGGCCATCCGCGCGCCATCGACCATGATCCCGAGCAGGGGAAAGCGTGCCTGGCTCACACCCAGCGCCATGGCGCCGGCCGGCGACACTGTGGGATGGTCCACATCCAGGAACCTGCAATTTGCAGCGATCGCCTGGCACGCGTCCCTGTCGGCCGGCGCGCTCGAGCCGTTATCGACCACGATGATTTCATAATCGTCCTCAGACATGCCGGCCTGCATGCGCGCCGACAGGGTCTCCAGTGTCCGCGGGAGCTCGCGGGCCATATTGTAGCATACGACAATTATGGACAGCCGCTCATCTCTCGGCGCCCCTGCCGGACCGGTAAAGGCTGGCTCTGTGTTCATTGCAAATGGCCTTTCTGTTTACGCTTTGGCGCCCGGCGCACAGTAGCCTGCCGTTCGAATATGGCATCTGCCCGAATACCTCAGCTGCAGGCCGGATTTGTGGCCTGCAGGCACGGTTTGCACAACAGCTCTGCTTGCGCCCCCATTGCCGCAGCCTTTCTTGCCCTTGCCCTCGGCAGGCGGCATAGCTTGCCCGGGGGCAGCCCC
>CAYQRX010000022.1:12069-20451 GCA_964419865.1 uncultured Hyphomonas sp. | reverse complement strand
CAAATGATACTCAGCCGTTACCCTGACCGGGGCCGGCTTGGCCTGACATGGCCCTGGTGTTCATCACGTTTTACTCGGCCGATCCTGCTGGCCGGTCATGCCCGGCTCCCAAAGGAGCTGGCAGGCGACGTCGGCGACAGCAGTGGGAGCACAAGAAGTGGCGCGAGTGACGCGCTTCGAAGCGTGAGATTAATCTTCATTATATCAATGCACTAAACTCTTCTGATGGGCTAGTTGTATCCCACCAGGTATCCAGTTTGTATCTCACTCATCTATCCGATATTCCTGCGGTTCATGCGGTAAATCAGCGAGCATCTTGGTGCGCCATGATCGATAAAACACCCTTTTATTAATCACTTTTACTGCATAATGTGATCGATACAGCGGAGCTTTTTCGATCATGGCCTGGAACTGGGAACTTCGCGGCTGGCCTCACTTCGTGCGGGACCGGCAGAAACTCGCCGCCCGCGAGGCGCGTTTTCTGGAGCAGGCCGGCCTGCTGATCGGCACGTCCCGTAATATTTCCGATGAAGACAGGATCGAGCTCAGAATTTCGATCATGAGCCTGGAAGCGATCGATACCTCTCAGATCGAGGGGGAAACACTGGACCGGGCAAGTGTCCAATCCTCCATCCAACGCGCCCTCGGGCTGAAGGCGGCCCGGACATCCGCGCGCCCGGCCGAGAGCGGCATTGCGGGAATGATGGTCGACCTGCTGCAGACAACAGGTGAGCCGCTGTCGGACGAAATGCTTCATCGCTGGCACAGCAAAATGCTGACCGGCCGCACCGATCTGAAAAGGCTCGGCGGCTACCGAGAGCATGAAGAACCGATGCAGATCATATCGGGCGCTTCCTGCGCGCCAAAGGTTCACTTTGAGGCGCCTCCTTCCTACGATGTTCCCAGCCAAATGGCAGCGTTCATTTCCTGGTTTAACCAGACCGCGCCGACCGGCGAGGCGCCGCTGCTTCCGATCGAGCGCGCCGGACTTGCGCATCTATGGTTCGAGTGCATCCATCCGTATGGAGACGGAAATGGCCGGATAGGACGTGCCATCTCGGAAAAGGCGCTGGCACAAGGGCGGCAGCGGCCGGTCTTTACCTCACTTGCCGGCGCCCTGCTGCGCCACCGCAAGGACTACTACCGCGAACTGGAGCTGGCGAGTGCAACCCTGAACGCGGACCGGTGGTTGAACTGGTTTGCCGATGTCGCGCTCGAAGCGCAGGAGAGAAGCCTGAAGCAGGTCGAATTCATGCTGGCCAAAACCCGCGTCTTCGACCGCCTCGAAGCACAGCTGAACCCGCGGCAGGAGAAAGCGTTGCTGCGTATGTTCGCGGAAGGAATTGACGGCTTTAAAGGCGGTCTCAGCGCCAAGAATTACATGACGATCACAGGAGCCCCGACCGCGACGGCGACCAGGGATCTTGCCGACATGGTCGCCAAAGGCGCGCTTGTCCGGGAGGGGGAACTCAAATCCACCCGGTACTTCCTAAAGCTGGACTGAAAGCGCTTTCGCAGAGCAGCTGCAAAACCCGAGTCTGGGAAAACCGAGCGCATGCAAACCTTTAACAACGAATGTTTGTTGTTAAAGGCTTGTGCGCATTGACTTCGTGAGCGCCGATCGGCCGGAAAGCAGTCGAATGCCCGGCGCAATTGCAACTGACGGAGCAGGACGGTGCGAGTCATTTGACAGGCAAAGCATTAACGGTACAATGCCTTGTATTCACTCAGTTTATGGCGCGAGTGACGGGGCTCGAACCCGCGACCTCCGGCGTGACAGGCCGGCACTCTAACCGACTGAGCTACACCCGCGCATTTCTGGCGCTTCTTGCGAAGCGAAGCGCCTCTCTAATAAAGCACAGCGAGCCGGTCAAGCATACTTCATCAGGCATTTCACAAGCCCGTGTACATTCTCTGCCTGTCCCGATTTTCACGCTTTTGGGGCAGTGTTTGCCATTCACGCGACACATTCCAGACCCATGTGGTAGGAACATCGATCAGACTCGGATTCGACCCCATGAATATCAAACGCATAGCCCTGATCGCCGGCGGTGTTCTGGCAATTCTTATTGCCATTGTCGCCGCCGTCCCCTTCCTTGTCCCGAAAGACGTCTATCGCAACCAGATCGAGCGCGCGGCCACCCAGGCGCTTCAGCGCAAGATCACCCTGACGGGCGATGTGAAGATTGGTGTGTTCCCCACTATTTCCGCCAGCGTGGGAGGCGTGACAGTCGCCAATCCCGAGGGATTTGACGGGCCCTACATGGTCGAGGCGGGGGAGCTGCGCGGCTCAGTAAAGCTTCTCCCACTGCTCTCCCGGCGGGTCGAGATCAAGGAACTGGCCTTCGTCGATGCCAATGTCTCACTGCAGCGCCTGGCCGATGGACAGACGAACTGGGTCTTCGGCAGCGCCGACCAACCCGCGCGCGATCCGGGTGAGCCACGCCCGTCCGGCCAGCCCGCGCAAGGCGGCGGCTTCAATGGCGGTGTCGAACAGGCGCGCCTGACCAATGCCTCGCTGAGCTATCGCGACGCCCAGACCGGTGACTATTATGAACTGCGCGACCTCGACCTCGTCGCCGGCATGGCCGCCCCCGACGCGCCCTTCCGCCTGCGCGCCAAGGGTATCTTCCAGGCCCACCCCTTCCAGGTCGCGGCAACCGTCGACACGCTGGACGCCCTGACAAGGGAGCTGCCTGCCAGCATCAAGGCCGACCTTGAAACCCCGTTCGGCAAGCTGGACTATGATGGGAAGGTGCAGCTCGGCGACGTGCCGGTTGTTGAAGGCAAGTTCAACGGCTCCTCCGACGCGCTGCCGGCCCTGGCAGCGCTTACCGGCGTTGAAGTCCCATTCGACCTGTCGCGCCTTGGCCGGATCAACCTGCAGGGCAGCCTGGCCGGCCCCGCGGACGCGCTGGTCATCGACATCAGCCGGCTGACCCAGACATCCGATCTTGCCAGGACGAGCTTCAGTGGGAACCTCGCCCTTGGCGAAGCGCCCACGGTTGCCGGCGATTTCAGCCTCGATGCCGCCAGCATCGCTGCGCTGGCACGTTTCGCCGGTGTCGAAATGCCACTCAACCTGACACCGCTCGGCGGCGCCAACGTAAATGGCAAGATCAGCGGATCCCTTCTCGCGCCCGACCTCAGTTTCGAGACCCTGGGCGTCAAAAGCGACCTTATAGATGCCAGCTATGCTGGCGGGATCCGGCTTGGAGAAAGTGTTGCGCTGGATGGCCGGCTCAAACTGCGCAGCCCGCGTACCGGAGAGCTCGTCCGCCAGTTGCAGATGGACCTGCCCATGGCTGCAGCGTTGGAACGAGTTCAGCTGGACGCCGCCATCAACGGGCCGGCCGATGCCATCCGCCTTTCCGAAGTTGTTTTCAAGCATGAAGGCGCGCTCCTCACGGCATCCTATCTCGGCGAGATCGCTCTCGGGGGCGACGGGCGCCTGAATGGCGAGCTGACGGCGGCCAGCCAGCGCCTGCGGGAGCTGCTCGCCGCTGCCGACGTGGAGCTGGAGCCGGGCACAACGCTGCAGCGTTTCGATGTGGCGGGAACGGCGCGCGGCACATTCTCGAACATTGCCGTGTCAGACCTCAATCTGACGCTGGACCAGATCAATGCACGCGGCACTGCCGGAATCGACCTGACCGGCGAGCGCCCCCGCCTTACCGGCAATCTCAATATGGGCGCGCTGGACCTGTCGCCTTTCCTCGCGCCGACGGATCAGAAGCCGAAAGAGCCTCAGCCTATGGAGGCCTGGAGCAAGGACAAGCTGGACCTTGCCGGCCTGCAGGCCGCCGATGCCGACCTGAATATCCGCACCAGCCAGTTGACACTTGGCAGCGTGGTGCTCAGCGACGCCGTCCTCGCGGCCCGGCTCGACGCAGGCCGGCTGACTGCCGATCTTTCACAGTTCCGAGCCTTCGGCGGCGACTGGAAAGGCCGGATGACGCTGGATGCCGCGGGCCAGGTCCCGGCGGTCGGCTTCGCGATGGAAGGCAACAGCGTCGCCATATCGAGCCTTCTCGGCACCTTGGCCGGCTTCGACAAGCTGACCGGCTCCGGCGCGTTCAAGGTCGATGCAACCTCCCGCGGCAACTCGATCGACGAGATCATGCAGGGGCTGAACGGCGAATTGTCCACCAACCTGAATGAGGGAGCCCTGAAGGGTCTCAACGTCACTCAACTTGTCCGCAGCGCCCAGTCGCTCCAAACAGCCTTCGCAACCGGCAGCCTCAATAATCTCGACTTCCGCGGCGTGCTTTCGCCGGCTGCCGAGACCGAGTTCACCACCTTCAACACGGTTCTCAGTGTGCAGAATGGTGTCGCGAATGTGGACATCCTGAAGCTGCTGAGCCCGGTCCTCGGGATCGATGGCACCGGCAAGATCGACCTTGGCGGCCAGTCACTCGACATCCGCCTGGCGACGGCGATTGACCGGACAGGCCAGGGTCAGGGCGCCGTCGTGCAGCTGAACGGCATCCCCGTTCCGGTCCGCATCTCCGGCAGCTGGGACGCGCTGCGCGTGACACCGGATTTCACTGGCGTCCAGCAGGCGTTACAGGCCGAGCTCGCCGGGCGCCTGCAGGATCAGATCACGGGCCGCACCGGTGACAGTGCCGCGGGCGCGATCATCGGCAACATCATCGGCGGCAGTCGGACGCAACCGGCTCCCGAGGGCACCGATACCGCGCCCGCACCGGACAGCGCTGATGAGGCAGCCGCCCCCGAACCTCAACCACCTGCCCCAACGGTCGAAAAACAGCTCGAGGACGCTGCAGAACGCGCCGCCCGCGATGCGATCGGCAGCCTGTTCGGCCGGCGGCCGGCGCCAAAGGAAGAAGAAGAAAAGGCAGACTGAGGCGCCGGGGGCCAATCAGCTCGCTCGGCTTTTCACCCGGCGCTCGCCCTTGTTTGCAGAGGTTGGCTCAACACTCGGCGGTCCGGCCAGGGCGGCGAGATCAACCAGGTGTCCCAGATGGTCCAGCGGCTGCGCCCGGCTGACGAAGAAACCCTGCAGCTCATCGCAGCCAAGCTGGCGCAGATATTCGGCCTGGTAGTGCGTTTCGACACCTTCCGCCGTGCAGCGCATGCCAAGTGATTTGGCGAGATTGACCGTGGCGAGCGTGATCGCCTGGCTGTCGGCGCGCGCCTCGATGTCGGATACGAAACTACGGTCGATCTTGATGCGGTCGAACGGAAAGGCCCGCAGATAGGACAAAGAGGAATAGCCTGTTCCGAAATCATCAAGGGCAATGCTGATACCGAGGTCGCGCAGCTGGTGCAGGCGCCGCAGGGTTACGTCGGTATTGCTCATCAGTGCGGTTTCGGTGATCTCCAGTTCAAGACGCGCCGGATTGATCCCGTTTGCGGCGATCGCGTTGACAATGGTTGATACCAGGGTCGCCGAATGGATCTGGAGCGGTGAGATGTTGACAGAGATGCGCATGTCTTCCGGCAGGCGGGCCGCCTCAGCGAGCGCGGCGCGGATCACCCATTCTCCCATCCGCGTGATAAGGCCGTTCTCCTCCGCATGCTCGATGAATTCTCCGGGGAAGACGAGTCCGCGCTCGGGATGCTCCCAACGCACCAGCGTTTCGCAGGCGACCGTCGCATGCGTTTCGGCGTCGACGATCGGCTGGAAATAGACACGAAGCTGGTTCTGCTCGATCGCCCGTTGCAGCTCCTCCTGGATATCGAGACGGGCCTGGGCGCGCTCCTCCAGCTCATCTGAAAACATGCACCATTTGGCCCGGCCAAGATGCTTGGCCTGATACAGAGCCAGATCGGCATGGCGCATCATGATTCGCGCATCGACCGTATCCGGATCAAACGGCCGCACACCGATGGAGGCTGAACAGTTCGCGCTGGACCCCCAGATGTCGTAGGGGCGCCCCATCTCGGCGGTGAGATTATCAAGGAACGCCTCCAGCGCCTCCTCATCGCCCCGCTCAACGATCATGGCGAACTCATCACCGCCAAGCCGCGCCATGAAGTCGCCGTCGCCGGCAACGGAGGTCAGCCGCCCGGCCATCTGGCGTAGCAGTTCATCGCCCGCCGGGTGGCCGAGCGTATCGTTGACCCATTTGAAATTGTCCAGGTCCATCAGCAACAGGGCGCGGCACGCCGGCGGCGCGAGCGGCGAACCGAGGACAGCGTCCAGCTTCTCCTGCATCGTGATCCGGTTGGGCAGGCCGGTCAGCGCATCAAAATGCGCCATGCGGGCGATGCGATCTTCAATCTCCTTCGATTGTGTCACATCGGTCGCCACGCCGCGAAATCCGGTGAATGCACCATTTTCGATCACGGGTTTCCCGGTCACCGACCACCAGCATTCGCGGCCGTCCTTCGGCTTCAACGGCACAACGATGTCGCGGAAGGGCTGGCGCGCAACAAGGGCGCGCTTTAGCGCATCGCGGGCCTTGCCGGGGCGGAACATGCCCGTAAACGCGGTGCCTCTGCGAAGCGCGCCGCCACCAGTCCATGCCGGTTCGCCTGCTTCCCCGATCAGGGGAATGTCCTGAAGGACACCCTCGCCATCGGTCTGCCAGAGGAGATCCGACGTGCTCTCCTCGAAATCGCGCAGCAGAAGCCCAATCAGCTGGCTCTGTTCCTGTATGGCCGCTTCGCCGAGATACTGGTCGACGAACTGACGGTGGGTCCACAGGACCGCGATCAGCAGGACCGCGAGATAATACAAGACCATGACCGACATGAGCGCATGCTGCGGCCCAGGCGCTGCCAGGAGGGCCGTTGCCATCCCCAGCGCAGTCGGAACAATGAAAATGATCGCCGCCAGCGGAATTCGGGACAGCAGAAAGCCGCCGGCGAACATCATACCCGCAGCAATGATCCCCATGACCATGTGGCCGCTCGGGTCATCCGGCCGAAGCATCATTAACGGCGCAGCGCCCCAGAGAATCCCCATCAGGCAGGATACCCGCGTATAGTCGGCAAGCGCGCGGCGATTGTTCCGGCGCGGAGGCTCGATCCGCAGATACTGCAGATGCTTGAAAACGGCGACGCCAACGATCAGCAGGCCGAACGCCGCCCAGATGAAGAGGTAGAACGCATTCGTCCGTGTCAGGAACACCCCGACAACCGCGAGGATGTTGAGCACATTGGAAAGAAGGATGATGCCGGTGATGCGACTCATCGAAGCCATCTGCCTCGCGCGCAGACCCGGCAGGTGCTTGTCAGGCACCGTGACACCCCGGATCAGGGCGGCAAATGACCAAAGCATTGCCGTGCCGTCCTGGCGATCAGGCATTCCTTCATGCTCCCGTTGTTCCGGAAAATCCCGCATTTCTACTGAAAATTGATACCAGATGCGGGTTAGCCCCGGCCCACCGGAAACGGTCAAATTTCACCGATCTGGCTGTGAATTTCCGGTTTCACACAGGTTTCGGCGGGCAGACCCGGTCAAGAAAACGGGCGGCCCGGCTCCTAATCTCCGCCAACTCATCAGCAGGTATGCGCCCAAGCGATTTGCTGATCAGGGCCATCCTCGGATTGGGTGCGAAACGCTCCTGGTGGCGGGCGATGAAGTCCCAGTAGAGGAAATTGAACGGGCAGGCATTCGGGCCGGTGCGCTGTTTCACGTCATACCGGCAGCCAGCGCAATAGTCGGACATCCGGGAGATGTAGTTGCCGCTGGCTGCATAAGGCTTTGACGCCATCAGGCCGCCATCGGCATGCAACGCCATGCCGCGCGTATTCGGCAGTTCCACCCATTCATACGCGTCGGCATAGACGAGAAGATACCACTCATCGACTTCGGCCGGGTCAAGCCCGGCGATCAGAGCGAAATTGCCGGTTACCATCAGCCGCTGGATATGATGCGCATAGGCATGGCGCTTCGTTTGCCTGATCGCCTCGGCCATGCAGCGCATGTCGGTCTCGCCGGTCCAGTAGAAATCCGGCAACCGCCGCTGCGCCTCAAGTGCGTTCATCTGTGCATAGGCCGGCATGTTCAGCCAGTAGATGCCCCGGACATATTCCCGCCAGCCGATGATCTGGCGGATGAAGCCCTCCACCGCATTCAGCGGCGCCCGCCCCGCCTTCCATTCCGCCTCGGCGCGCCGGCACACATCCAGCGGATCGAGCAGCCCGCAATTGAGGTGCAGTGACAGCAATGAATGCCACAACCACGGCTCGCCCGCCGCCATGGCGTCTTGCCAGTCGCCGAAACCGGGCAGGATTTCAGCCATGAAGTGATCGCGTGCAGCTTCCGCCCCTGCCCGCGTTACAGGAAACAACCACGGCTCGAGGTCGCCGAAATGATCCGGAAATCGCGCCGCGACGAGGTCCATCACTTCCCGCGTTATGCCGTCCGCCTCCGGCAGAAAGCGCTGCGGAGTGACTGCTGATTTCGGG
>CAYQRX010000022.1:0-12059 GCA_964419865.1 uncultured Hyphomonas sp. | reverse complement strand
GGTTTTCCTGGTCGAAATTCCACTGGCCGCCGGCAGGCTCGCTGCCTTCCATGAGCAGGCCGGTCTTGCGGCGAACATCGCGGTAGAAATGCTCCATCCGCAGCTGCCGGCGCCCCTTCGCCCAATCGGCAAACGCGTTCAGCGGGACGATGAAACGCGTATCGTCCCTGAGCTCTACCGGCACCGGCATCAGCTCGCGCCATGTCTCCATGTCCTGAAGCAGGCGCCATTCGCCGGGCTTCGTCGCGACGAGCGCGCTGCACGCCGGCTCCTCCTCCAGCGCCCGCGCGACCTCTGCTCTCAGCGACCCCTGATTGGCGGCATCGTCAAGGCGCACATAGCGCACACGGTGCCCCAGAGCTTCCAGTTCGCGCGCAAAGTGGCGCATCGCCGAAAACAGAAAGGCGATCTTCTTCTTGTGATGGCGCACATAGGTCGCCTCTTCCATCACCTCTGCAATCAGGATGACGTCTTCACCCACGGTCGCATCGCGCAAGGATGACATTTCCGGCGATAGCTGGTCGCCGAGCACAAGCCGGAGCACACCCATGCCCGCTGGCGCCGCCTCAGTACAGGTCTTCGAGGACGTACTCGATCTGCTGGCCGCGCGCCTCGAAAGCGAGTTTTACCCAGCGTCCGGCATCATCATACCAGAGATCGACATCGATATCGGAGGCCATGAGATAGCGGTTGGCCTCGATCATTCGCCCACCCGCCCGGATGGTTTCCCGGCCCTTTCGGCGCACGTCCACATCGAGGATTTCGCCATCCTCTGTCGACAGAAGCCGGCCGGTCCGTGTCTGGGCATAATTCCAGTGGCTGGCCGGAACAGCTTCTTCGGGTGCCTTGCCGCTGAACTTCGTACCCTCGACTGCCAACACGCCATTCTGCCGGCGCGCCGACACATTGGCGCGTTTGCCGTCATCATTGACGCGGCCGTCGACCCTCACGAGTTCGCCGCCCCGCCATGTCTCGCTGGCAGACAGCGTGTAGCGGAACACGGTGAGCGGCCCGAGGCCGGCTCGCAGGGATACATCTGTCCTGGCCACCAACGCCCCGTCGGGGCCTTCTTCAAAGGTGACGCTATGGGAGCCGAAAGGATTACCCTTGCGCAGCACATTGAACCGGATCTGGTCGCCCGGCGACGGCGTCCAGGCCTGTTCGAGACCGGCCGGCCGGGGCACCGGCGCGCTATCGGCCAGAGCCGGCCCGGCCAGCAATGCGAGCGGGATTATCCAGGATAGTGCGCGTTGCTTAAGGGTCATGTTAGTTGATCCGTCCGGCAGGTACATCATCTCTACGACCTGCCGGGCAAAGCGGATCAGTTTTCCGCCATCTCGGCGATTGAACCCGGCAGCGGGCGGTCGTAGCCTGACACCTGAAATAACTCAGAAAAGAGCAATCTGTTCCCATGACCATCCACCGGTCCGTCATCGACCTTATAGGCAACACCCCGCTCTTGCGGCTGAACCGTGTCTCGGAAGAGACCGGCTGCGAAATTCTCGGCAAGTGCGAATTCCTCAATCCCGGCCAGTCGGTGAAGGACCGCCCCGCCCTCGGAATCGTCCGGGAGGCTGAAGAAGCCGGCCTTCTGAAGCCCGGCGGCACCATTGTGGAAGGCACCGCCGGCAATACCGGCATCGGTCTCGCCCTCGTCGGCAAGGCGCTCGGCTACCGAGTGGTCATCGTCATGCCGCGGACGCAGAGCCAGGAGAAGAAGGACGCGCTCCGCCTGCTCGGCGCCGAGTTGATCGAAGTCGACGCGGTGCCCTATGCCAACCCGAACAATTATGTGCGCTATTCCGGCCGTCTGGCCGAAGAGCTCGCTGGCAGCGAGCCGAATGGCGCCATCTGGGCGAACCAGTTCGACAATCAGGCGAACCGCCGGGCGCATTACCGCACAACCGGCCCCGAAATCTGGGAACAGACCGGCGGCAAGCTCGACGGCTTCATCTGTGCTGTCGGCTCCGGCGGCACGCTCGGCGGCATCTCGCTTGCCCTGAAGGAGCGGAGCAAGAAGATCAGGATCGGCCTCGCCGATCCTGGCGGGGCCGCCCTCTTCTCCTATTACACGACCGGCGAGCTCAAGGCAGAAGGCACCTCAATCACCGAAGGCATCGGACAGGGGCGCATCACCGCCAATCTCGAAGGTATTGAGGTCGACAAGGCCTGGCGCATTCCGGATGATGAGGCCCTGCGTATCCTGTTCGACCTGGTCGAGCATGAAGGCCTCTGCCTTGGCGGCTCATCCGGCATCAATATCGCCGGCGCCGTCCGGCTCGCGAAGGATCTCGGCCCGGGGCACACCATCGTCACGATCCTCTGCGACTATGGTAATCGTTATCAGACAAAGCTCTACAATCCGGACTTCCTCCGCTCCAAGGGTTTGCCG
The DNA here is from genome assembly GCA_964419865.1 of uncultured Hyphomonas sp. Classification (GTDB taxonomy): domain Bacteria; phylum Pseudomonadota; class Alphaproteobacteria; order Caulobacterales; family Hyphomonadaceae; genus Hyphomonas. The sequence continues at coordinate 9,667 of CAYQRX010000022.1, read as the reverse complement.
GTGCCGCCATGGATGGAGACGAAGTGATGAGTGAAGCCGGCGATCCTCTCGTCAGCGCGGACTGGCTGCTTGCCAGTGTCTCCGCGCCGGATGTGCGCATCGTGGACGCAACATGGTTCGCCCCCTGGACCAATCCGCCGGAAACCGGCCGGCAGGCCTGGAAACGCGGGCATATTCCGCGCTCTGTCTATTTCGATATCGACGAAATTGCCGACACCGATACCAGCCTGCCGCATATGCTGCCCGATGCGGTGAAATTCTCCTCCCGTGTCCGCAAGCTCGGCCTCGGCGATGGCAGCCGGATCGTGGTCTATGACCAGAACCGTTTCTTCGCTGCCGCGCGCGTCTGGTGGATGCTGCGCGTGATGGGCCACCGCGATGTGTATGTGCTTGATGGCGGCCTCCAGAGCTGGGTCGACGCCGGCGGCGCGGTGGATGACCTGCCGACGCCCCCCGGAGAACGTCACTTCACGCCGCGCGTGCGTTCAGACCTTGTGATGGACGCGCGCGGCATGGAGCAGCTCGTGGGATCGGCGCGAGTGCGCATCATTGATGCCCGTCCGGACGGGCGGTTTTTCGGCCGCGATCCCGAGCCGCGCGAAGGTCTTCCCTCCGGCCATATTCCCGGCAGCATCAACCTGCCCGGCAGCGCGCTCCTGACCGAAGACGGCCGCATGAAATCGAGGGAAGAGCTTGCGCGCCTCTTTCCCGATCCCTTTGCGCCGACGGTGACAACTTGCGGCTCCGGCGTGACAGCTGCCATCACCGCGCTCGCCCTCGCGCGGCTCGGCAATTGGGACGTCGCAGTCTATGATGGATCGTGGGCGGACTGGGCATCCGATCCTGCTCGTCCAATTGCACAAGGTGCGGCATGAGCGACCCGGAGAGCGGCGCGCCGCAGACGCGCCTCATCCATACGCGCAGCGAACGCCTCGGCCGCGTCACGGTAAACCCGCCGGTCGAGCGGGCCTCAACCGTCCTCTTCCGCACCGAAGAGGCCCTTTACGGACCAAAGCCGACCTATGGCCGGATGGGCCTCACGGTCCACCGCGAACTCGAAGCCGGCATATGCGCCCTCGAAGGCGCCCGCCATACCCGCCTCGCCGGAAACGGCCTGCAAGCCTGCGCCCTCGCAATCGCCAGCGTGGTTGAGTCCGGCGGCCATCTTCTGCTTACCGACAGTGCCTATGGCCCGACCGCCCGCTTTTGCGAGAGACGGCTGAAACATATGGGCGTCGAGGCCGAGCGTTTCGATCCGCGCATCGGCGCCGGCATCACCGCGCACTTTCGCGACAATACGCAGGCGATCGTCCTGGAGTCTCCGGGCTCCCTGACCTTCGAGATTTCGGACCTGCCCGCGATCGCCGGAGCGGCCAAGCCGCGCGGCATACGGATCATCATGGACAATACCTGGGGCGCCGGTCTGCACTATCAGCCGCTCGCGCTGGGCGCCGATATTTCGGTCCAGGCACTGACGAAATACGTCTCCGGACATTCGGATGCCTTCGGGGGCGCCGCATGCACCAATGACAACCTGATCGCAGCCCGCATTGCGGCCTGTTCCGAAGACTGGGGCATTGCGCTTGGTCCGGACGATGCCTGGCTCTGCCTGCGCGGGCTGCGCACCCTGCACACGCGCCTCAAGGCGCATGAGGCTGCCGGGCTCGAACTGGCGCAGTGGCTGGAGTCCCGCCCGGAGGTGGCCCGCGTCCTTCATCCGGGCCTGCCCTCCCATCCCGACCATGCCCTCTGGCAGCGAGATTTCACCGGCGCCAATGGCCTCTTCAGCTTCATCCTCAAGCCGTTTCCGAAACAGGCTGAGGCGCGCTTTTTCGAAGCCCTCCGCCTCTTCGGCATGGGCTTTTCCTGGGGCGGCTTTGAGAGCCTCATCATCCCTTGCGATGAGCAGCTGACACGCCGGGCGGATTGCTGGACCAAATCCAAGCCCGGACAGCTGATGCGGGTTCATGCCGGCCTCGAAGCCCTGAGCGACCTCAAGGCGGACCTCGAGCGCGGGTTTGCCGCATTGTCCGCTGGCTGATCGTCTATTCCTCGATCAGCGGCGGGCGCTCAAAATCAAGAAAAATGAAGAAGCGCTCCACATCGGCCCCGATCACTGCCTGGGGCTCGGAGGGCGGCCACAGCCGCTCGCGCAGTTCGCGTCCCGCCACACAGCGCCGCGCGAGATTGGCAAGATGGACGAAGTCATCGGCAAAGCCGAGCGACTCCAGGATGCAGCCGTCGAAATACGGATACTGCGCCGACGTGCTGCAGCCGAAAGACGACCGGTCTGGCCGCGCCGCCGTTATCACCAGCCGGTTTGCCGCCTGCAGCGCCGGGGCGAATACACCGGAATAACACGCCGACACAATCACCACGGTCGGGCGCTCGCCGCACCATTGGTTGATCAGCTCGTTCAGCTGTTCCGGGCTGAGAAACCCCTCCCGGCCGATCACCATTCCCTCCGGCATGCCGTGCGAAGTGAAGTAATAGAGGCAGCCAGCCTGGGCCGACCGCGCCTGCGCCTCGAAAGTCGCAAACACTTCCCGGCTGCTCAGCGAGAACCCGCCAAGTTCCCTCGGGCGCAGCGACAGGTGGGTAATGTTGTCAGGATTGAAGCCGGCTTCCGCAAAAGCCTCGGCAAGCGCCCGGCGCGCATTCTCGAAGGCATCGATCGGCGTGCCTTCGCTATCGCGCCAATCCGCAGCAAGGATACCCACCGCCCAGTCCTTGAGCGGCGCCTCCTCTACCGCATAATGTGCCCGCGCAGGCCCCGCCGCGATCGCAGCTGCCAGCAGTGTGAGGACAAGAAGACGGAGAAACCCCAAGACCTGCTCCTGCAACACCCCTCATGAACGGTCATAACACCAGTCCGGACACGCAAGCGCAAGCGGGCTCATTTGGGATAGGTGTCGAGTGACGGCTCCCGCGCCCAGCAGTCGCAACCGGCATCGTACTGAAAGGCTTCACCATAATCATTGATCCGGACCAGCGGGCCGGACCCATAGGTCCAGCCGGGGATGTAGTCCCAGGCCGGATCGGCATAGCGGTCGGCAAACCCGTCTCCGGTGTCATCGCAGACGGGGTCGCGATTGGCGTTGTAGCCGCAGCCATAGGCGGGCACCTGGGTCAGCGTCACAGCCATTTCATCGGCAGCCATGTTCAGGCCCATTGCAATCGCTTCCCAGTCGGAGTGCGAGCAGGCCGATACCGCTGCCAACGCCGCCCCCGCCAGCGATACCTTTATGCGGCCAGACCAGTTCCCAAGCATGCGTCGACTCCCCCAAGCTCTTGCCAGAATTATGCTTTTCAGCCGGCTGAACGCAAGCTGAACCACCGCGCCGTCACGGCTCAGGACTGACCCGGACGACCAGTTTTCCGAGATTCTTGCCCTCGAAAAGCCGTGACAGGCTCGCGGGCGCATTCTCGAAGCCTTCCACGATGTCGGTCTCGAATTTCAGTTTCCCTTCCATCAGCCACTGGGCCATCTGCTGGATACCCTCAGGGAAGCGGGGGAAATAGTCGATGACGATGAAGCCTTTCACCAGCGTGCGCCGCATCAGCAGATTGGCGAAATTGTAGGGGCCGGGCACCGGCTCGGTGGCATTATAGGTCGAGATCAGGCCGCAGAGCGGCATCCGGGAGAAATCGTTGAGGCGGCCCATCACCTCGTCCATGATCCGTCCACCAACATTCTCGAAGTTGATGTCGATACCGTTCGGGCAGTGCCTGTCGAGGGCGGCGCCGACATCTTCGGACTTGTAGTCGATGGCCGCATCGAAGCCTGCCACGTTCACCAGCCAGTCACACTTTGCCTTGCCGCCCGCGATGCCGACGACCCGGCACCCCTGGATCTTGCCGATCTGGCCGACCATTGAGCCGACAGCGCCGGCGGCCGCCGAGACCACCAGCGTCTCGCCCGCCTTTGGCTTCGCAATGTCCATCAGCCCGAAATAAGCCGTCATGCCGGTGGCGCCGAGCGGGCCCATATAGGCGGTCAGCGGCACACCGGGCAGCTGCGGCAGCTTCGCCAGCGCCGCGCCGGGCAGTGTGTTGTAGATTGCCCAGCCGGCAAGGCCGGTATTGACGATGTCGCCGGGCTGAAGCCCTTCGAACCGGCTCTCCGTGATGACGCTGAGGCCGCCGCCGCGCATCGGCTCACCGATCTGTACCGGCGGCAGATAAGCGTCCATATCGCTCATCCAGATACGATTGGTCGGATCAAGCGAGAGATAGATCGTTTTCGCCCGTACCTCGCCCTCGGCCAGGGGCGCAAGCGGGCTTTCGACCAGTTCCAGGTCGCCTTGCTTCAGGTCGCCAACGGGGCGCTTGCGCAGCACCCAGGTTCTGTTTGTCTCGCTCATCCTTGTCCTCCCTGTCCGTTGACAGGGAGGCTAGAGCGAATCCGGCTCAGCGCAAGACGCCGCGGCGGTTCTGCCAGTAAGCATAGACCAGCAGGCCCAGGGCAATGCCCAGGATGAGAACGGTAAACATCTCCGAACCTTCCATTTTCGGAGCATCCTGCGCCGTCATGCCGATGACCATGCTGATGGCTGCGGCGATCAGCGACGCTGCCAGCAATGGCACCGCAATCGCCCGCCGCATCAACAGCGCGATCGAGCCGGCCAGACCGCCGAAGACGCCGATCGCCCAGACCGCAAACATCCACCACGGCATGGCCGTCCAGTAGGCAACCATCTCTTCGGGAAAGCCGGAAAGATAGGCCTCGTTACGTGTCGCCGTCATTGTGAAATCGAAGCAGCCGAAGCCGTTCCACAACACGCCGATGATTCCGACGACCCAAAGGTGCCAGCCCGGCTGGATTTGTGTGGCGTTTCCTTCATCTGTCATAGATTGGCCCTCCCTGACCTAGGGGAACAGTCTAGCCGGATTTGCGGGCACAACCAATCGGCGTGTTAAGGGCCTATTTCAGCACGCCCCGGCGGGCCAGGGTCTGGGCATAGTAGAGAAGCAGCACCGAAACGACGACAATGCAGACCCCGAATACAGCCGTCCCCTCATCGGGAACAGGGCGAGCGAAGCCAAACCCGATCGACAGGATCGTCGCCGTCGCGGCCGCGGCCAGCATTCTCACGGCGGCGATACGCCGGCGCAGAAGCAGAACCGCGCCAACCAGAGAGGTGAAAACGGCGGCCGCGCGCAGCAGCAACGCCCAGAACGGCGTCGCATAGATGAACTCCCGGGTCATTTCGGGGATCTGGTTCATATAGGGCGAAAAGCGGGTCACGATCGCCAGAAAATCGAACACCGCCAGCAGGCTCCACACAACCGCGGCGCCTGCGATCAGGGTGACATGCCAGGGCACTTTCGGCGCAGCTTGCGGCTCTGCCGGAATGAGGCCCGTCGCGTCCTTGAAGGTGAGGTCTCGCTCCATGTGGTAAATTTAGCACACCTCACCGGGCGCGGGAAAGCTAAAACCGTTCAACACCCGTTACGAGAGCGTAACAGTGATCGTTGGACCACCTCACGGGTTCATGGTATCTGCGGCCCACAAGAAGACAGTGTGGAGGGGACCCATGACTGCAGCATCTGATACAGGAGTCGTAAGCCGGGGGCGTTTCTTCGTCTGGCTGTCCTGGCTGTTTCTGTTTATCGCCTTTGCCGGATTCTGGCCAACATACTGGGCTCCGCTCCTCAGCGGCGAATTCGTCGGCAAACCGGTTTTGCACGTCCACGCCATCGCGATGCTCGCCTGGACCGGGCTTTATGTCTGGCAGGTTCATCAGGTCTCGCGCGGCCGCATCCAGGATCATCGGGCCTGGGGCATGCTCGGCATCGCCCTGATCACGCTGGTTGCCGTCAGCGTCGTACTATCGGCCATCAATTCGATCAAAGTCGCCGAAGGCATCGGCATGGCCGATGAAGCGCGCGCCTTCTCCATCGTCTCACTGAGCGCCATCGTACTCATTCTCGCGCTGATCGCAGCCGCGGTCCGGTTCATCCACAAGCCGGATTTCCACAAGCGGCTGATGACCTTGTCCTTTGTTCCGCTGCTCGAGGCACCGATGGCGCGGCCCTATATGGTGCTGCTGTCGCCGCCGGATGCGGTCGGCCCGCCCCCGGTTTTTGTGACGGTCGCGCCGGCGCTGACGATCAACCTGATCATCGTCGCGATGCTCGTCCATGATCGGCGGGTGCTCGGAAAATTCCACCCCGCGACGGTCTGGGGAGGCGCCTCCATCGTCGCCGTCCAGGCGCTCTGCCTGCCATTGGCCGGCACGCCAGCCTGGATGGCGATTGCACGGTTTGTGGAAAGCCTCGCTGGCTGAGCCGTCCAGCCGCCTCAGCGGGTGACGCGGGCGCGCCTGCGGGCTAAACCTGCGCGTAAAGCGTAAGGAATCGCCCATGGCCACGGCGCCCATCACCCAGGACAGCCACCTCTATCTCATCGACGCGAGCGCTTATGTGTTCCGCGCCTTCCACGCCTTGCCGCCGCTCACGCGCTCGTCCGACGGGCTGCCGGTAGGCGCGGTCGCCGGCTTCTGCAATATGCTGTTCAAGCTGCTTGAAGACCTGAAGGGACAGGAGCGGCCGACCCATTTCGCCTGCATCTTCGATGCCTCCGAGGTCACCTTCCGCAACGAGATTTTTCCCGCCTACAAGGCAAACCGCTCCGATCCGCCGGAAGAACTCGTGCCGCAGTTCCCGCTGGTGCGCCGCGCCGCCATCGCCTTCGCCGCCCATGCCATCGAACAGGGCGGCTTCGAGGCCGACGACCTGATCGCCACCTATGCCCGCCAGGCCGAGGCGAAAGGCGCGCGCGTCACCATCGTCTCCTCCGACAAGGACCTGATGCAGCTCGTCTCCGACAAGGTGCTGATGCTCGATCCGATGAAGAACAAACTGCTCGGACGAGACGATGTGTTCGAGAAATTCGGCGTTGGGCCGGAACATGTCGTCGACGTTCAGTCGCTTGCCGGTGACAGCGTCGACAACATCCCCGGCGCGCCGGGCATCGGCGTAAAAACCGCCGCCCAGCTGATCGCCGAATATGGCAGCGTCGAAGCGCTGCTGGAGCGTGCGGAGGAGATCAAGCAGCCCAAGCGCCGCGAAACGCTGATCAACTTTGCCGACCAGGTCCGCGTGTCGAAGCAGCTCGTCACACTGAAGGACGACGTGCCGGTCAAGGTCACGCTCGAAGATCTCGCTGTGCAGGACCCGGAGCCGAAGGAGCTTATCGGCTTCCTGGAAGAGATGGAATTTCGCACCATCACCCGCCGTGTGCGCGAACAGATGGAGAAGGACGGCGCCATCGAGGCTGCGGCGCCGGACACCCAACCCATCGACGTCGCAGCCTATGCCTGTATCCGCGACCTCAAGAGCCTGGATGACTGGATCGTCCGTGCCACGACGCAAGGCTGGGTTGCTGTCGACACCGAAACCGACGCGCTCGACTCTGTCTCAGGCGGATTGGTCGGCATCTCGCTCGCACTCGCCCCCGGCGAAGCCTGCTACATCCCCCTTGCTCATGTCGATCCGGATGCCAAAGGCGACGGCGACATGTTCGGTGCCGACCCGCCGCGCCAGATCAAGATGAGCGAGGCGCTAAGGCGTCTGAAACCTTTGCTGGAAGACCCGGCCGTCCTGAAGATCGGCCAGAACATCAAATACGATCTCAGCGTCTTCGCGCAGCACAAGATCCGTGTGCACCCGATCGATGACACGATGTTGATCTCTTTCGTTCTCAATGCCGGGCTCCACAGCCACGGGATGGACGAACTGTCAGAGCGCTATCTCGGTCACAAGCCGATTGCGTTCAAAGAGGTTGCCGGCACAGGCAAATCGCAGAAAACCTTCGCGCAAGTTCCCCTCGACAAGGCCACCGAGTATGCTGCTGAAGACGCCGACGTCACCCTCCGACTATGGCAGATACTCAAACCCCGTCTGCGCACGGAGCAGGTGACGGCGGTCTATGAAACGCTTGAGCGCCCCCTCGTCCCCGTCCTCGCCGCAATGGAACAGGCCGGCATCAAGGTCGACCGCCAGATGCTGTCGCGCCTGTCGGCCGACTTCAACCAGCGCATGGCCGCCCTCGAAGCCGAAGCGCGCGAACAGGCGGGGCGCGATTTCAATATCGGCTCGCCCAAGCAGCTCGGCGAAATCCTGTTCGACGAGATGGGGCTCGAAGGTGGCAAGCGAACCAAGACCGGCGCCTGGGTGACCGATTCCGATGTGCTCGAAGACCTCGCGGCGCAAGGGCACGCCCTGCCCCGCACCATTCTCGACTGGCGGATGCTGTCAAAGCTGCGCTCGACCTATACCGAAGCCCTCCAGGCCGCGATCAACAAGGATACCGGCCGGGTCCACACATCCTACATGATGGCCGGTGCGCAGACCGGCCGCCTCGCCTCAACCGACCCCAATCTCCAGAACATCCCGGTCCGGACGGAAGAAGGCCGCAAGATTCGAGAGGCCTTCATCGCCGATAAGGGCAATGTGCTCGTCGCCGCGGACTATTCCCAGATCGAGCTGCGCATCCTCGCCCATATGGCCGGCATCCCGGCCCTGAAGGACGCCTTCCACAAAGGCCTCGATATTCACGCCATGACGGCGAGTGAAATGTTCGGCGTGCCGATTGAAGGCATGGACCCGATGGTGCGCCGGCAGGCCAAGGCGATCAATTTCGGCATCATCTACGGCATTTCCGGCTTCGGCCTCGGCCGCCAACTGGGCATCCCGCAAGCCGAAGCGAGCGCTTATATCAAACAGTATCTGGAGCGCTTCCCGGAAATCCGCAGCTTCATGGACGAGACCAAGGCGTTTGCGCGGGAAGCCGGCTTCGTGCGCACCGCCTTCGGCCGCAAGATCCACCTGCCGGAAATCAAGACCAAGGGTCCCGCCCGCGCCTTCGCCGAGCGCCAAGCCATCAACGCGCCGCTGCAGGGCACGGCCGCCGACATCATCAAGCGCGCGATGATCCGCATGCCAGGCGCCCTCGCCGCCGCCGGGCTGAAGGCGAAGATGCTCCTGCAAGTTCATGACGAGCTGATCTTCGAATGCCCGGAAAAGGAGGCCGACAAGCTGATCGGCGTGGTCCGGGAGACCATGTCATCTGCTGACGGACCTTCACTGAAACTTTCGGTGCCGCTGGTTGTCGATGCCCGCGCGGCAGAGAACTGGGCCGCCGCGCATTAAGCGCCTCAGATGTGCAGCACCCGGCCTTCGGCGTCGAGCACGGCTTCATGCATCGTCTCCGAGAGCGTCGGGTGCGGGAAGACCGTGTGGATCAGGTCCTGCTCGGTCAGCTCGCCCTGCCGCGCGATGACATAGCCCTGGATCAGCTCGGTCACTTCCGCGCCGATCATATGGGCGCCGAGAAGCTCGCCGGTCTTCTTGTCGAAGATGGTTTTCACCATCCCATTCTCCGCTCCCAGAGCAATCGCCTTGCCATTGCCGATGAAGGGGAAGCGGCCGACCTTGATGTCGTAACCTTTCTCCTTGGCCGCGGCCTCCGTCAGACCGACGCTGGCCACCTGCGGATGGGAGTAGGTGCAGCCCGGAATGTTTGAGGCGTCAAACGGCTCGGCATGGTTCTTCCCATGGATGCCTTCGACGCAGACGATGCCCTCATGGCTCGCCTTGTGCGCCAGCCAGGGCGGGCCGGTGAGATCGCCGATGGCATAGAGGCCGGGCACGCCCGTGCGCC
>CAYQRX010000021.1:0-20968 GCA_964419865.1 uncultured Hyphomonas sp. | reverse complement strand
AGGCGGGACATGCCGCTGTCGCGGGTCGTGCCGCCAAGCGCGCGCCAGCTTTCGAATGCCGCCATCAGGACCAGCGCCAGCGCGAAGGGCACAAGAAAATAGATCAGCCGATACAGCAGCAGGGCGGCGGCGATCTTGTCGACACCGACCGAGGCGGGCAGTGCCGCGATGACGATGGTTTCGAACACGCCGACCCCGCCCGGCACATGGCTGACGACGCCGGCCATCGTCGCGGCAGCAAAGATCGCCACGAAGGTCAGAAAGCCGGGTCCGCCCGCTGGCAGCAGCAAATAAAGCGTCAGCGCGGAAAAGGTGATATCGCCAAGGCTGATCAGAAGCTGCGTCGCCAGCAAACCGGGCGATGGTGCCTGCAATTCGAAACGGCCAATCTTCAGCCTCCGCCGGGTGACAGAGGCCCAGACCAGCGGCCCGAGAACGACCAGAATGGCAGCGATGGCCAGAAGCCTGACGCTGAGTGGCTGGAACGGCAGCACCGAGGCCAGCGCCATCGGATGAACGGCCAGCGCGCCCAGCCCGACCAGCGTGGCCGCCACCCCGAATGCCACCGCCGTGAAGGTGGACACAGCGGCGATGTCATAGCCATCGAGACCAAGGCCGGAATAAAGCCGCCAGCGCACGGCACCGCCGGAGACAGCCGTCAACCCGATGGTATTGCCAAAGGCATAGGCCAGGAACCCGCCACTGATCGCCACGGGCAGCGGTAGCGGCTTGCCGATATGGCTCAGCGCAGACCAGTCATAAGCTGCAAGACACAGATAGCCTGCAAAGGTCGAACTGAGGGCAAGCGCGATCAGATGCCATGGTGTCGCCCGGATCTGCGCCGCCACCGCGTGAATATCGACCGGTGCCAACAGATGATAAAGCGCATAGGCGCCGAGGCCAAAAAGCAGCACGGCCAGAATATATGGCACATATGCCCGCAAACGGGGACCAGACATCCTATGAATTGCCGCTTCTTGTGAAATGTTGGCGTCTGCCATGACTTTGCGGGTGCCCTTTTTCTCTTGCTGCAGTTTTCAAACCAAAGGCCAGAATTGCAGAATCACGAAAACTGTCCTTTGCCAACATCTGCAAACCGGCTGCAAACCGCACAGGCCCCGATTAACCTTCTGCCTTGTAATGCAATCGTGGCCTGCTGACGCTTTCCTGAGGCAAAGATTAAATTTTGGTAATGTTCACGTATGGGGTAAATCAACCACGATCCGCAGGCCTGGGACCTTGTCCTGCAGTTCCAGCGTTCCGCCATGCAGCTTGACGACCGCATCGACCAGGCTGAGGCCAAGTCCGCTGCCGGGTGTGCTGCGGCTGCGGTCGAGGCGATAGAGACGGCGCAGAACTTTTTCGCGCTCTTCAGCCGGTATGCCGGGACCGTTATCTGCGACCGTCAGGCGTGATCCGTCGACCGTCAGCGCGACCTCGCTGCCGGGCGGTGTGTGGCGTAGGGCGTTTTCGATCAGGTTCGCAATGATCTGTCCCAGCAACGCGCGGTCGCCCATGACCAGGGCCGGTCTGGCGATATCGACCCGCAGGCTGTGCCCGCTTTCCTCGGCGGCGGGCTCATAGACCTCGGCCATGGTCGCGGCCAGCGCAGCAAGGTCGACGGGTGCAAAGCGCGCGCGCGGGCTGCCGCCTTCGATCTGCGCGATGCTGAGCAGGGACTGGAAGGTTGAGACGATACCGGCCACCTCCGCTTCGGCGCGGTCCAGTGCGACGGTCGTCGCGCCGCCTGGCAACTCGTCGCGCGCCTGTACCAGTTGCACAGAAAGGCGCTGGATCGGCGTCTTCAGATCATGCGCAATATCCGCAGAAACCTGCCGCAGGGCCTCAGTCGAGGCCTGTTGCGCCTCGGCCAGCCGGTCGATGCCTGTGCCGACGCGCGACAGGTCGTCGGCAGGCCCCGGCATGTCTGGCAGACGCGCCGACAGATCGCCGCCGCGCAGCCGGTCCAGTGTTTCCTCGATTGCTGTAAGCCTGCGCGCTGAGCGGCGTGCGCTGATCATTCCTGCGGCCAGCACCAGAAGGACAGTCGGCAGCAGGGTATAAGACAGAACCTGCCCGAAGACCTCGCGCAATTCATCGAACGCATCAGCCGATTGACCGACCGTCAGCACGCCGCCCGGAACCTCGCGGCTTTTGACGATGTAGCGGTCGCTCAGGTGATCGCTTCTGTCAGTCGCATCAAATTCACGCAATCCCTTGCCGGGTAAGGCTTGGCGATAATTCCCAGCGACGCCATTCGCGCGCTCATAACGCAGGATCATATCCTCGGGATCGGCCCTGGCCGACAGCGCGTCGACGGCGGCAGTGATACCCGCCGCGTTTCCTGAGGCGGAAAGTTCGTCCAGCTCGACATCCAGCGCGTTTTCGGCGGCATCCAGCAAAGTCCTGTTTGCCAGCCACCAGGTCGCGGCGAAGGTCAGCAGGCTGATCAGCAGGAACAGCGCCACCAGCCGCAGCGTCAGCCGCATCGGCGTCGAGCGCAAGATATCGCGCCATTCGGCCCTCATGCCTCGATCCTGTAGCCTGCACCGCGCACTGTCTTGATCAACTCGGTGTCAAAGGGCTTGTCCACTTTGCCACGCAGGCGCGAGATATGGCTTTCAACCACATTGGTCTGCGGATCGAAGCTGAGTTCCCACACGGCCTCCAGTAGCATGGTCCGGGTCTGTACCCGACCCTTTCGACGAAGCAGGCATTCCAGCAGCGAAAATTCACGCGGCAAAAGGTCGATCTCGACCCCGTCGCGTGTGACCTTGCGTCGGATCAGGTCCATCTGCAGGTCACCTGCGGCGAGGGTGGATTCATCGTCACGCATCTGCGGGCGGCGGGCCAGTGCCGCCAGTCGCGCGGACAGTTCGCCAAAGGCAAAGGGCTTGACCAGATAATCGTCGCCGCCCGCGTTCAGGCCTTCGATCCGGTCATCGACGCCGCCTAGCGCTGTCAGAAACAGGGCGGGCGTCAGGTTCTTCGCGGCACGCAGGGTGCGGACCAGAGACAACCCATCCAGATCGGGCAGCATCCGGTCGACGACCAGCACATCGAAATCACTGGTCTGGGCCGTCAGCAGACCCTCGCGTCCATTGCGGGAAAGATCGACAACATGGCCTTCTTCGCGCAGGCCATTGGCGATGTAATCGCCGGTGGTGCGGTCATCTTCTATCACCAGGATACGCATCTGTCCCTCGTCTTATGACTAGGCCGGCCCCGGAAAGGGGGCCGGCGATTGGCAGGGTGATGGTTCGGATCAGTCTTTGTCGCCGTCTTCGTCACCGTCATCATCGGCCAACTGAGTCATGGTCCCGTCAGCCGCCATGGCGAATTCTTGCGTGGTGCCATCGGCATTGGCAAGTTCCACCTCCATCATTCCGGCTTGGCCGTTTTCATGCTCGGCGCTGATCGACATCACTTTCCCCGAACCATTCTGCTCGGCCGTGGCGACCAGCTGGGCCAGCGGCGCGCCCAGCTGCGCCGGGTCGACGATGTCATCGTCATCGGCATTGGCGACGTCGCCTTCATCCTCGGTCTTGATCACCTGACCGGAACTGGCGTCGATCTCGACCGATACTTGCTTGCCATTCGCAATGGTATCGACCTCGTAGTAGCCGGTGCCGTTCTTCTCATCGAACTCGGCGGCGACGGCGCTCCCACCGCTGGCGGCCTCGGCCGCGTTAATTGCGGCGGTCATGTCTTGCGATGCGCCCAAGAAGGCCTGAACCTCTGCCTGATCGTTGCCATTGCTGCTGGCGAAGGCGGTGCCACCGGCCAGAGCTGCGGCAGAGACCGCACCAGCGGTCAGAAGGGTAACCAGTTTGCGTTTCATTGTCGTCTTTCCTTTCGGTTCGTCGTCGGGCGTGATTGCCTTTCGATGACCTCAATCTGGGGCTGCCGGATGACCGAAAAATCGCTGTCGGATTACTTGTGCGTAATGTTTCGTATTTCGTGTGCGTCGAAAATGAACCGCCCCGCCGAACGGATCGGCGGGGCGAAATCATAGCGGTTCTGGCGAGCGACTGGGCCTCAATCGACAGGCAGGTGTTTTCGCAGCAGCCGCCATTCATGCCAGACCAGCACCATGACGATCAGGTCAAAAACAGTCAGGACGATCAGCCCAAAGGACTGTGTATAGCTGTAACGGTAAAGCTGGTAGGCGATGAAGGCGGCCATCGCCACAAGCGAGGCGGGATAAGCGATCGGCTTTTCTCGCAACAACCCGATCACAAGGACGATTTTGACCAGCCCATGGCTGAGCAGGTAAAAGGCGTAGAACGACTGGGTCGATCCGGTCAGCCCCTGTGCTGCGGCCAGAAGATGCGTGGCGACAAGATCGCGTGGATCCTCGACCAGTTCGGCCTGTGTCAGTGCGTTCACCCAGTTCAGAACTGTCTGGGAGCTGATGAAGTAAAGGCCAGCCCGCCGACGATCTCGATCAACGCGTGCAGCCCTTTCAGGATGACGCTGACGCGAAAGACTTCGTGGATGCGGTGTTCGGTGATCTGCATGATGAAATTGCCCCCGCTCGTCCGGCCCGGCCCCAGTTGGGATGCCTTTGCCAGTCGCGTGGGGGCTGATCAAGTGCCCCGTCGAGCAACGGCTCAGCTTGCCGTCGCCAGTTCGCCATCGACCACACTTGCGTAGTCGGGTTCAGATTCATCCGAAGCCTGTGGCTTTTGCGCGCCAACAGCCAGCCGCGCGGCACAGGCGACAACAAGTCCGATGACCAGCGCGGCGACCGCCATGACTGTTCCCAGCCCTATTGCGGCGGCGCCAGCAGAAACCAGCAGGATCGTCGCAAGGGTCGATTTCAGTCGTTTCATCTCAAGCACTCCTTTCGTTGCTGATCAGACAGTTGGGGGCGGCATCTGGCAGCAAGCTGGCGTGAAGGTTACAGATCCGTAATCCGACGGACGATTGCACTCGATTACGAATTCGTAACCTTTGGCTCATCCCGGCGTCAGAAAAGCGGGCGATGCATGACGACGACGAAGATCGACTTCGCCGTCTTTCAAAGGATTACTCTCATGCCCAATGCAGACCCCAAAGTCGCGCCCACATTACGCGACACCTTCAACAAGGTTCCAGAGGTCACGGCTTTCTTTCTGGGTCATCAAAATCATGGCGACAACGGTGGGTGAAACCGGCGCCGATTTTCTGATTTTCAACATGAAGCTAGGGCTTCCGATGACATCCTTGCTGATGTCGCTTGTGCTTGCCGCGATCCTCATCGTCCAGTTTCGCACCGACCGATATCAGCCTTGGGTCTATTGGCCAACCGTGACCATGATCTCAGTTGTGGGTACGCTGATTACCGACAGCCTTGTCGATACCTATGGCGTTCCGCTGGAGCTGACCACCGCGGTTTTCTCGGTTCTTCTGATCGCTACCTTTGCGATCTGGTATGCCCGAGAAAGGACGCTTTCGATTCACTCGATCGACACACCGGCCCGCGAAGGCTTCTATTGGCTGGCGATCCTGTTCACCTTCGCCCTCGGCACAGCGGCGGGCGACCTGATGGCAGAACGGATTGGCCTTGGCTACCTGCCTTCGACCCTTATTTTTGCTATCGGCATCGGTGCGATCTACGCCTTGTGGCGCGCGGGACGCCTGGGTGCAGTCACCGCCTTCTGGATCGCCTATATTCTGACCCGGCCGCTTGGCGCGTCCTTTGGTGACTTCCTGTCGCAGCCTGTTGCGAACGGGGGGCTTGGCCTTGGGACAACGATCACCAGCCTGGTGTTCCTGGCCGTCATCCTTGGGCTGGTCGGATATCTGGGTTTCAGCAAGGTCGATCTCGAAAAATCCCGTCGCACGTGAACCCAAAAGCCCCGGCAGCCCATGCCGGGGCAAACCTTCCGGCGGACAAATGAGAACAGCGATTCAGGCTATTGCAGAGAAGGCGCGTTTCGTCTCGCGTTTAGAGAGGTAGAGCGGTTCTCTCCTGTGCATTCGCGACGAACGGCAGGTCTGGTGAATGCTGCATTGCGGCGTCGAGCCATCTCGACTGTCCGCAATGGGCCGGGTGCGTCGAGTGTTCGACCGATCCTTACCGTTTGCCGGATGACGGCTCACACGTCATACGCTAGGCTGCCGCCATGCATTTCGCCTTTTACGATCTCGAAACCACCGGCATTTCGCCCGCATTCGACCAGCCCCTGCAATTCGCGGCCATTCTGACGGATGACGCATTCCGGGAGATCGAGCGGGTCAATCTGCGGTGCCGGATCGCGCCGCATATCATTCCATCGCCTTGGGCGCTGGCAGTCACGGGCCTGCGCCCAGCGCAACTCGTTGATCCGACCCTACCGAGCCACTTTGAGTTCACCCAAGAGATCGCCGCTCTGATCGAGCGGTGGTCGCCCGCGACATGGACCGGGTTTAACAGCATCCATTTCGACGAGGAGATGCTGCGCCAGGCTTTTTTCCAGAACTTGCAGCCGGATATTTTCGCGACCCAATTCAATGGCAACACGCGGCTTGATGTGCTGACATCGCTTTATGCCGTCTGGTACCGACATCCTGATCTGTTCGAGTGGCCGGTGGATGAGACGGGTCGCGTGCGCTTCAAGCTTGACCTTTTGGCCCCGCTGAACGGTTTCGTCGCTCATAACGCCCATGATGCGCTTGGTGATGTTGAGGCGACAATTCATCTCGGACGGCTGATCGCCCAGCGCGCGCCAGAGCTTTGGGCAGAGATCCTGTCCAACCGGGACAAAACTGCCGTGCAGACCCGGCTTGCCAGCTTCCAGCCCATGGCGCTGGTCGAGCGTTTTGGCGGCGGCCCGCCCCGCGCCACGATCGGCTGCTTTTGCGGCACGTCGGCCAGTAATGCCAATCAGGCTGCGTTCTTCGACCTCGACGCTGCCGACCCCGCCGATCTGCTGGCCGCCGATGATGCCACGATCTTTGCCGCGGTGGACGCAACGCCGAAGATCATCCGCTCTCTTGCCACCAACAAATCGCCCGCGCTTCTCGCTGTGCACACCCCGAGCCCCGTGCAAATCCAACGCGCAGAGGTCATCGCGCAGTCACCCGATTTCAGAGGCCGCGTGGGCAATGCGCTGGCCGCGCGCTTCCCGCAGGATCCGGAAGCCCCACCGCCCCCGGTTGAAAAGCAGATCTTCGGCGGGTTCTACAGCCACGCAGACAAAGCCCTGCTAACCGAGTTCCAGCGCGCTGACTGGTTGCGGCGTCAGGAGATTGCTGCGACCCTCACAGACGCGCGTCTGCGTCAGCTGGGTAGACGCCTTGTGGCGCTCCATGCGCCTGCTCTGCTCTCCCCGAAAGAGCGCGGTCAATTTGATGCCTGGCTTCGTGAACGCTGGTTTGCGCCCAATGCGCCGGACATCGAATGGACGGGCTTGGCGAAAGCGCAGGCCGCTCTGGGTGAATTGCGCGCAAAGGCAGGGGTTGATCAGGGATTGGTCGGAGAGATTGAAGCCTATCTGAAACGTTTCGAACTCTGAGTGCTCTCGGGCAAAGCTGGCTTCCCGGGCAGCGCGTGATCGCAAGGTGCAGGCAAGGCACGAATTTCAGGATGTTGGAACCAGGCCGAAGTTGTGCCTGTAGGTCCTAACTGAAGCACTGCCTTTCCCAATTCGTGCCTGCGTGAACCATGCCCGGCCGTCCTGCCATGAACAGCCGCACTTGCAGGGTTCATCGCGCCTTATAGAGGCTTCGCGCTGCTGCTGATCATCCTTGGATCGATCTCCGGTTCATCCCACTTGTCCGCAACGCCCATCCAGCGTTCGATGGTCGCTTGGAGCTTGGGTTCGTCTGCATGCAGGTGAAACGTATAAAGGCGGTTGACGATGTCGCGCATCAGCGCGCGCATTTCATCTTCATCGAAGCGCGAGACTTCGGTCCAAGGGATGCGGCGGCCATCGGCATCCAGAACAACGACGTCAGAGTAGTCGCCGGTCCGCGTGATGGGGGTCAGGCCGGCATGCAGCGTTTCGAGCTGCGTGTTGCGCACGCAAAGCATGGCCATGATCTTGGCCAGCTTTGCCGCAATACGCTTCTCATCGTCGGGGTCCATGTGGCCAGCTTAGTGCGCGCTGGGCCGTCCGGCCAAGGCGATTTTGATGTGTCGGGGTTCAAGGTGTCTGGCACGCCCGCGCCTGCGCGCGCAGCACAGCATAATCGGCCAGCCATTCAGCAATCACGGCCCCCCCGGGCAGCGCGGCCACTTCTGTCGCGACGCGCGCCTGCTCGGCCCGGCTGTACTCCACCAGAGGCGGGCAGGCTCGCCGCGGGGTGTCAGAATTCCCCGCCGCGCAGGCGGTCAAGAAGATCGTCGCGGCTGCGAGGGCGGCGCGCGGCTGCGTCCAGCATCTGGCGGTGAACGGCATCGTGACGCTCCAGTTGGTCTAACCGCTCGGCGGCGCGGCCAGCGCGCTCGGCTGTGCGGCGAAAGTTGAGGATGAACAGGGTGATGGTGAGTGCGGCAAGGGCGAGGGCCACCATTTGCCGCGCCCATGGCCGGGAGAGGGCTCCGATCAGCAAAGAGCCACACATCAGCGCAGGCCCTTCTTCCAGTCATCGACCCGCGCCCAGACGGCGACCGCGATCCCGCCCAGCGCCAGCGCGATAAAGAGCCAGCGTAGCGTGTCGAGATAGGGCAGCAGCGGCAGAACCGCGCCCTGCGCCTCGGCCAGCACCTCCTGCGCGACCTCGACGCCAGCTGCGCCCACAGTTGCCACGCCCGCGGCCCCGGTGCCGCGCAGGGTGCGGCTCTCGGCAAGCGCCTCGCGCGCTGGGCGCGTCTCCACGACAAAGGGCACCCGGCGCACTGGAAACGGCTCTCCCCAGCTGCGGGCTGGTCCGAGATCGATGTGCATGAAGCCCGACCGAGGATATGTTCCGAAGCCGAGGAAACCGACCGCGCGAGCGGCCTCGGCGAAAGCCACGGGATCGTGGTTCGACATGGCAATGTCAAACGCTGTGCCCAGCATGTGCTTTGAGGCCGGGGCCCCGCCGACGGCGCGGTTGTGGCTGGGGCTGCGATAGCCCGACCGAACGATCAGCGGTTTGCCGAGGCGGTTGCGCAGGGATTGTAGCTTGTCCATCGCCTCGGTGTTGATCTTGATCGCTCCGGTGCCGCGACAGGCGATCTCGGCCGGGGAAAAGCTGGGCCAGCGCCAAGCGGATTCAGGCACGTCGCGGAAATGGGTATAGGTCGTGGTTGGCATGATGGTCTCCAGAAATGCAAAACCCGCCTCGGGGGCGGGTGGGGGACAGGTTCAGTGGTTGGTGGTTTGTTCAGTCGGTGCGGCCGCGCTGGAAGGCCTCGAACATCACATCCCGCATGGCGCGGATGTCCGTCTCAATCCGCTCCAGCCGGTCAGCATCGGCCTTGCGGTCTTCGGCGCGCTGTTTGTCGATCCGCTCGCGCTCGAGGTGCAGTTCCCTGTCGAGGCGTTCCAGCATCGCTTCGTTGGTGAAGTATCCGTAATGATCAAGCGCTGCTTTCATTCCATTTTCGGTCATCGCGCAGGAGTGCGTTTGCGAAGATGAGCAGCTTGCGCATGGCGGCTGTCAGGCCGTTTTCGCGGAAGGCCTGGCCGACCTCATGCAGAAGCGACGTTCGTTCAGTCATGTTGATATCCTTCGCTTTCGCGGACCTGCGGTTCAATAATCGGTCTCGACGTAGACGCCCGCGCAGTCGTAGGCGACGGCGGCCGCTGTCGCGCCGGTGTTCATGTAGTTGCGTGGGCTGAGCAGTTGGGTGGCAGCGGGCATGTCGGTGGTGATGGTGAACTCGACGGCCGCCCCACTGACCTCCTCGACCACCCGCACGCCGATGTCGGCCCCGTTTGGCGCGGCGGCGATGTAGAGCGTCAGCACGTTGGTCATGCTGGCCACCGGGAAACTGGCCCCAAGGTCGATCAGCGTCGGCGCGCCCGCGCCATCATTGTGCACCAGCTGCCAGTTGGTATGGGTGCCGCGCTGGAAGCCGATGCCGACCGCATTGATCGCGGCTGCCAAGGTCAGAGTCGTCGCCAGTGCCGCCGTCGAGCCATAGAGGCCAAAGAACCCCATGCCTGTTGCCTGAAGGGTCGTCAGCGACAGGCGGTTGACATAGCTCCACCCGCCCAAGCCTGCCGCATTGCCGCGCCAGCAGACCCAGCCTGCCGAGCGTTCTTCGGCCACCGCATCGACTGTCGCTGCGCTTGTGACCCGCCAGCGCCGCATGCTGGTCGACAGGTTGGTGGTGGTCAGTGTCGGCGTGGCGACGGTGCCGACGGCGGTGCGCGGCATGCCGTTGGTGTTGATGGTGGTGCTGGTCGAGGGCGCCCATGTCGCAATCCGGTTGACCCCGAAGTGCGGCTGCAGCGGAAAGAACCGGCCCGAGGGGCGCTGCACATCGAGCCATCCAGCCCCGGCGCGGTCGCGGGCATAGACGGCCAGCTTGCCTGCAGGCGGCGGGTCCGGAGCGGCGGAGAGGGCAGGCATCACCACCGGTTCAGGCAGTTCGACCCGGCCCGAGGTGCGGTCGATCCGGATCGCGTCAAAGAAGGCTGAGCCGTTCGGGCTGACCTTGAAGCTGAAATCATCGTTGCCCAGGAGGCCGATCAACGCCCGCGCTGAGAAGCCGGTCTTGAAGGCGAAGGCAGCATCGTTCCCGGCCGCCGCCTTGTTCACTGTCGCCTCGATCCCGGCGCCTGCGTTGTTGATCAGCACCGCCGGGGTGTTCATCGACAAGCGATTGTAGCTGTCAGCTGTCGCCCCGCCGAGGCCCAGCAATTGCGCAGTCAGGTTGGCCTGGGGCATGCCAACCTGCGTCACCGCATTGGCGAAGGTGACTGTGGGAGTGTTCACCACGGTCGTGCCGCCCGACCCAGCGGTGGCGGAGCCGATGTTCACGACGGTGGTAGACCCCGAAGCCCCGCCGGTCCCGAGATTCAGGGTCTTGGTGACGCCAGTGGTCGTGGCACCTGTGCCCATCCCGTAGGTGGCAGTCGTTGTCGCCGTGCCGATGGTGGCCGCTGCCGCCGACACGGTAACTGTACCCGAGGCGGTCAATGTGCCGGAGAAGGTCTTGTTGCCGCTGAAGGTTTGCGTGCCAGCAAGAATTGCCAGTTCCGACGAGGTGTTCGGCAGCGTGAAGGTCCGTGTCGTGCCGGTCGTGATCCCGGACAGCGAAAACAGTGCCTTCTTTGTCGGATCGGCGTCGTTCACCAAGCTGAACACGGCATCCGACACATCCACCGGTTCGCCGACTGGATCCCAGGTCGACCCATTCCACACGGCGAAGACCGCCTCATCCGCGATCCATGCCAGCCAGCCGGGGCGTGGCACCAGACGCATCCAGACCCCATCGACCCAGAAGGCGATGTTCAGATCCCAGCCAGTCCAAAGGCCGGTCGCCCCGGATGCCACGATATGCCGGTCGCCATCGGTTGGGCTGGCGGGCGGCGCGGTATGAGTGCGATCCAGCACCGACAGCTGCACCATGGCATCCAGCAGCCGCAGCGCCTCGTTGTGGGTGACATGCTTCTGCGCCTGCGATGCCAGAATGTAGGGCAGCAGGAGGTGGGTGGTGATGTCGGACATGGGTACGCTTTCAGAAGCTGAGTGTGACAGATCGCCCAGCGCCTCGGCCGATCAAGGCAGAGAGCTGGTAGATGCGGATGGCGAGGGATTGGCCGGGGCCGAGGGGCGCCCCCCAATCGGCGGTCTGCTGCGCGGCGGTGTAGAGGACGCTGGTCGTGGCAGTCGTCAAGGATCGCTTGACAACTGACCCGTCCAGAATGTCGACCGCGTAAGCCTCGCTGTCCTCAGCCAGGGGCACCTCGCCAGCGCCCCAGGTATCGGCGGCCAACGACCGCGACCGGCGCGTCCAGCGGATCGTCAAATCGCCGGGGCTGCGGGCGATGCGCCACGGTTGCTCGACGTGCGCGACCGAAAACGGCCGGAGCCCCGCGCCCTCGGGCGTGAAGGTGGTGGCGACAAAGGTCTCGTCGCTGACTGGGCGCGACGCAGGGCCGATGCGCCAGTTCCATGGCAGACCCAGATCGGCCTCGGAAATCGGCAAGGGTGTCACGGCCGTGTCTAGCACGACCACCCGCGCGCCGGTTGGCACCATGCTGACGATGGCACCTTCTGTTCCGCGCTGGCCTCGCAGCAGGCGGGTCAGCCGATAACGCCCGGGCGCGATCAACTCGGCCACACCAGCCTGGACAATTTCCCATTGCCCAGCGCCGGTCTCGACGGCCAGCGCGTTGGCTCCACCCAGCAAGGTGATGTCCGTGACGCTCTCCAGCGTGCCAGAATTGAGATCGACGACCAGCGCATTGCCAAGATCGAAGCGCGAGACCGGCCCCGCGTAGAAATCTGCCGCCAGCACACCCATGCGCGCCCGGGTGCCAAAGGTGGTCAGTAGGGCAAAGCCATCCGTCGCGGCACTGCGGTAGACCGCCACTTCGCCGGGCCATGGCTTGGCATGGGCCGCGACCAAGGGCCGGTGTGCAGGCTGATCCTCGCGCAGCTGCGGCAGGTCCAGCAGCACGATGTCTGGTGCGCCAAAGACCGTGGGCGTCGACAAGGACGCAGGGCGTGGTTCGCCGGGCGGCAGATCATAGACCGCCCGGTCCTGCCGCACCGCATCGATGCTGCGCAGGTCGGAGTCCGCGATGGACACCAGGCGCAGTTCCGTCAGGCGGCCATTGTGGTCCAAGAGGATCACGTCGCAAGGATCCAGCGCCAGGCGCGAGGGCGGCAGGCGAAAGACGGCACTTTCGCGGCCAACCCACGCCTCCATCAGAGCGCGGCGACAGCGGCGCTCGGCTTCTTCGGGCGGAATGGCCATCGGGAAGGATTCAGAGGCGATGCGGGTGGTGTCGACAGTGATGCGCCGCGCTTCGACCTGTGCCGCGTCATAGTCCTCGTCGGCCCGCGCGACTTGCCACTTCAGCGCCTGCGGCAGTTCGGTTTCCTGCGCGCGGGTCAGTTCCATCACATCGCCCTGCGCGGAGGCGGGTGCCACCATGCTGTCGGGCGTAATGGTCAGACCGGCAATCCGGCCCCGCATCAGGAACTTGATGCGGCCCTCGCTTTCGACCGCATCGAAGCCGAAATGCCGGGCCAACGTGGAAATCGAGGCCCTTGGGGCTTCCAATGCCGAGATCACATAGCCCTCGACCGCGCCCCATAGGCCAGAGACGTCGATCAATTCCTCGGGCATTCCGGCGCGGAGACAAAGGTGGCGCACCAGTGCCGCCAGCGATACTGCGCCCAGCCGCCCGGTCAGCCAGTGCCCGAGCCGCCAGTTCGGCCCATCGGTCCAGACATCGGTCAGTTCGGGAAAGAACGGATAAGGCCGTGCGTCCCACGTCCAGGCGGCGCATTCGGGCACATGGACCATGCGATTGCCGTAGACCGAGGACACCGGGTTGTTCGCCGACGTGCCCCAGAATAGAAAACTGGCTTCCAGATAGGCCCGCTGGATCGCATCGTCGCGCCACCCGCGCGAGAAGTAGGGCGTGAAGCTTTCCGAGGATTTTGGGTCGAAGAACACGTTCGGCTGGTTGGTGCCGCGATCAATTGCCGGGCAGCCGAGTTCGGTGAACCAGATCGGTTTCGATTGCGGCACCCATGCGGTTTGCGTCCCGCTTTCCACCCCGCCCGGTCGGTTGAAATGCGGGTTTTGCCACCAAGCGCGCAGATCCTTGAAGCGGAAGACCCATGGTTTGGCCGCCGCGCCATCTGTGATCGGCGTGCGGTTCTGCGCGGTTCGATCAAGGGCGCTGGCATAAAACCAGTCGAAGCCTTCGCCGCCGGTGATGTTGGATTGCAGATAAGCGCGATCGTAGATTGCCGGGGCCAGCGCCGCATCGGCATGATCGAACCCGTCGCGCCAGTCGGACAGCGGCATATAGTTGTCGATGCCGATGAAGTTGATGTTTGCGTCCGACCAGAGCGGATCGAGATGGAAGAACACATCGCCGCTACCGTCAGCAGGGTGGTGTCCGAAATATTCCGACCAATCGGCGGCATACCCGATCTTCGGCCCAGCTCCGAGGATTGCACGGACATCGGCGGCGAGCGCCTTGAAGGCGGTGACGGCGGGATAAGTGCTGGCACCGGAGCGGATGGTGGTCAGGCCGGGCATTTCCGAACCGATCAGGAAGGCATCGACGCCCCCGGCGGCTTTGCACAGATGCGCATAGTGCAGGATCATCCGGCGCAGGGACCATTCGCCCACTGGACCGGTCCAGCTGACAGTGGTGCCCGAGACGCTGAAGTTTGCTGGCGTGGCCGTGCCGAACAGGCCAGACACTTGCGTGGCTGCCGTCGCGGTCTTGTCGACGGTTCCGGCAAAGCCCGCCGCTGGGGAACATGTGATCCTCCCCCGCCAGGGGAAGGTCGGCTGGCCAGAGGTGGCGGCATTTGCGCTGTAGGGGTTCGGCTTTGTGTTGCCCGGCGGCACATCGAGCAGCAAGAACGGATAGAAGGTCACCCGCAGCCCGCGCGCCTTCATCTCTTGGATGGCCTGCACCACCGCGAAATCCGCCGGGGTGCCGCCATAGACAGGACGGTCCTCGGCGTCGCGGCTCACCAGAAACGCATCGGCACGGCTGACGCCATTCACAACCCAAGGCGAGGGCATCGTCGTCTTGGTGGCCACCTCGACGCCCGGCCGCACCTTGCAGTTCCCAGCCCGCAGATCATCACCGAACCACGCCACGACCAGGCTGACGCTTTCCACAGCCGGAGCGAGGGACTGCAGCCGTTCCAGCGCCACGACGATGTCGGCGGTGTCGGCGATGGCATTCAGGTTCTCGGCAACGGTCGCCCCACCGGAGCCGGTGGTCTTCTTGACGGGTGCGGTGGCATAGGTGAACTCGCCTGAAGCCGGGATCATCGTCACGGCCTTGACCAATCCTTCTGCGGTGTCGGGATCCGCGAGGGGGCGGAACACTTCGAAGCTGATCTGCGGCAGACGGTTCCCAAATGCGCTGAGGTCCAGTTCCTCGAACACGACATAGGCCGTGCCGCGATAGGCCGGGGTGTTGGCGGCACCCATCTTGGCCGAGATGAACGGATCAGGGGCCTGCACTTCGTTGCCCGGATACCAGCGCCAGGTGACCCCGGTCATATCCATGGCCTTGCCGTCCGCCCAGACCCGACCAATGCCGGTGATCTCGCCTTCGCACAGCGCGACGGCGAAACTGGCGTAATAGAGGTATTCGGTGGTCGTGACCTTCGGCCCGCTGCCCTTGCCGCCGCCCTGGCTGGTCGTATTGACCTCTTCGCGGAAATCAGTCGCCCAGATGATGTTCCCGCCGATGCGCATCCGGCCGAACAGGCGCGGGATCACCGCGCCTTCGGTCGAGGAGGTGATGCGCAAGCTGTCGAGCCGCGCGCCCTCGATCCGTTGGGCCGGGGCGAGGGACGACACGATCCAGTTGTCGACCACAGAGCCAATGGTCGAGCCGATGAAACCGCCGATTGCCGCTCCGGAAAAGCCGAGGATGGCCCCGCCAAATGCGCCGCCAATCGCGGAGCCGACGGCGCCGAGAACCAAAGTTGCCATGGATGAAAATCTCAGATGCTGCTGGGGTGCGGGAACAGGAAGGCGAAGGCGATGCGCCGTCGCCATGCCGTGGTCAGGGTTTCCTCGACGACGCCCAGCCGTTCATAGGCGTGGATGAACTGGTTTTGCGTGGTCAGGATCCCGACATGCTTGGCGATGGCACGGGGTGCCATCCGGAACAGGATCAGCGTGCCTGGCCCCACCTCAGTGGGCATGATTTCTGGCATCATCTGGCGCGCACCCTCGGCCAGCACCTCGCGCGGCCCGGTTTCGCCCCAATCCCGGCTGTAAGGCGGAATGGGGAAAGGCTCGTTGCCCACCATCTCCCGCCAGATGCCACGTGCCAGGCCAAGGCAATCGCAGCCGACACCGCGCAGGCTGGCCTGATCGTGGTACGGCGTGCCGAGCCAACTGAGGGCAGTGGTGATGACCAAAGCCGGATCGGCTGTTATCACAGCACGTTCCCTTCATGACCGCCGTCCTGGCTGGCATAGCGCAGGACCGCATCCTGACCCGGAATATTGGGAAAGCCCCGGAAGTTGGCTACATTGGCGAACTTGGCGCTGCAGGTCGCGAGGCGCTTGTCGCAGCCTGCCCGCGCGACGAAGCTGTCCCCTTCGGCGATGGCACGCACCGGCGCTTCCAGCAGTGTGAGGCTGGCGATGCTTCCATCCACACCATGCGACAACACTTCAGCGACCCGCCCCGCATTTGCGCCGCTGGTCCAGGTCAAGGTGCCAGACGTGAACCAGCCCGCATCAAACCCGGACAGCCCCGAGGCCATGAAGGCCCGGTCACGCAAAAGGTCCGTCACGACACCCGTACCCTTGTAGATGGCGTTTTCCAGATCGATGCCGCAGCGCGTATCGCCCAAAGCTGCGTCGCATCCCGCCTGAAACGTGCGCCCGACCGTCTGGCCAAGGACATGCGCCAGCGACCGGACTTCGGCGACAAACGCCATGCGGCCACGGCGGATTTGCCCGACCGCACCCCGGCGCAGCAGAACGCGCTGGCTGGTGTCGGCCCAATTGACGCGCCACAGCTCGACCGCCGCATTGTCCCAGCGGCCGTCGAGAATGTCGGTTTCGGTGATCCTGTCCGAGGTCAGCACGCCGGTGGCATCCTGCGCGTCGACGGCAAGGTCTGACCCAGCGCGGATTTCCGAGGCGGCAAATCCGCTCTCTGGCTCAAAGTCTGTGCTGTCAAAGCTGAGGGCGCGATCATGATCGGTGAAGCCCAGCGCCATGCCGTCGGCGCGGCTGATCCGCCAGCACCAGGACAGGGTGGTGGTGCCGTCATCGAGATGGGTCTGCAACGCAGGGGAGAGGTTTTTCATCTGCGGATCTCCAGCAGGGGGATGGCGGTGATCGACCCCAGCCGCTCAAAGTCGAGGGTCACGTCGAGGGTGTCGCTGTCGAAGCGGACCGGCACATCGAATTCGAAGCCAGCGCGGACGATGACGCCATTGGCGGGTGCGGTGGTGAAGGTGATGACGCCGGTGGGGGCATCCAGCGTCCAGCCCGACAACTGTTCCACCATGCCCAGCGCCACGCGAACGGTTCCGGTCACGGGTTTTGCGATGGTCCTGACCCATGTTTGCGGGCCGGAGGTGTAGCGTTTGGCCAGTTGGAAGGTTTGCAGGCTACCGGTGCCGGTGCCAATCTGCTGGTCGGTTGAGGTTATCCCCTGAGAGGGCAGGGCAGATTTGTAGTCGGCCCAGTCCTTGTAGCGGAAGCCGTGCAGGCGGCCGTTGCGGGCCTCGAAGAACGCCACCACCGCCGCGAGATCATCGGCGCGACGGATGCCATAGGCGACATCATAGCGGCGGCGCGAGTTGGCCCAGCTTGCGTTGCGCTCTTCATCGCCTGAGGCCAGTTCGACCACTTGCGTGCGCCGTTCCGGCCCACCCCGTGCCCCGCGGCTGATGTTGTCGGGGAACCTGACTTCATGAAACGCCATCACATGCCCCTCCGACCCAAGGACACCGCGCGGGCGATATCGGCTGCGACCTGCGTCCGGGATTGCCGGAAACTTTCGGCGTCGCGGGCATTGATCGTGACGGAGATGTTGGGGGCAGCGCCTTGCCCTTGGCCATAACCCGCAGCTTCCCGCCGGGACAGAACCCGCTCACCGCGCTGCAGGATTGCCGGAACCTCGTCGGGCTTGATCCCGGCCCAGCCGCCCGAATGCATGCGCGGCGCATTGGCAAAAGCCAGCGCAGGCACCATGCGGCCCGGGCCCGGCGCGCCGACCATGCCACCGGCGTGCAGGATGTTGGCGAAGATGCCACCCGCACCGCCCTGCGCACCCGACAGCGCATTGGCGATGGGGCCGAGGATGAAGCGTCGTGCCGCCAGCTTCGCGAGGTCGGCGATCATCGACGTGACCAGATCGCGGAAATCCAGCTTGCCGGTTTTCACGAAGTCGGCCACGGCGTTTTCGGCCGAGGTGAAGGCGCTGACCAGCGTGCTGCCGATGTCGCCGCCGATATCGCGCGCCTTGGCGGCATAATCGGCGAGCGCCGCAGTGACGGCGGCCCAGCCGGTCAGTGCCGTTTCCGCGCCCGCTGCCGCCGCTACCCCGGCGTTGCGCGCCGCACCGCCAGCGCCATCGGCTGCGGTCGCGGTGTTGTTCAGTCCTGCCGTGAGGGCGTCGGCTGATCCGGCAGCATCCGCCAGCGCCGCTTCGGCCTCAGCACCGGTGCCGGTCATGGCAGCCTTCAGCGCCTGCCAGCTGGCCAGGGGCCGACCGGCGGCATCGGCCAGCATGCCTGCCGCTTCGCGATAGCCGTCGGCCCGGGCGCGGGCATCGTCTGCAATGTCACCGAGACCGAGATCGGGCGGGTCGAGGTAGGTGCGGGACAGAGCCGCAGAGAAGGCATCCGCCGCGGCAGCGCCAGCAGCGGTCGCCGCGCCTTCGAAGGGATTACCGATACGCCCCAGTTCCACCGGGTCGAGGATGCCGATCCTCACGCCGCCTTCGCCCGTGGCCCATTCCGGCAGCAGCGCGAGGGCTGCGTTCAGCGTCTCGATGAAGCTGTTGATCCGGGTGACGACGCCGTTCAGCATCGCCTCGACGCCCGAGATCAGCCCATTCGCGGCTTGGAAGGCAAAGTCACCGATGGCACCGGGCAGACTGCCCCAGATTGCCACCGCAGCGTCGTAGGCTCCCTGGAAGATCGCAGCCGTCCGGTCGCCGAAGCTGACGACGCCCGCGATCGTGCCCTCCAGCGCCGAAAGCCCGGCAGCTTTCAGCCGCTCCCAACCCGCAGCCATGTTGGCGAATGCGGCGTCAAGCGACAGGCCGATGCGCGACCAGACTTCTTTCACCAGATCGCCCAGCAGGCGGAAGGCTTCGCCCACGCCGCCGACCCGGGCGACAAGTTGCGAGAACTGATAGACCAGCTCTCCGGCGCCGACGATCAGCGCGCCAATGCCGGTGCGGATCAACGCCCCGCGCAGGATGACCAGCGCCGTGGCGAGGCCGCGCACCGACAAGGCCGCCGCTGCCAGTCCCGCCACCCAGCGCCCGGCCATGACGGCGGCGAAGGTCGCGGCATATGAGGCGAGGCGTCCGAGGTTGCCGATCAGCGCATCAATGGCCGTCCGCAGGATGCCGCCATCTGACGCGAGGGCGATGAAGGCATTCGCCAGCGCCTCGACCGATGGGGCCACTGCGACGGCGATCCGGTTGCGCAGGCCCTCGAACACCAAGGACATCGTACCAAGAGCAACTTGGGTGCGCCGAAGGGCCTCGATGGCATCCGTGTCCAGCACCGCGCCGAGGTCGGACGCCTGGTCGCTCAACCGCGCCATCTCGGCCCCACCATTGCGCAGGAGCGGAAGGAGCCGCGTGGCGTCCGAGGCCATGGCCTCCAAGTAGAAGGTCATTTCCTGCTGGCTGAGACCGGCGCGTTCCAGCGTGTCGACGTAGAGCTGCAGCGCTTCAGGACCGGAGAGGCGGGCGAACTGGTCGGCGGTGACACCCACCTGCGGGGCCACGCTTTCAAAGAAATCCGCCATCGGACCGCCGCCGGTCTGGAGGAAATCCCCGACCCGGTCGTTCACGTCCTTCAGGATGTCGGCGAGCTTTTCCTGCTCGATGCCAACCGTCCGCGCCCCGGCCGACCAGCGCTGCAGGGCTTCGGGCGTGGCATTGGCGACCTGTGCGAACTGCCGGATTTGCGCGGCACTCTCGGCAGTGGAACGGACGATCAGGCCGAGCGAGGCCGTGGCAGCGGCGGCGGCGGCAGACATGGCAATCCCGGCCCGGCGTGCAAAACCTGCAAGCCGGGTGTTGGCCAGTTCCATCTCGCGCGACAGGCGGCCGAGGCCCCGCGCGCCAGCCTCGCCGACGCCCTCCAGCTCAGCGCGCACCTGGCGACCGCCTTCGGCGACGAGGCGGACGGACACACGCTTTTCAGCCATCGCGGCCTCCTTCCATCTGTTCGTTCAGTTTGCGCATCATCACCGCCTCTATCTCGGGCAGCAGTTCGGCAGCGATCAGGGTGTTGATGCCCAGCGCCCGCGCCAGCGCGAGGGCAGCGCCCATGTCCCAGCCGAGCACGGCGCCGGGGACCACACGCAGTTGCCCGCCAAGGCGGCTGACCAGATCCCAGACCTGCCAGCCCTCGGCGGTCTGTGGCCTATTCAGTCTTGCGGGGCAGTCGGGGCAGCGGGTTTCACAGGCCGCGCAGTACCGGTCGCCCCCGCCGAAGGACCAGTCGGCGAGGGCGCGGAGACGTTTTTTTCCTGATCCAGCAGCAAGCCACGAGCGACATACTGCGTCTGGAACGCCTCGAAGACCGGCCAGATTTCCAGAAGAGCGTCGATGCCTTCCGGCGAAACGGGGATGATATTGCCCGCATCATCGCCGACACCCTCCCAATCCAGTACCGCCCGCCGCGCCACGGACTTGGCCATGGCCAGCGCCATTTCCTCTTGGGTCGCACCTACGGAGAGCGTTTCCACAGCCAGATCAGCGCGGGCGGACACCATCAGCGCGGTGGTCAGGGGGCCGACCAGCAGGCGCAGGCCGGGGGCAAGGTCCAGCCATTCGGGCGTGGCGGTGAGGTTCAGGCGGATCATGATCAGTATCCCGTGACGGTGTTGACGAGGACGGCGGTGCACATGCGGGCGGGGCTGGTGGCTTTGGCGGCCTGCCAGTCGAAGGTCGCCTGGATGCCTTGCGGCCCCGGGATCTCGATCCGCGGGACCGGCAGGTAGACGGCGTGGGCGGTGAAGGTGAAACTGGCGTTCGCGCCGAGGCTGTAGGCGAACTCCAGCTCGCAAGGCGTGCCGTCGATGGCTTGCGTGACCAAGGCGCTATCGGCGAAACGCACCTCGATACGGCCGGTGAGTGCCGCCATGCCGGGATCGGCGCCCTCGATCTTGCCGTCGTTGCGGATGGTCTCGA
>CAYQRX010000020.1:0-21298 GCA_964419865.1 uncultured Hyphomonas sp. | reverse complement strand
CGCTTTGGCGGGAGGTTGGGATGCCATGGAAGGACGGAACCAAGATGGATGAGCGACTTCGTTTTGTAGCGCGCCGCCTGGAAGGCGAGGCGATGAGTGATCTTTGCCGTGAGTTCGGGATTTCCCGAAAGACGGGTCACAAGATATTCAACCGGTACAAGGAAGAAGGGGTGATTTCGCTGTGCGACCGGTCGCGCCGGCCGGTGCGGTATGCCAACCAGCTCCCGGATCAGATCGAACAGGCGATTGTCCGGGCCAAGCAGGACAAGCCGAGCTGGGGCGCCCGCAAGATCCGGGAACTCCTGGTCCGGCGCCTGGCGGGGGATGTGCGCATCCCCGCGATCAGTACAGTTCATGCCGTGCTGGACCGGCACGGGCTGGTGAAGAAGGCGAAGAGGACGCGTCACAGGGCATTGGGAACCGCCCTGTCATCCGGCAGTGTTCCCAACGCCCTCTGGTGCGTCGACTTCAAGGGGGAGTTCCGTCTCGGCAACCAGGCTTACTGTTACCCGCTGACCGTCTCCGATCACGCCTCGCGGTTCATCCTGGCCTGCGAGGCCCTTGAAAGCACGAAAGAGGCCGGCGTGATCGAAGCCTTCCACACGCTCTTCCAGGAGCGGGGACTGCCGGAGGCCATACGCAGTGACAATGGCGTGCCCTTTGCCAGCCCCAACGGGCTCTACAATCTCTCCCGTCTCTCGGTCTGGTGGCTGAGGCTTGGCATCGCCATCGAGCGCATCCGGCCAGGACATCCTCAGCAGAACGGCCGCCATGAACGCATGCATCTCACCCTGAAGAATGAGACGACAAAGCCCGCCGCCGCAAATCATCTCCAGCAGCAGGACCGCTTCGATCACTTCATCCAGGAGTTCAACAACGAACGGCCCCATGAAGGGCTCGCCATGGCTTGCCCGGCGAGCGTCTACACCCCGTCACCGCGTTCCTTCAGCGGCCTGCCGGACATCGAGTATCCGTTCCACGATCACGATGCCCTGATCACTGCCTGCGGACGCCTGTGCATGCACCGGAAGAAGATCAACATCTCCACCGTCCTCGCCGGTCAGCGCGTCGGCCTGAAAGAAGTCGACGATGGCATCTGGCTCGTCTCGTTCATGCAATATGACCTCGGATATGTTGATCTCGAGGCAAGGACACTACAAACTGTCGATAACCCGTTCGGGGCGAAAGTGTAACCTATCTCTCCGGAACATTCTGTTACCTATGTGTCCGGGTCGGACAAAAGACACTGGCGACCCCGGCAGGACTCGAACCTGCGACCATTCGCTTAGAAGGCGAGTGCTCTATCCAGCTGAGCTACGGGGCCGTTGACCGGGGAAGTAGCCCGGTGAGGCTCAGTGTGTCCATGGCTGTTTGCGGTCGGCCGAGAAGTTGTCGGCATAGGATTTGATGAGGCGTTTGCGCTCGCGGGGTTCTTCCACGATGAAATTCAGCCCCTCGCGCTCGGCATAGGCGATGGCCTGTTCGCGGGTGTCGAAAGTGAGGCGCACCTGGCCGGACGTATCGTCGATACTGGTCCAGCCCATCAGCGGATCAGGGCGGCGGCGCGCGCCGGGATTGACGAACTCCAGCACCCAAGCCTTCGTGTTGGCCCGGCCGGACTGCATGGCGCTTTTCGCTGGCTTGTAAATCCGCGCTTCCATCCGAGATTTCCCGACTAGCTCTAAATAAGGGGCCATCAAGTGGATTTCGAGCCCTCTTGACGCCATGTCCCAAACGCCAAGCCAGCAATAGGCCAGCGCCTGAGCCATGATCAAGGTGGGATAGCGAGGCTCGCGCTGGTCTGCAATAGGCATGGTGAGCATGCCGGATATCGGCAGCGCGGCCAGCGGGCATCCCCCTGGCCGTCCGCTCGGGTCACGGCGCGAACGGACCGCTGGGATATGCTTGCTGGTAGCGATATGCCAGCATTCAAAGCTGTTGGGCCAGGTAGGCTGTATAGGCGCCGTAGAGAAGGATCATCGCGGCGCCCTCCCAGCGCCGGATATGCCAGGCGCTCACGGCCGCCACGAACAGGATGGCTGTGGCCGCCACCATGACCCAGATGTCGAGCGCTGCGATGGAGGCCGGCACGGCGATCGGGCGGACGAGCGCCGTCACCCCGAGAATGCCGAGAACATTATAGATGTTGCTGCCCACAACATTGCCGAAGGCGATGTCGCCCTGATTGCGGAGCGCAGCAATCACGGATGTGATGAGTTCTGGCAGGGAGGTTCCGACCGCGACAATAGTCAGGCCGATGATCGTCTCCGACACACCAAAATCACTGGCAAGTCTGATCGCGCCGCTGACGAGGAAGCGGGCCCCGAGAATGGTCAGGACGAGGCCGCCAAGAACGAGGCCGGTATTGAACCAGATCGAGCGGGCCGGCACCGGAAGCGTTACATCCGCTGCGTGAGGCGCCGGTTGCGCTGCCGGGCGGCACCGGCGATCCTGCAGGTAAGCAAATGCGATATAGCCCAGGAGGCCGGCGAGGAAGAGGCCGCCAAAGGGTCTTGAAAGCGAACCGGACAGAACCAGCCAGAGGCAGGCGCCCGTGGCGAGCGCAAGGACCAGCCCGTCCCTGCGAAACGTTTCCTTAGCCACGGCCACCGGCGCAATCACGGCCGTCAATCCGAGGATCAGCAGAATGTTTGCGGTATTGCTGCCGACGACGTTTCCGATGGCGATACCGGGTGAGCCTGCAAACGCTGCCTGCAGGCTCGTAACGAGTTCGGGCGTCGAGGTTCCGAAACCGACCAGTGTCAGGCCGATCAGCAGGGGGGAGACCCCAAGACGTTCAGCAATGACGACCGCGCCCCTGACAAGGCTCTCGCCCCCGAGCACCAGCAGGATGAGCCCAAGGGCGAGTGAAACAAGAATGTCCATCTGTCCGTCGCTTTCCTGCGATTGAGGAGGCTGCGCTGGCTCGCCCGGCGCAGAATACTCCGACAATATCCGCACCGTAGATCACGGCGCCGATCAACGTCCAGATCGCAAATTCTGACCAAGTTAGGGTATTTGGGCCGGTTGTCAGATTTACGTAGAAGTGGATGTCAGGGCGGTGCCGCCGGCCAGACCACGGCGCTGAGCGCCGTCGCGGCACTGATTGACAGGCTGAGGCGGGGCAGGGTCTCCTGGCCGCTGAACAGGGCAGATTGCGGAGCGCAGGACTTGGACAGAACAAACCCCCACTGGGTTCTCGCCCGCACGCCGCCTGGCGGCTGGCCTGCGGATGAAGATTTTGCCTGGCGCGAAGCCCCGGCGCCTGAGCCGGGACCGGGCCAAATGCTGACGCGGACCATTTATCTCTCCCTTGATCCCTATCAGTGGGGCCGCAGGCGCCGGGGCGTGGAGGTGCCGGGCGATGTCTGCCATGGGCGTACGGTCTCGCAGGTCGTGGAAAGCCGCGCGGCCGGTTATGCGCCGGGCGACTACATCTTCAACACCAATGGCTGGCAGACTTTTGGCCTCACGGGTGAAGGTATCACGGACTTCGGCTATATGCATCCGCGCAGGCTCGACCCGGAGGCTGCGCCTATTTCCTCCGCGCTGGGGGTTCTCGGCATGCTGGGGCTGACCGCCTATGCCGGCCTTTATGTGCAGTGCGATCCGGGCCCCGGAGAAACTGTCGTCGTTTCGGCGGCTTCCGGCGGCGTTGGCCAAGTCGTTGGCCAACTCGCAAAGCTGAGGGGGTGCCGCACGGTCGGTATCGCGGGCCGCGCTGAGAAATGCGCCTATGTGCGCGACGAGCTCGGCTTCGATGCCTGCGTTTCGCATCTTGAGCCTTCGTTTCGCGAAGACCTGCAGGCGGCCTGTCCGGACGGCATTGATGTCTATTTCGAGAATGTCGGCGGCGCCGTCTTTGAGACGGTGCTCAGCTTGCTCAAACGCAATGCACGTATTTCCCTGTGCGGCCTCGCCTCGCAGTATGGTGCGGCGAGCGGTGATATTATCGATATATGGAAGGAGACCGGTGCGCCTATATTCAGTGAACGGAGTGTGCAGGTCCATCCGCTCTTCGTCGGCGATTTCGTGGCCAGCCACCAGGACCGGTTCCTTGCCGAGATGGCCGGATGGCTCCGGGATGGACATGTGCGTTACCGGGAGGATATCCATCAGGGACTGGAATGCGCGCCGGGCGCCTTCCGCTCGATGCTGGCCGGCGGCACATTCGGGAAAACCCTCGTTCAGGTCAGCGAAGATGGGGCGCCTCGCGCGTCCTGGCCGCAATCTTCCTAGAGGGCATGGGCCGTTCCGCGCGCTGGCAGAAAGTCCTGGCCAGCTCACATCTGTCCGCCCGATCGCAGCGCCAAGGATCACAGGACAATTCGGTACGCCGTTTCACACACGACTTCTGGTCCGGACCTGCTATCCGGAAATTTGAGCGCTGTCGTTGGAGTGGGCCAGATCAGCGGCAATTTCTGTTGAGAGCGGGATCGACATCGACACGATAAGGCCCTGAGGTGCTGCCGGCTTCATTTCAATGCTTGAGGCATCGCCATAGGCGGAGATCAACCGTTGGCGAACATTCAGCAGGCCGATGCCGGTTTCGCTGTCCATGTGGTCTGCTGCGGTCAGGCCCGGCCCGTCATCCTGAACAGAGAGCTCCAGCCTACCCCCAGCAACGTGCGCCCTGACGGTTATGAGGGTCGGTTTGGCTTGACGGCCCAAAGCGTGCTTGATGCAGTTCTCGACCAGCGGCTGCAGCAAGAGGCTTGGGACAAGGACTCCCCGTGCAGCATGGTCAATCTGCAGGTCGGTTTGAAGACGATCCCCGAAACGCACCCGCTCTATGCCGAGATAGAGCTGGAGGGTGGCGAGTTCCTCGTCGAGCGTATGCAGAAGCTCATCATGATGTTCCAGCGAGATGCGCAGAAAATCTCCGATGCGGGCCAGCATGTCGAGAGCGGTTCCCTTGTTGTCCCGGTGAACCAGGTAGGAAACGGAGTTGAGTGCGTTCAGGAGGAAGTGTGGGCTGAGCTGATACTTCAGCATACGGAGCTGGGTTTCACGAAAATGTTTCTCTGCTTCGAGCCGGCGCAGGCTTTCTTCGCGGGCCGATGCCTGTGCCTTGAGGAGTTCGTTCTGGGCTTCCGTAATGAACTGGCGCTGAAAGAGCCAGGCACGATAATATTTCAGAGCGTGATAGCAGAATGACCATGCACCGAACACGATCACTGAGGCGAAGACCCACCCGCCCCAGTCCGAGGGGGGGATGACTTCGCCTGTGAGCCACGTGAAGCTTGCGAGCCGTGCCGCCGTCCACAGGAGAGAGGCGACCAGAACCCCGGCGCCGTTTGCGATCGTCCGTACCAGCCAGCCGGATGACCATGTAAGGGATGCAACCCAGCGGAGGGGATGGCTGATGAATATTCCCAGGACCGACTGCAGCAGCGTGTGCATCGCCGGCTGCCACTCGCCCGGATTGTACCAGATTGTCAGGCTCAGGAAGCTGAGAAGCGCCATTGCGCTCCAGCCTGCAATCTGAAGAAGCCAGTAGTGGCGCGCTGTCGAGCCGAATGTAGCCGGGTCAGTTTCGGGCTTTCCAACACTCATGAAACCAGCTTTCTTTCATCTTTCGATGCTTGGTGATCGAAGGCCGGTGTAATCCGGCATTCGACTGAATTGTCATAGTCCATCAAACCCGATTGTTGAAACAGGTGGTTACATGTTGAGGACCATTGTCTGCGATGATGAGCGCCCGGCGCTGGAGCTCATGAGTGAACTCCTTATTGAGACCGGTCATGTGGAAATTGTGGCGGCCTGCCAGACGCCGCTGGAGGCAATTGCCAGCATCAATGCCGGGGGGGTCGATCTTGCCGTTATGGATGTTGAAATGCCGGGCATGAGCGGTGTGGATGCCTTCGGACAGATCACGATCAGCCCGAAACCTCTGCTGCTGTTCGCGACGGCGCACCCCGAATATGCTGTGGAAGCTTTCGGGATCGATGCGATTGACTATATCCTGAAGCCGTTTGACCGGCTGCGCGTCCAGAAAGCGGTTGAGCGGGCTTTGAGGTTTCACCGGCTGATCGTCGAGAGCGAAAGTGAAGGCGAGACAGAGCACGCATCCGGGCGCGAGGCGGGCCTGGAGACAGCTTTGCGCATTCGCGATGGCGGCCGGATCTTCGTTATTCCGCATGCAGAAGTGATCTGGATTGAGGCCGCTGGAGACTATTCCCTGATCCA
Organism: uncultured Hyphomonas sp.; assembly: GCA_964419865.1. Taxonomy (GTDB): domain Bacteria; phylum Pseudomonadota; class Alphaproteobacteria; order Caulobacterales; family Hyphomonadaceae; genus Hyphomonas. The sequence goes on along the minus strand of CAYQRX010000020.1, from coordinate 15,109 downwards.
CTCAATCGGCCGGGAATCCGTGATCCGCAAGACCATCTCCTCGCTTGAATCGGAGCTTCCTGCCGATCGGTTCGTCCGCGTGCACAGGTCCGCGATCATCTGCCGGGACCATGTCAGGGAAGTACGTCTGCTCACCAAAGGCGAAGCGATTCTGAGGCTGACCGGTGATGTCACCGTCCGGTCCAGCCGGAGCTTCAAGGCCGCTGTCACAGGGCTTGCCCCCCGCAAATAGGGCCACTTAACCGCCAGCGCCATCCCATTCATCGCAAGAAACGCCCGGCTCGCCGCAAATGCGTTGCGAGCCGCGCTCGGCTGCCAGAACCTCCACAAAAAGGGAAGGAAGGGTATGCGACACCAGAATCGCACAATCTGGCCGGGTGTTCTCGGTGCGCTGTGTCTCACCGGCTTTTTTTCTGCAGCAGAGGGCGTGGGCCAGCGGGCAGGAGCTGCGGTCGCGGGTATTCCAGCGTCCCCAGGGGGCGGCTGGAGCCTCGTCTGGTTCGATGATTTCTCCGGAAAGGCGCTTGATCGCACCAAATGGGCGCCAGAGGTTTCCTGCTGGGGTGGGGGCAATAATGAGCGGCAGTGCTATACCGCCCGGCCTGAAAACATCCAGGTCAAGGATGGCGCGCTTCGCCTGATTGCGCGCCAGGAACGCTTCACCGGTCCACTCCACCCAGCCGATACCCATTCCGACAATACGGGCCAGGCTACCCAGACCTACACTTCGGGAAAGGTGCGCACCCGGGGACTGCACCAATGGACCTATGGTCGCTTTTCGGCGCGCATGAAACTGCCGGCCGGTCTCGGCACATGGCCCGCTTTCTGGATGATGCCAGCTGAGTCGGCCTATGGCGTCTGGCCGCTCTCCGGCGAGATAGACATCATGGAGGCGATCAATCTCGGCGCGCCTTGCGTCGATTGCCCGGGAGGCGAAGAACAGCGCACCTCTTCTGCCGTACATTTTGGTGGTCTTTACCCTGACAACACGTATCGGTACGCCAAAGGCCGCGGCGAGCGCCGGCCCGGCCCATCCGATGAGTGGCGAGTGTACAGCCTTGAATGGGCAGATGGCGTGATACAATCCTTTGTCGATGACGAGCTCATCCTGCGCATCGAAGCATCTGACTGGCATACTGCCGCGCCCGAAGCGGCCGGCCGGCCGAATGCGCCCTTCGATCAACCCTTCTATCTGATCCTCAACCTTGCTGTGGGTGGCAATCTTCCGGAACGCTCACCCGGCGGCGGGTTTGACCCCGCATCCTTTCCCGCGGAGCTGCTCGTGGACTGGGTCCGCGTGGAGCAATGCGCCGAAGATCCCGAAACGGGCCGCGCCTGCCTGACGGAGGCGGACTGGCAGGGCGATCTGCTGGAGCCATGGGAGCCCGACAGCGGATAGCCGGCGGGCAATGATCAAAACGAAAGAATCATAAGATTACTGGGAGGAGCAACCAAGATGAAACCCCACCGCACTGCACGAAGACTGACCAATACGCTGGCCCTTCTGGGCAGCGCTTCGATTCTTGCGCTGGCTCAGCCGGCGCTTGCCCAGGAGGCCGAGGAGCAGGCTGACGATGCCCTTCGCCAGGATGTGGTTGTCGTTACAGGCATCCGCAGCTCGCTCTCACAGTCGTCGGATGTGAAGCGCAATGCACAAGGCGTTGTTGATGCGATCACTGCCGAGGACATGGGCAAGTTTCCCGACACCAACCTTGCGGAATCCTTGCAGCGCATTTCCGGCGTCTCGATCAACCGCTCCAATGGCGAGGGCAGCCAGGTCACGGTCCGCGGCTTCGGGCCTGATTTCAACCTCGTTCTCCTCAATGGCCGGCAAATGCCGACCGCCTTCCTCACCGGCGGGGCGCCGTCGTCGCGCAGTTTCGATTTCGGGAATCTCGCTTCGGAAGGCATTGCCTCGGTCGAGGTCTACAAGACTGGCCGCGCAGACCTTCCGACCGGCGGAATCGGTTCGACGCTCAATATCCGCACGGCACGCCCGCTCGACGCACCGGGCATGCGCTTCTCTGCTGGTGCCAAGGCCGTTTTCGACGACTCGGTGACCAATCTGGGCAGCAAGGAAGCGACGCCTGAGATCTCCGCGATCTATTCAAATACGTTTGCAAATGACACAATTGGCGTAGCCCTGGTCGGCAGCTATCAGGACCGGCAGTCCGGTTTTGCGCAGGCGGCGACCAGCAGCGGTTGGCGCGGGGCCTATCTCGGCTCTGAAAACAATTGGGGCACGCTGCCCCAGCCGCCGAACGATACCCAAGTCACAAATCGTCCGGGGCCGAACGATATCTACGAAGTCCCGCAGAACATGAACTACTCCCTGACCAATGTGGACAGGGAGCGGATCAATGGCCAGCTCGCATTGCAGTACCGTCCGGCCAGCAATTTCACCGCAACACTTGATTACTTCTACTCCCAGAACAAGGTCGCAACAGAGCGTTCTGACCTGTCGGTCTGGTTCAACCATGGCGATACGACCAGCGCCTGGACAGACGGTCCGATCGCAAGCCCGATTTTCTATAATGAGGATTTCGGACCCGGCGGGTCCGACCTGTCGATGGGCGGCGCCAAGTACGCAACCAAGAGCGAAAATAATTCAGTCGGCCTGAACCTCGACTGGCAGGCAACAGACCGCCTGAATGTGGTCCTCGACGTTCACTCCTCATCGGCGAGATCGGGGCAGGACAGCCCCTATGGCACAAGCTCGGTCATCAGTACCGCAGATTTTGCCCTCCGCTTCCAGGGGATAAATTTCGAAAACGAGCTCCCGGCTCTGACGCTCGGCTTCCAGTCTCCGTTCACCGATATTGATCCGGCCCGGATGATCAGCACCGGTTCGGTTTTCTCCAACAGCCTGATCCGCACGGACATCGACCAGATCCAGCTGACATCGACATATGATCTCGATTTGTCCTTTATCAAATCGGTCGATTTCGGTGTTTCTGCAACGCGCAATGAAGTGCGCTCCGCGTTCGCCAATGCCCAGCGTGATACCTGGGGCGGCGTCGGCACGGCTGCTGACCTGCCAGACGACATCTTCCGCCGTCTTAACCTGGCCAAGAATTTCAATCGTTTCAGCGGATCGAATCTGACGCAGCAGGATTTTCTCGTCTTTGATTTCGACCGTATGGTCCAGATCATCGACAGCGGTGGCGCGCCCTTTTTCAATGCATGCGGCGGCGACGGCATTTGCCGCTCTGACGACTATCTGATCGACCGCCGCATCGAGGAGGAAAGCCTTGCCGGGTTCTTCCAGGTGAATTCCGAGTTCAATCTCGGCGCCATGCCGGCAAACGTGTCGGCAGGCCTGCGCTATGAGAAGACCGATGTCGTCTCTCCTTCGCAGGTAACGGTACCGACCGGGACGGCCTGGGTTGCTGCCAACGAGTTCACACTCCTTGGCCTGACCGATGCCGGCAATGTGCAGGTCCAGGAATTCTCCGGCGAGTATGATTATTGGCTCCCGGCGATCGACTTCCGCCTGGACCCGATGCAAGATGTCATCCTGCGCGCGTCTTATAGCAAATCACTGACGCGCCCGGGCTATGGAGACATCGCTGGCGGTCTCAGTGTCGCCCAGCTGTTCCGCGTAGATGGCGGAAGCGGCTCCAACGGCAACACCGGCCTTCTGCCTTTTGTTTCGGAGAATTTCGACCTGTCGGCCGAGTGGTATTACAACCGCGGTTCCTACGTCTCCGCCGGTTACTTCAAGAAGAATGTCGACAACTTCATCGGCTCTGGTGTCGTGACCGAGACTCCATTTCAGGTCTACACGCCCTTTGGCGGCGCCCGGTACAATGCCGCTATCGCCGCGCTCGGTACGAACGACCTCGCCGCGATCCGCCAGTGGATCTTCGAGAATGCCGATCCGTCGACCTTCGAGATCACCGGCGTCGACTCCAATGGCAACTTCACGGGCAACATTTTCGGTGTTGCCGGGGAAGATCCGTTGCTGAGCTTCCAGATCGCAACGCCGGTGAACCAGGAGGCCGCCTCAATTGACGGATGGGAAGTCGCAATCCAGCACCTCTTCGGTGAAACCGGCTTTGGCTTTATCGCCAACTACACCATCGTCAGTGGTGATGTGGAGTTTGACCGCCTTCAGGTACCCTCGAGCGGTGCTCCGCAGTTCGCCCTCACGGGGCTTAGCGACAGCTACAACCTTATCGGTTTCTACGACAAGAACGGCCTCCAGGCCCGGATCGCCTATAACTGGCGCGATGAGTTCCTGACCTCCACCATCGGGGTCAGCGGCACGCCAAACAATCCGCTTTATGTCGAGGCCTATGGCCAGTGGGATGCCAATGCGAGCTATGAGATCCGCAAGGGGCTCACAGTTTTCGTCGAAGGTATCAACCTGACGGACGAGACGACCCGTGTGATCGGGCGCACCCCTGCTTATGTCAATTTCGCTACCCAGACAGGGCGGCGGATCAACATTGGTGCGCGCTTCAGTTTCTGATCCAGCCACGGAAATCCGGAGGCAGGCCACATCTGGTCTGGCTCCGGTGCCGCGGCGCCCCTGGCCAGGCTGTTGAACCCCTTCGGGATGTCGTAGTGTCAGGACGCGAAAGGAAGAGGCTGCCGGTCTAGGGCGGACGACACATCGGGAGGTTGTGTGCTGGAGAACGACGTAAACCATGTCCTGATCGTCGGCGGTGGAACGGCGGGCTGGCTCGTGGCATGCATCCTTGCGGCCGATCATCGGACCGCATCCGGCGAGGGCCTGAAGGTCACGCTGATTGAATCTCCTGGCATCCCGATCCTCGGTGTGGGCGAGGGCACGTGGCCGAGCCTGCGTGATACACTCCGCAGAATTGGTCTTAGCGAATCGGAGTTCATCCGCCGCTGCCAGGCAAGCTTCAAGCAGGGCTCCCGGTTTGATGGCTGGCTGAACGGCGGGGCCGGTGACACATACTACCACCCGTTCGATGCGCCGCCGCCTGCGGATGATGTGAATGCCGCCGCGCTCTGGCTGGCAGCGCCGCCCGGAACGCCCTTTGCGGCGGCGGTGTCCACACAGGTTCATCTGTGTGCCGCTAACCGCGGCCCGAAGCAGCCGCAGACCCCAGAATATGCCGCCGTCGCCAATTATGCCTATCACCTCGATGCGTCCGCCTTCGCCGCGCTTCTCTGTGAACATGGCACCCGGCATCTCGGGATCCGCCACATCAGAGATGACGTAACCGGCGTGATCCGCGCCTCCGAGGGCGGTGTTTCCGCCGTGGCGACGGCCACTGCAGGCGAAATCGAGGCAGATATCTTCGTCGATTGTACAGGCACGCGCAGCCTCCTGATTGGCGAAGCTCTCGGCGTGTCGCTGCAGGATCTCTCGGGCTACCTCTTCAACGATCACGCCCTTGCCCTGCAGGTTCCTTATCCGTGTCCGGACGCCCCCATCGCGTCTCAGACGATTGGAACGGCGCAGCCCGCCGGCTGGATCTGGGACATCGGCCTGCAAACGAGGCGGGGCGTTGGCCATGTCTACGCCTCCAGCTTCCGAAGTGAGGAAGATGCCCGGGCCGACCTCACTGCCTATCTTGCGGCTACCGCGCCCGGCTGCGGCCTGACCGGCGCGGATGCCCGGCTCATCTCCTTCGGCTCGGCCTACCGAAAAACACCGTGGACGGAGAATGTCGTGGCAATCGGTATGTCGCAGGGCTTTGTCGAGCCGCTCGAGGCATCCGCCATCGTCATGATCGAGCTGGCCGCCATTCAGCTCAGCGATATGCTGCCGCCGGTCAAGTCGCTGCTTGGGTCAGTCGCCGGGCAGTTTAACGTCCGTGCCGCTTACCGTTGGGAGCGCATCGCTGAGTTTCTGAAACTGCACTATATACTCAGTGAGCGTACGGGGCCCTACTGGCAAGCCCATCGTGATCCGGCAACCTGGCCGGAGAGACTTTCAGAAGGCATGTCCCGCTGGCGGCATATGTTCCCGTCGCGCGAGGATTTTCCTCAGTCGCAAGAAATATTTCCTGCAGCGAGCTATGCCTACATCCTCTATGGGATGGGTCACAAACCGCCAACGATTGGGCGCCGCCGCCGGGAAGACCCGGCGCTCGCAAGACGCTGCCTCGCCGAAATCGAAGCGCGCACCGGCAAGTTCCTGGCAGGCCTGCCGAACCACCGTGATCTCATTCATCATATCTGCCACCGCGGCCTGATCCGCGCCTGACGAGGACACTGCAGAAAATGGCCCGCCCTGTTCCGCTGAACAACATCGACCATGCTGCCCTGCGAGTGATCACGGCTCGCGGCGCCGCATATGGTGACGCCATCATGTACACGCCGGTATTTCCCTATGAGTTCCGGAATGTGCAGGCGCATTATCCGATCGTCTTCATTCGCGGTCAGACAGGTGGCTTTCGACCGGTCGCGCTGTTCGGGCTCGAAACCGGACAGAACCTCTTTCTGAATGAGGGCCGCTGGGGCGCGCCATATATACCGATGGCCGCCCGCATGGCTCCGTTCCTCATTGGCCTGGCTGCAGACGGCCGCGAGACGCGCCTTGAAGTCCATATCGACCTTGATCACCCGCGCGTGTCATATTCTGAAGGCGAGCATCTCTTTCTCGAGCATGGTGGTCACGCACCGCTTCTCCGCGATATCTCGGCGCTCCTGTCCGACATCCATACCGGTGAGCAGTCGGTTCAGCCCTTCTGCGCGCTCCTTGACGAACTCGGTCTGATCGAGCCTTTCACTCTCGATATCGAACTGGACGACGGCACCAAGGGCCGCCTCGCTGGCTATTATACAATTTCGGAAGAAACGCTATATGCTCTGTCGGCAGAGCAACTCGGCCGGCTGCAGGCGGCGGGGGCCCTTCAGCCTGTCTACATGGCTGTCGCATCGCTGTCTCAGATGCTGTCGATCATTGAGCGCCGCAATCGCTGGCCAGGGGAAGGCTCGTGAGCATGATTGCCCCGCCTGGCCGTCGCTGGATGGATGAAGCAACTCGCGTGGAGGAGCTGCATCTGCCGCCTACTCCCTCGGCCATGGCTTCCCTTGGTGCCCGCACCCGACCTGCGATCCTGCGCGGCCTGGTGTCTGACTGGCCTGTTGTCCGCGCTGCGCTCGCCGGGCCGCAGGCGCTGCTAGATTATCTCATGTGCTTTGATGCGGGCCGCATCGTACCCATCGTAGCCGGCACGCCCGACATCGGTGGCCGGATCTTCTACAATGATGACTTCACCGGACTGAATGTCGATCGCGGCCGGGCACATTTCGCCACCTTCCTGCGCGAAGTGGACCGGCAGGGACGGGAACACCCGACCCCTCTGATCTATATGGCGTCGACGGATATTCCGGATGCGGCGCCCGGGTTCGAGACGGAGAATCGGGTCGAGTTTGAAGGCATTCGCCCGCTTGAAAGCCTGTGGATCGGCACGCCCAGCCGTATCGCTGCGCATAACGACCTGCCGATGAACCTTGCCTGTATCGCTGCCGGTAGACGCCGTTTCGTCCTTTTTCCGCCAGACCAGACTGCTAATCTTTACCCGGGCCCGTTCGAACTTACCCCGGCCGGCCGGCCGGTCAGCCTCGTCGATTTCCACACGCCGGATCTCGCCCGCTTTCCGCATTTCGCTGATGCAATGGCCGCAGCGTCCGTCGCCGATCTGGAGCCCGGTGACGCACTCTATATCCCGTCAATGTGGTGGCATCATGTCGAGGCGACAGCCCCGTTCAACATTCTCGTGAACTATTGGTGGCGCAGTGTGCCTGCCTGGCTTGGTACGCCGCAGGACGTCCTTCACCACGCCATTCTGACCCTGAGAGACCTGCCGGTTGCGGAGCGCGAGATCTGGCGCGACCTTTTCGATCATTATGTCTTCCGGAGCGACCCGGAGACCGCAGCCGGCCATATCCCGCCCCACGCCCGCGGCATTCTCGATCCGATGACGGATGAGATGGCCCGGCGTGTCCGCGCCTTTCTCCTGAATCGTCTGAACCGCTGAGGTGAATGATGTCTGACGCGAGCCCGAAGAAGCAGAAAGTGGTCATCGCCGGCGGCGGCACGGCTGGCTGGATGACCGCCGCGGCGATGAGCAAGGTTCTTGGCGGGGTTTGCGACATCACGCTGGTCGAATCGGAGGAGATTGGCACTGTCGGCGTTGGTGAGGCGACGATCCCGACCCTGCTCACCTACAATCGCCTGATCGGCATAGAAGAGGCCGCCTGGATGCGCGCCGTTAGCGCGACCTTCAAGCTCGGCATCGCCTTCGAGAACTGGACAGAACCCGGTCACCGCTACATCCATTCATTCGGGATCACCGGCAAGGATCACTGGACCGCTGGGTTCCAGCACTTCTGGAAACGCGGCCGCGACCTCGGTGTGGCCGGAGAGTTTGGTGACTACTGCCTCGAATTGATGGCTGCAGAAGCTGGCCGCTTCGCCCACCTGCCGGACCTCGGATTGAATTATGCCTATCATCTCGACTCGGCCGCCTATGCCGTATTCCTTCGCCGACTCGCCGAGGCGGGTGGCGTACGCCGCATTGAAGGCCGCATCGCCGAGGTGCGCCGGACAGAGGAGGGCGATCTTCGGAGTCTGACCCTTCAGGACGGCGCCGTCATTCCGGGGGACTTGTTTGTTGACTGCACAGGCTTCCGGGCGCTGCTTATCGGCGAGGCGCTCGGTGTCGGCTATCAGGACTGGTCACACTGGCTGCCTTGCGACCGGGCCATTGCGGTGCAGACCGCTTCCGTGCGTCCGCCTTTGCCCTATACGCGATCGATTGCCCATGGGGCCGGGTGGCGCTGGCAGATTCCGCTGCAGCACCGGACCGGTAATGGCATCGTTTTCTCCAGCCGCTTCATGAGCGAGACGGATGCCCGCGAGACCTTGCTCGGCGCCGTGGAAGGAGACCTCCTGACCGAGCCTCGCGTCATACGTTTCAAGACCGGGTCCCGCATTGCTCACTGGCATCGCAACTGCATCGCCATCGGCCTCTCCAGCGGCTTCATCGAGCCGTTAGAGTCAACCAGCATCCACATGATCCAGCGATCCGTGATGCGCCTGATGCAGATGTTCCCGCGGGGCGCGGTCAACCCCTCCGATGTGCGCGAATTCAATCGCCAGACGCATTACGAGATGGAACACATCCGCGACTTCATCATCCTGCACTATCATCTCACCAATCGCACCGACACGCCCTTCTGGCGTCACTGCCGCACAATGGACATACCGGATGGTCTACGCCACCGGATGGACCTGTTCGCCGCGACGGGCCGGGTATTCCGTGCGAATGACGAACTCTTCGCCGAGAATTCGTGGACACAGGTCATGCTCGGCCAGGGCATCCTGCCGCGCGGCCACCACCCGGTCGCAGATGCAATGAGCCCGGATGAAGTGCGCCGCTTCCTCGCGCACATCTCCGAAAACGTGAACCGCACGGTTGCCGGCCTGCCCATGCATCAGGCCTATCTCGATAGTTATTGCAAGGCGGCCGTGACCGCCTGACCTACCCAACCTGCAGAGGATCCTCCCATGCTCCTGACGACCTTTTTGCGCCGGAAACTGGCGCTTTCTGCCGCACTGTCAGCCACCATGCTCGCCGCCTGCGCGGCGAACCCGGCCGAAACGTATACGGAGGAACGGGCGACTGCGACTGTCTCCGCACGTGTCAATCCGGATCTCTGGCCGGTCCTCAATCCGCCCGCACTCGATCCCGCGGTAGAGGCGCGTGTAACGGCCATAATGGCCCGGATGACGCTCGAACAGAAAGTCGGCCAGGTCATCCAGGCTGATAGCGATAGTGTGACTCCGGAGGAAGTGAAAAAATATCGTCTCGGCTCGGTTCTCAGCGGTGGCAACTCCGCCCCCGGCCCTCAGCCCTATGCCGACGCGGCCGCCTGGCTTGAGGCTGCTGACGCGTATTTTGAGGCCTCCATCGATCCGGAAGGTGTCGAGATTGCAGTCCCGATCATCTGGGGCATTGACGCCGTCCATGGCCATGCAAACCTCATCGGGGCGACGGTGTTCCCGCACAATATCGGTCTCGGCGCTGCCCGCGACCCGGACCTCATCGAGCAGATCATGCAGATTACCGCCGCCGAGCTGGTCATCTCCGGGCATGACTGGACTTTCGCCCCCACCCTCGCCGTGCCGCGGGATGACCGCTGGGGCCGCACCTATGAGGGTTTCTCTGAAGATCCCTCCATCGTCGCAGAGTATGCCGATCGAATTGTCTATGGCCTTCAGGGCCGTCCGGGAGCCGACAGCTTTTTTGAACCCGGGCGCGTCATCTCCACAGCCAAGCATTTCGTCGGAGATGGGGGGACTGCAGAGGGAATTGACCAGGGCGACGTGCTCGTCTCCGAGCTTGAATTGCGCGACATCCATGCCGCCGGATACTTCCCCGCCATCGAGGCGGGCGTCCAGTCGATCATGGCCAGCTTCAACAGTTGGAGGGGTGTCAAGATGCATGGCGATCATGACATGCTGACCCGGGTCCTGAAGGACCGCATGGGTTTCAACGGATTCGTCGTCGGTGACTGGAATGGCCACGGTCAGATCCCGGGGTGTACGAACACCGACTGTCCTGATGCTCTGCTTGCTGGCGTCGACATGTATATGGCGCCGGACAGCTGGAAGGGACTCTATGAAAGCCTGCTCTCCCAGGTGCAGCGCGGCCAGGTTCCGGTAGAGCGTCTCGACGATGCCGTTCGCCGCATCCTGCGTGCAAAGGTGCGCGCAGGTCTCTTCGAGAAGCCTCGACCTAGCGCGCGGCCAGGGGCCGGGGACGTCTCTCTTCTCGGCTCGCACGCCCACCGCAGCATAGCGCGCCGAGCGGTACGCCAATCTCTCGTTCTGCTGAAGAATGACCGTGCCACACTGCCGATCGGGCCGGCCAAGACCATTCTCGTTGTTGGCGACGGAGCCGACAGCATGGCCAAGCAATCCGGTGGCTGGACGCTTTCCTGGCAGGGCACTGGCCACTCGAATGCGGACTTTCCTTATGGTGACACGATTCTCGCCGGGATCCGCGAAGCCGCTGCTGCCAGCGGCAGCCGCGTGATCTTCGACCCGGAAGGAACTTCGGAAGCAGAAGCTGATCTTGTGATCGCTGTTTATGGCGAAGATCCCTATGCTGAGTTCCAGGGAGACCTAAATCATCTTGCGTTCGAGACGGATAACTTCGACACAGCGCGCCTTGCCGCCTTCCGGGCGCGCGGCATTCCAGTCGTCTCGGTGTTCCTCTCTGGGCGTCCGCTCTGGGTCAATCCCGAGATCAACAATTCGGATGCTTTTGTCGCCGCCTGGCTTCCGGGTACGGAAGGGGCCGGCATTGCCGATGTCCTGTTCCGAACCTCCCCGGAGTTTGACTTCACAGGCCGCCTGTCGTTCTCCTGGCCGGCGACGGCTGTCCAGTTTGTAAACAATGCCGGGGAGGAACCCTACGCTCCACTGTTTGCCCTTGGCTATGGGCTCTCCTATGCGGACGCGCCCGGTGCCATGGCAAGACTTCCGGAGGACAGCGGACTCGAGCCCGAGCAGATGAGCAACACAGGCCTGGTGTTCCAGCGCGGACGCTCCATGGCGCCATGGCGCGCCTTTCTGGTCGCCGATGGGCAATCCTCCGTGTTCAGCGGTGCGCGCGCCAATGTTTCCGGGATTTCCGGCAGCCGGGCGGACCATCTCTCGCAGGAAGACGCCCTCAGCCTGTCATTTAGCGGTCCGGGTGCGCTCGCTTTCTTCCCGGACAGCGATAGCGTCAGCTGGGCGGATGAACTTGAGGCCGGGCTGCTCCTTGGCTTCGCCATACGCGCAGATGAGGCTTTTACGCTCACGCTCGGCGCGGAATGCGAATCGGTTGGAAGCTGCGAGGCGGCGGAACTGCGCCGCATCGAGGCTGGCGACTGGCGCGAGGAGCGCGTCCCGCTCACCTGCCTCGCCGATGCGGGTGACGGGCTCAGCCGCATCCGGAAGGGTATCCAGTTCGCCGCTGAAGGCGGAGCAGACTTCGCCATTGCCGATATCCGCCTTGTCCGGGCCGCCGGCCCGACAACGCCGTGCACGTCCGCCGCCCGGTAATTCTCCGCAATCAATCATCAGGGTAGAACAGTCATGAATCTCGGCGCACTCGATCTTGGCATCCTCGCGGTCTATGCGATCGTACTGCTTCTGATAGCTCTGTGGGTTTCTCGTGAGCCGAAAGGGCATATTAAGAGTACGGAGGATTATTTTCTCGCCGGTCGCGCATTACCCTGGTGGGCGATTGGTGCCTCGCTGATTGCAGCCAATATCTCAGCCGAGCAGATTATTGGCCAGTCGGGGCAGGGATTTGTGGTTGGCCTCGCCATCGCCGCTTATGAATGGCAGGCAGCAATCGTCCTGCTGATCGTCGCCAAATACTTCCTGCCCATTTTCCTGAAACGCGGCATCTACACGATGCCCCAGTTCCTCGAGACCCGGTATGGCGGCGGGGTCAAGGCATTGATGTCGGTCTACTGGATCCTACTCTACACAGCTGTAAACCTCACAGCCGTCCTCTGGCTCGGTGGTCTCGCCATCGAAAGCCTCACCGGCGCAAATGTCTTCCTTGCCATGTGCGGGCTTGCCGCCTTTGCGGTGCTCTATTCCCTCTATGGCGGGCTGAAGGCCGTCGCGCTCACCGACATCATACAGGTTATCATTCTGATCGTCGGCGGCTTCATTATCACATGGATCGCACTGGACCTTGTCGGTGGCGGGACGGGTCCGATCGCCGGGCTCCACCGCCTCGCCGACGAAGTTCCGGGCCATTTCAACATGATACTGAGCCCCGATCATCCCAGCTATTCCGACCTGCCAGGGATCTGGACTCTGCTCGGCGGTCTCTGGGTGCTGCACTTCTCTTACTGGGGCTTCAACCAGTACATCATCCAGCGCGCTCTCGGTGCGGAAAACCTCGCCGAAGCCCAGAAGGGCCTCGCGCTTGCCGCCGCGCTGAAACTGCTGGTGCCGGTTATCGTTGTCCTTCCCGGCATCGCCGCGCTGGTCCTCGCCGGGGACAATGTCCTCTCTGGCGGCGCATTGGAAGAGAAGTCCGACCGTACTTATGGCGAGTTGATGAAGCTCGCTCCGGAGGGCCTGCGCGGGCTTGTCTTTGCCGCCCTCATCGCAGCGATCATCTCCTCACTCGCCTCGATGATAAATTCCATCTCCACGATATTCACGATGGATATTTACCGCGACTATATCGCCCGGAGCAAAACGGAGCGCCATTACGTTGCCGTTGGCCGTATCGCCGCGCTCACCGCCATGCTGCTCGCTCTTGTCCTCGCCCGGCCCTTCCTCGGCGGCATGGAAAGCGCCTTCCAGACAATCCAGGAGTATACCGGCTTCATCGCTCCCGGCGTCGTCGCCATCTTCCTCCTCGGCTTCTATTACAAGCGGATGAACACGGCCGGCGCATTTGCCGTCCTGATCGGTTCGGTCCTCGCCAGTCTGGCGATGAAGTTTGGCCTTCCGGAAATGCCTTTCGTGCTGCGGATCTGGCTTGTCTTCATGGCCATTGTCGCCCTCGGTATGATTGTCAGTCTACTAACGGAACCACCGAAACCGGGTCAGCCTGTCGAGCTTGGCGACATCGCGCTGAAAACGAGCCCTGTGTTCAACATTTCAGGCATCGCGGTCATCGCCATCCTCGCGCTGATCTACATAGCCTTCTGGTAGGCCCATGTCCGGTAATCCTGAAAAAGCCCGCAAGGCGCGTGTAACCATCCGCGAGGTCGTCCTCCTGGCGGATGTCTCGCAAATGACCGTGTCCCGTGTTCTCAACAAGCGCGCGTCCGTCCGTCCGTACACGCGCGAGCGGGTGGAAGCTGCAATTTAGGAACTCGGTTACCGCCCGAACCTTGCCGCCCGCAGTCTGGCCGCGGGCACGTCGTGTTCCATCGGCATCATCTATCACAATGCCAGTGACAGCTATCTTGGAGAGGTTCTGCGAGGCGCGCTTGCGGGCAGCCGTGCACAAGGCCACCAGTTGTTCGTCGAAGCGCTTGCGGATGCCGAGAAAAATCAGTCCTTGCGTGAACTGTCCGATCGTCTGAACCGGATCGGCTTCGACGGCGTCATTCTTGTGCCGCCTCTCAGCGAAAGCGAGAAAGTGATTGCGATGCTGGCGCGCATCGGCGTGCCGTGCGTCCTGATCGCCCCGGCAATGGCCTCGCCGTCCGAGCGTAGCGTGGCGATAGATGATGTCGCAGCAGCAAAATCGATGACGGACCACATCATCGGGTATGGCCATCAGCACATCGCATTCATCCGTGGCCCTGCCGGGCAGGTCTCGGCCGAATCGCGTTGGGAGGGCTTCCAGGCAGCCATGAGCGATGCCAATTTGCCTGTTTACAAAGGCTGGATCGCAAAATGCGACTACACCTACCGTTCCGGTATGCTCGCCGCCGAAGAAATTCTCAGAGCTCGCGAGCAGCGTCCGACCGTGATCTTCGCCAGCAATGACGACATGGCCGCCGGCGCCATCACGACCGCATACCGTCTCGGATTGCCGGTGCCCCAAAGCCTCTCCATCGTTGGCTATGACGACACCCGCGTCGCCACCTCCATCTGGCCGCAGCTGACCACTGTCCGCCAGCCGATTGCCGAAATGGCTGCGCGGGCCGTCTCAATGCTGGCAGACGCGGTCCAGGCTCGTGGCGCCGGCGAGGAAACAGCCTACCGTATCCTTCTCGATTTCCAGATTATCCAACGTGACTCTCTGCGCAGGATCAGCCCTGACGTGTAGACGGGCCCAGGTGATTCAGGTCGCGCGCTCCTCCACGGGTCGCGGCAAACAGCTTGAGCATTGTTGTGTCCGGAGGCTGCCCCTCGTCTGTCCCGAACACTCGGGTAGGATCGGGGATCTTTTGAAAAACACTAGGAATTACAGGAGATTGCGCCTGTCTGAAAATGGTCGGAGCGATAGGATTCGAACCTACGACCCTCTGGTCCCAAACCAGATGCGCTACCAGACTGCGCTACGCTCCGGACTCCCGTAATAGTGGCGCAAGCCGGGCGCGCAAGGGCCTTTTCGCCGCTGGGGCAGAGGGTTTCGGCGAGGGCGGGTACCGGCCGGGGTGCGGAGCCAGGGCAAGTCTCCGGCTGCCGCCGCACCCC